>JAFQKB010000036.1 GCA_017397125.1 Clostridia bacterium | reverse complement strand
GACAACCTGCTGCCCCGTGACCCCGTCGTGGTGGTTATGGGTCACGTTGACCACGGTAAGACCTCCATTCTGGACGCCATCCGCAAGACCAGCGTCACCGCCGGCGAGGCGGGCGGCATCACCCAGCACATCGGCGCCTATCGCGTGGATGTGAACGGCCAGTCCATCACCTTCCTGGATACCCCCGGCCACGCTGCCTTTACCTCTATGCGTGCCCGCGGCGCCCAGGTCACCGATATCGCCATCCTGGTGGTGGCCGCCGACGACGGCATTATGCCCCAGACCATCGAGGCCATCAACCACGCCAAGGCCGCCGGTGTGTCCATCATCGTGGCCATCAACAAGATGGATAAGCCCACCGCCAACCCCGACCGGGTGATGCAGCAGCTCACCGAGCACGAGATCGTGCCGGAGGAGTGGGGCGGCGACGCCATCTGCGTGCCGGTTTCCGCCCACACCGGTATGGGCATCAGCGACCTGCTGGAGAACGTCCTGCTGGTGGCGGAGATGAAGGAGCTGAAAGCCAACCCCGACCGCGCCGCCAAGGGTACGGTCATCGAGGCCCGTCTGGACAAGGGCCGCGGCCCCATCGCCACCGTGCTGGTGCAGAACGGCACCCTCAAGGCCGGTGACGTCATCGTGGCCGGTATGTCGGTGGGCCGTGTCCGCGCCATGACCGACGAAAACGGCAACAAGCTGACCCAGGCCGGCCCCTCTGTGCCGGTGGAGATCATGGGTCTGGCGGAGGTGCCGGTGTCCGGCGATATCTTCAACGCCGTATCCGACGAGCGCCTGGCCCGTGAGCTGGTGGAGCAGCGCAAGACCGAGGCCAAGGAGGAGATGTTCAGCAAGTATCAGAAGATCACCCTTGACAACCTGTTCGATCAGATGAGCGAGGGCGAGATGAAGGAGCTGAAGATCATCGTCAAGGCCGACGTGCAGGGCTCTGTGGAGGCTGTGACCCAGTCTCTGGAAAAGCTGACCAACGAGGAGGTCCGCGTCCGGGTCATCCACGGTGCCGTGGGTGCCGTGTCCGAGAACGACGTGATGCTGGCCGACGCCTCCAACGCCATCATCGTGGGCTTCAACGTGCGTCCCGATCCCCTGGCCCAGGTGGCTGCCGATAACGCCGGCGTGGATATGCGTATGTACCGCGTCATCTACGACGCCCTGGAGCAGGTGGAGACCGCTATGAAGGGCATGCTGGCCCCCAAGACCCGCGAGGTGCTTCACGGCCGTGCCGAGGTACGTCAGGTCTACCGCATCACCGGCGTTGGTCTGGTGGCGGGCTGCTACATCCTGGACGGCAAGGTGTACCGCAACGACCTGCTGCGCATCGTCCGTGACGGCATCATCATCGGCGACGATAAGATGGTCTCCCTCAAGCGCTTTAAGGACGACCAGAAAGAGGTGGCCCAGGGCTACGAGTGCGGTATCGGTCTGGAAAAGTTCACCGATATCCAGGAGGGCGACATCTACGAGACCTATATCATCGAGGAATATCGGGATTGATGGGCTTTGCCCATCAATCCCTGCAATAGCCTTTTCGCATCTTGAACAGATGCGATTTCGGCCCATGCCGAAACCATGGCTATTTGCCCAAAGGGCTTTGCCCATCAATCCCTGCAATAGCCTTTTCGCATCTTGAACAGATGCGATTTCGGCTTGCGCCGAAACCATGGCTATTTGCCCAAAGGGCTTTGCCCATCAATCCCTGCAATAGCCTTTTCGCATCTTGAACAGATGCGATTTCGGCTTGCGCCGAAACCATGGCTATTTGCACGGGATTGATCGAGATTCCCCTAACTCCTAACTCCTAATTCCTAACTCTAAAAACAAGGAGGTACTTCTATGCCCAACTACCGAATGGACCGGGTCAGCGAGGACATTATGCGGGAGCTGACCGCTATCCTGCGTACCGTCAAGGACCCCCGGGTAGCCGGCAGCCTGCTGAGCATCGTCCGTGTGGACGTGACCCGGGACCTGTCCTATGCTACCGTCTACATCAGCTCCATGAGCGGCATAGAGGCCGCCCGCGAGGCCGTCAAAGGGCTCAAATCCGCCGCCGGATATATGCGCCGGGAGCTGGGCTATGCCCTGAGCCTGCGGCACACTCCTGAACTGCGTTTTGTGGCGGACGATTCCATCGAATACAGCGCCGGTATCGCCGCCACCATCAATCGGATCAAAAAAGAGGAGATCGATCCATGACACAACACATAACCGAGCAGCAGGTTGCCCACCGTCTGTTGGCGGCGGACGATATCCTGCTGCTGGCCCACCAGTATCCCGACGGGGATACCCTGGGCTCCAATTTTGCCCTGTGTCTGGCATTGCAGACCCTGGGCAAGCGGGTACGGGTGCTGTGTGGCGACCCCATCCCCGAAAAATACGATTATATGACCGAGGGCGTGGAGATGCCGGATTTTGAGCCGGCCTTTATCTGCGCCCTGGACGTGGCGGACTCTAAGCTGCTGGGACCCCGTGTGCAGGAGCTGTACGGCCACCGGGTGGACCTGTGCGTGGATCACCACGGCACCAACACCGGCTATGCCGCCGAAACCTGCGTGGACGCCTCCTGTGCCGCCTGCGCCATGCTCATCCTGCGGATCATCCGTCTGCTGGGGGTACCGCTGACCGCCGCTATGGCCACCTGCATCTACACCGGCATCGCCACCGACAGCGGCTGCTTTAAGTATTCCAATGCCGATGCTCTGGCCCACCGGATGGCGGCGGAGTGTATGGACCTGGGCATCCCCTACGAGATGATCAACCGGGTGAATTTTGATATGAAATCCCGGGCACGCATCGAGCTGGAGCGGATGGCTCTGGACGGCATGGAGTTTCTCCACGAGGGCCGCGTGGCCATTATGACCATCACCAACGAGATGGTGGAGAAAAGCGGCGCCGACGAGAATGACCTGGAGGGTCTACCCCCCATCCCCCGCCAGATCGAGGGCGTGTGGGTGGGCATCACCCTGCGGCAGAAGGCGGACGGCAACTATAAGATCAGCGTACGCACCGGCACCCACGCCGATGCGTCGGCTGTGTGCGCCCTGCTGGGCGGCGGCGGTCACAACCGGGCCGCCGGCTGCGCCGTGGACGGCACACGGGAAGAGGTGCGCGCCGCCATTATCCGGGCGGCCGAGATCGCCATTCCCCGCTTGATAACAGGCTGATACTATGGGGACAGGTGTATCCTGTCCCCATAATTCGGTTTAAGGAGGTGACCGCCGTGAACGGCATTTTGTGTATAGACAAGCCCGAGGGGATGACCTCCTTTTTGTGCGTGGCGGTGGTGCGCCGCCTGCTGGGGGTCAAAAAGATCGGCCACGCCGGCACCCTGGACCCCAACGCCACGGGGGTGCTCCCCCTGCTGGTGGGACGGGCCACCAAGACCCTGGACCGGCTGCCGGTCCACGATAAGAGCTATACCGCCACCCTGCAGTTCGGCGCTGTCAGCGACACGCTGGATATCTGGGGGCAGGTGGAAACAACCGGCCGGCCCTCCCCCACCCTGGCCGCCATCCAGGCGGCTCTGCCCGCCTTTCGCGGCGAGATTATGCAGGTGCCGCCTATGACCTCCGCCCTCAAAAAGGACGGGGTGCGGCTGTACGAGCTGGCCCGGCAGGGCATTGAGATCGAACGCGAGGCGCGTCCAGTGACCATCTATGCGCTGGACCTGCTGGACTATAACGAGGCGGAGGGTATCCTCACCCTCCACTGCCACTGCTCCAAGGGCACCTACATCCGCACCCTGTGCGACGACCTGGGTCGGGTGCTGGGCTGCGGGGCGGTGATGACCGGCCTGCGCCGCACCATGGCGGCGGGCTTTCCTCTGACCGACTGCATCACCCTGGACGACGCCAAGGCCCTGGCCGAAACGGGAGAGCTGGCCAGCCGCCTACTGCCCATCGAGACGGCGCTGGCGGCCTATCCGGCCATCACCGTGTCGGCAGCCCAGGCGCAACGCTTTCGCAATGGAGGCGCTCTGGATCTGGCCCGGCTGCACCAGGCCGTGGACGGCCCGGTGCGGGTGTACGACCCTGCCGGGGTGTGCATCGCCCTGGGCGTACCAGAGGAAGACACTCTGAAAATGGATTGTTTATTGCAGGTATAACCACTACATAACAAAGGATGTGAACGCTATGCAGGTCTATCCCCGGTCCGACGGACAATTGCATATTTCCGCCCGTCCCCGCTCGGTGGCACTGGGCCTGTTTGACGGTCTGCATCCCGGCCACCGCCAGGTGATACTGGCGGCCACCCGGACCGCCCACGACGGCATCACCCCGGCGGTATACACCTTTGACCCGCTCACCATCCATACCAAGGGCACCATCCACCGCCTGTGTTCTCCGGAGGAGGAACAGGCGCTGCTGGAGGATATGGGGGTGGAGGAGCTGTTCCGGGTGGATTTTGCCACGGTGCGCCATCTGTCCCCGGAGGACTTTGTCAAGGAGATCCTCCACACGCAGCTGGGCGCGGTGCAGGTCACCTGCGGCTTTAACTATCGTTTCGGCGCCGGCGGAGCGGGGGACGCCACCCTGCTGACCCGGCTGTGCGCCGAATACGGCATCGCCGTGACGGTGGTCCCGGAGGTGGACGAGGACGGTATGACGGTGAGCTCCACCTCCATCCGCAAGGCTTTAGCCGCCGGCGATATGGCGGCGGTGCGGCGGCTGATGGGCCGTCCCTTCCGCCTGCAGCAGACCGTCACCGAGGGCCAGCGGCTGGGACGCCGGCTGGGCCTGCCCACCATCAATCAGACCCTCCCCGCCGACCGGGCTTGTCCCCGCTTCGGCGTGTACGTTTCCTGCGTGCAAATCGGCGGCGACGTGTTCCCCGCCGTCACCAACATCGGTGTGCACCCCACCGTGGGGGCCACCGCACCTCTGGCAGAGACCTACATCCTGGACTTTGACCGGAATCTCTACGGCACCGCCCCGACGGTGTATCCCCTGCGCTTTCTCCGGGAGGAGCAGACCTTTGCCTCTCTGGAGGATCTCAAGATCCAGATCGGGCGGGATATCGAAGCGGCCCGAGCCCAGTTCGCCCCGCCGGAGCAGCCCCAGATCCGGGCGGTCTTCTTTGATTTTGACGATACCCTGGACGACCGGGACGCCGCGTTCCGGCAGGGGCTGTCGGTGTTTCTCAGCCACTACTATCCCTCTCTGTCCGCCGCCGAGCATACCCGCCGCCAGGCGGAGATGTTCCGCTATCAGCGGGGTGACTATGGCAATATCATCGACTATCCGGCGCTGATACAGCACTTTCTGGCCCGGTGGCCGGCGGAGATCCCCGCCGACCCAGAGGCAGCCCTGCGCCGGTTCTACCACGGCTTTGCCGCCGGCAGCCGGCCCCACCCGGATGTGGTGCCCGCCCTGACCGCCCTGCGGCAAAAGGGGTATCTCATTGGCATCATCACCAACGGCAACCGCATCCCCCAGACTTGCAAGCTGGACCACAGCGGTCTGCGGCCCTATCTGGATCTGCTTGTCCTGGCGGGAGAAGAGGAGATGCAAAAGCCTGATCCGCAGCTGTTCCGCCTGGCGGCGGCACGGCTGGGCGTGCCGGTGAGCACCTGCATCTACGTGGGCGACCACCCGATCAACGACCTGGCGGCGGCTATGGATGCGGGCTTTGGTGCCATCGGCATCCTGCCCCATCGGGAGCCGGACCATCCCGCTCACGGTCTGCCCGTGCCTGCGGTGCCCGTCTTACGGCACGTGGGTGACCTGCCCCAACTATTGGACAACCTCACCCAAGGTTTGGACACTTGACCTTTTTCGATAAATACAGTAAAATAGATACATACGCTGGTATAAACAGAAAGGGAGCGAAGCTATGAAGGTATCACCGTCCATACTCACCTGCGATTTTGCCCACGGTGCGGACGAGCTGCATTACGTAGAGAACAGCGGCGCCGATATGGTGCACCTGGACGTGATGGATGGGGTGTTTGTCCCCAACCTGAGCTTCGGCCCTCCGGTGATCGCCGCCCTGCGGCCCCACACCGGGCTGTTCTTTGACGTGCATCTGATGATGGAGCATCCCCGGCGGCTGCTGCCCGCCTTTGCCAAAGCAGGTGCCGATCTGCTGAACATCCACCTAGAGTGCGCCGACCCCATCGAAGATACCTTGGCGGACATCCGCTCTCTGGGCAAACAGGCAGCCATCACCCTCAAACCCGGCACCCCCGCCGAGGCGGCCTTTTCCTATCTGCCCCTGGTGGATATGGTGCTGGTGATGACGGTGGAGCCCGGCTTTGGCGGTCAGTCCTTTATGGCGGATATGATGCCCAAGGTAGCGGCCCTCCGGGCCGAGATCGACCGGCAGGGTCTGCCGGTGACCATCCAGGTGGACGGCGGCATCAACGCCGCCACCGCCGCCACGGTGGCCGCCGCCGGCGCCGACATCGCGGTGATGGGCAGCGCTCTCTTTAATGCAGAAAATCCCCGGGCTCTTGTGGACCTGGTCCACGGTATGTAAGCACGTCCCCGGCAGCCAACAGACTGCCGTATTCGGCGCTGTGTGCCGCCGCCGCCTCTCCGCAGCCCAGCAGGCTGCCGTATTCCAGCAGCAGATGCATCTGCCGTTGGGACAGAGGGGTGCAGGGGTACACCGCCAGATCATAGCCCTCCTCCCGCTCATAGAGGGTGAGATAGGGCGGCTGGTCCGGTCCTCCGGGTCCGCTCTCCGGCAGAGCCTGCCACTGGCGAGCCAGAGAGAGCAGCGTATCCGCATCCGATATGCGGTACACCGCCGGCTGGCGACTATCCGGCCGCAGGGAGGGACTGACCAGCAGCACGCAGCCCCCATCCACCGGTATCATCTCCGCCAGCAGGCGGGTGGCCGGGCGACGGCCCGCCATAGCCAACGCCTGCCGCACCAGGCGGCGCGCCCGGCGGCTGTCGGTGTCCGCGGCGGGGTGCAGCCCCCATTGTTCGATTTCCTCCTCGGACAGCCAGATACGCAGGCTTCCGTTGGAGATCGGTTCGATCTTCACAGCATCCCCTCATTTCTTTGCATTGTGTCCTTTTCATCATAGCGGGTGCCGCTGGCAAAAAGCAACCGGTACTTTCTGGCGGAAGCAATTTCCGCCCATCCACCGGTCCCGGCCCGCCGGGACCGCGCAGAAAGGTGTGATCCTATGCCATTATTCCAACGGGGCGTGGTACTGCCCTTCCAAAAAGGTAAGGCCCTGGAGCGGGGCATCGAATCGCTGGACGTGACCGGCGTGCGCCTGCCCCTGGCCGCCGGTGATATGGACTCTCCCATTTCCCATCTGGCCGCTGATACACCGGTGGCCTGCGGTCAGGAGCTGTGCCGTATGGACGACACCCCGGTGGTGTCCACCGTATCCGGCACCCTGGAGGGTACGGTCGCCATCCACCATCCCCTGTACGGCTCGCTGCTGTGTGCCGATATCCGGGCGGATGGGGACGCCGAGGACCGTCTGCCGGTCCTGCCGGAGGACGAGCTGACCGCCGACGTGATCCTACAGATCGCTCGCGACGCCGCCATCTACGACGAGCTGGACGGCATCCCTCTGTGGGAAAAGCTGCAGCAGTGGCGCCTGCCGGAGAACGATCTGACGGCTCTCCACTCGGTGCTGGTGGCGGACGCCACCGAAAACGATATTTTCGGCTCCTCCGCCTGGGCGGTGGTGATGGAGCAGCCCAAGCTGGCCTTTTTCGGCCTGCAGATGGCGGCCCGGGCCACCCGGTTCTCCCGGTATCATATTGCCACCATGCTGCCCAAGCGGCGTCGGCGCACCCTCAAGCACGCTATCGGCCGTATGAACGTATACACCGTGGGCGACGAATACCCCGTCACCCTCTTTGCCGATCGGGACGACGAGGTCTATCGCATCGGCATCCAGGCCTGCCTGGCTCTGGGCCGTGCCCTCAAGCAGGGCCTGCGCCACACCGCAGCCATCGTCACGGTGGCTGGTGACGCTCTGCCGGCACCCCGCAACCTGCGGGTGCCCTTCGGCACCGAGATCGGCGCTCTGCTCACCGCCTGCCAGGCAAAATCCGGTCACCAGATCATTCTGGGTGACTCGATGGTGGGTGTGACCTGCAGCGATCCCCACACACCCCTGCTGCCCGGCATCACCACCGTGCTGGCTATGCTGCCCCGCCCGGTGCGGGTGCCCGGCCCCTGCATCGGCTGCGGCCGCTGCGCGGCGGTGTGTCCCGCCGGTCTGCTGCCCTACGAGATCGTGCGGCGGTCGGAGAATATGCACTACGAGCGCCTGCAGCATCTGTCCCCCGGCGACTGCGACGGATGCGCCGCCTGCTCCTATATCTGCCCGGCCGGCCGGGACGTGGCCGCCGAGGTGCTCAAGGCAGGCCAGACCAAGGGGACTGTGTTCCTGAATTGGGGGGAGGATGATTATGAGTAAGATGCTGGCACCCCACATCCGGACCGAGGCCCGTACCGGCCGGATGACGATGGACGTTCTGTTGGCCGCGATCCCCCTGGGACTGTTCTCTTTTGTCAATTACGGTATGCGGCCCGTCTTTATCCTGCTGCTGAGCGTACTGGCCGCTGTGGTCACCGAGGCGTTCTGCTGTATGGTGGGCCGCCGCCGTCTGCGCACGGTGCTGGACGGCAGCGCCGCCATCACCGGCCTGCTCATCGGCCTGGTTATGTCCCCCATGGTGGACTATTGGGTACCTATGCTGGGCTCTGCCTTTGCCATCATCGTGGCCAAGGCGCCCTTCGGCGGCACCGGCCGCAACGTGTTCAACCCCGCCGCCGCCGGTATTGCCATACTTACCTATTGCTTCCCTCTGCGGATGTTTACCTATCCCGCCATCTCCAACGTGAGCAACCTGCCCATTGGTATGACGGTGGCGGACCAGGGTGTGATCACCGAGTTGTCTCTGGCAGCGCAGCTGCAGGCCGGTGCCACCCCCTCCATCACCCGTCTCCAGTTGCTGCTGGGCGATTTTGCCGGTCCCATCGGCAGCACCGCCGCGCTGATTCTGCTGGCCTTTTTGGGCTATCTGCTGGTGCGGCGCACCGTCTCCGCCTGGGTGGTGCTGCCCTATTTGTGCACCTGCGCCCTTATGGCGTGGCTGTTCCCCATGACCAACCTCAACCCATCCTATGACATTATGGCCCAGCTGTGCGCCGGCTACGTTCTGTTCACCGGCGTGTTCCTGCTCAACGACCCGGTCACCGCCCCGCGCTTTTGGCTGGGACGGCTGTTCTACGGTATCCTCGCCGGCATTTTGGTAATGACCCTGCAACGCATCGGCCGGGTGGAGGCAGGCAGCTGCTTTGCCATCCTGCTGGTCAACGCCTTCTCCCCCATCGTTGACCGGTGGAGCTGGCATTTCTGCCACTGGCTGACCCGCAAGCGTCGCATCCGTCGGGAGGTGAAGGCTCATGAGTAAACCAAATACCACCCGGCGCCATCTGTGGCGCAACACCCACCTGTTTGTGGAGAACGCGGTGACCAACAACATCGTTCTCATCCAGGCTCTGGGCCTGTGTCCCATCATCGCCGCCGGTGTCTCGCTACAAAACGGCGTGGCTCTCACCGCCTGCACGGCGGTGGTTCTGATCCCGCTGAGTTTGTTCATCGCCCTGGTGGGCAACTGGCTGCCCAAGTGGCTGCGCCCGGTCGTCTACGTGCTGCTGGCCTCTTTGCTGCTGGTGGCCACCGCCTATGTGCTGGAGACCTACGTCTCTGCCGAGTTGTTTGCCAAATTGCATATGTTCATCCCTCTGATGGCGGTGAATATGCTGTATATGCGCAGCGTGGGCGTTTCCTCCATCATCAACCCCATCGGCACCGTGGTGGATGCTCTGGGTAGCACCGTGGGGTTCGGCGTGGTGATCTGCTCCATCTCTGCCCTGCGTGAGATGGCCATCAGCGGCACCATCTGGGGCATCCCTCTGGAATACGACGTAGCCTTGCCGGAGGTGGCGTCCCCCTTTGCCGCCTTCATCCTACTGGGCTTTATGGCGGCGGTCCTGCAATGGTCACGCCAGCGCATCTCCGCCTTTTTCCACCGAAAGGAGGCTGAGTCCGAATGAGTGATCTGTTGCAAACCATCGGTACCGACCTCAAAGAACTGCTCTCCTTCTTCGTGACGGTGGCCCTGCTGCAAAACATCGTGCTGACCACCGGCTTCGGCTCCTCCGTTATGCTGCACGTGGTGCGCAAGCCCAAAAACATCTGGCTGCTCAGCGCCATTATGGCGGTCTTTTCGGTGCTGACGGTGCTGATTGCCTATCCTCTGGATAAGCATTTTGGCACCGCCATGACCAATTTCTGGCGTCCCCTTATGATGGTGGGCATCACGGCGGTGCTGTACATCCTCGGCACCCTGCTGCTCCAACGGCTGTTCCCCACCTTTTACAGCCGGGCCAGCCATCTGCTGCCCATGGCGGCCTTTAACAATCTGGTCACCGGCATCGCCCTGGTGAGCAACGCCCATTTCTCCGCCGGTCTCAGCGGCAACGTGGGCCTGGCCATCGGCGCCTGCCTGGGCTTTGGCATACTGACCTGGCTGACCGCCGAGGGCATTGAGCGCCTGGACAACCCGGATATGCCGGAGGCATTCCGTGGCATGCCCTCCACCCTCGTCTATATCGGCCTGCTGGCCCTGGCGATGATGGGCTTTACGTCCACCTTCTCCTTCATCTGATTACATTCTTTTCGGGAGGTACATCCCTATGGGACAAAAACTACACCGCGGACGCCGTATGTTCCGCAAGCGCAATCCCGCCCTGCGCACCATTGGATGGATGGTGCTGTGCGTGGCGGTGGTAGCCGCCGGCTTTTTCGGCGCTCGGTACTTCTCTGAGCATCCGTTTGTCGAGCCGGATCTGCCGGCTGACCTGCCCACCGTGTCCGACCCGGTATCCACCCCGGATGACTCCTCCGACACCAGCGACACCCCGGCGCGCCCGGTGGAGCCGGCCCCCGACACCGCCGAGTCGGTGCAAGCCTTCTATCTGCCCCACTCCGCTCTCACCGACCGGCTGGCTCTGTCCGCCACCCTGCAGCAGGCGGCTGCCGCCGGCTTCAACAGCGTGGTCTTTGATCTGAAGGACGCCGAGGGGCAGCTGTACTACCGCTTTGCCTGTGACCAGGCCCAAAAGGTGAACAGCTTCACCGCCGACGCCTTTACTGCCGACCAGCTGACTGGCCTGTTCGAAACCATCCGTCAGGCGGGCCTGATGCCCATCCCCCGTCTGTACGCATTCCGGGATAACGCCGGTGCCCGTGCCCTCCAGGCCGCCCGCATCGCCCACGAGAGCGATCCCGGCTGGGTGTGGTACGACGACAATCCCAACGAGGGGGGCAAGGCGTGGCTCAATCCCTACGCTGACGAGGCCCACCGCTACATCATCGACCTGGCCACCGAGCTCAAGGAGGCCGGCGCCGCGGCGGTGATCCTGGACAGTGTCCAGTTCCCCGGTCAGCTGAGCGCCGCCAGCTTCGGCACCTCCTCCAACACCGAACTGGGCAAGGACGAGGTGCTCGCCCTGTTTGTAGGCAAGGTGCGCACCGCCCTGGAGGACTGCCCGGTGATCCTATGCTGCACCGCCCAGAGTGCTCTGGGCTCCAGCACCCAGGTATACGGCAACAACCCCCTGACCTTTGCCCCCACCATGGCGGCACCCCAGATCCTGCCCGGCAGTCTGCCCGCCTCCATCAAGGTGGGCGACTCCACCGTCAAGAATAATCCCGACGACCTGCAGCCTCTGGTGGAGGCGCTGGTCAAGCAGATGATCCTGCGCACCAAGGTGATGGAGGCCGGCAAACAGCCGGTGCTGACCCCCTTCCTCCAAGCCGAGGGCTATTCCGCCGCCCAGATCACCGCCCAGATCAACGGCTGTCTGGCAGGCGGCGCAGACAGCTACATTCTGTACGAGCCCACCGGCAGCTACGATTTTGCGGCCTACTGATAAGATACTCAACTCCGATTTGTCCCGCCAATAGAAAAAGTCCCGCGGCAGCGCCGCGGGACTTGCTTTTTTACAGATCCTTAAAGAATTCGTCGTAAGAACACCGATAAATATCCTTTAACTGAATCAACACACTAGCACGAATATTCAATTCGCCGGACTCGTACTTCGCATAAGTGGAACGGCCGATATCGCATCCGCGGTTTTGTAGCTGCACACACAATTTCTCTTGCGAGATATCCGCCATCTCCCGCAACCGCCGGAGATTACGCCCCATATAACGGTCCCGTCTGATTTTCTGTTCCATAGTCTCCCTCACTTTTGACCAATATTGGTTGCAACAAAATAATTTTATGTTACAATGGCGCAAAATATTGACCGCTATACTGGTCAAACCATGGAGGAAACTTTATGAAAAAGAATAATGAAGAACTTAATACGTTTGTTCTTAGCAATCGTTTCAAGCGAAAAATGAATCGTCTTTTTCGCGAAGAAGTAGGAATAGAAACCATACCCCATCCCGAAGTCGATACTATATGGGAAAGGTGTTTATATGCAGTTAGGCAACATTACAAAAAAATAAACAAATGATAAGAATCCCACGGCTCTGGCCGTGGGATTCTTATATACTCATTACGCTTCGTTTTTGCCAAACTCCGACAGGATCAGCTCCTTGTTGTGGTCGGTGGCCCAGGTAATGTTCCAGGGGTTGGTGAACAGCAGCAGCTTTTTCCCTTTCAGATCCTGGATGCGGCGGGTGTCGGAGGTGAGATTCAGCGCCTTGACGTTGATGTCCTCGTTCTCGATCCAGCGGATATACTGATAGGGCAGGTTGTTCATCCGGATGTCCACGTTATACTCGTTTTTCAGCCGGTAGGTGAGCACCTCAAACTGCAGCACACCCACCACGCCCACGATGACCTCCTCCATACCGCCGTTCAGTTCCTGGAAGATCTGGATGGCGCCCTCCTGGGCGATCTGGGTGATGCCCTTGACGAACTGCTTGCGCTTCATGGTGTCCACCACGCTGACCAGCGCAAAATGCTCCGGCGCAAAGGTGGGGATACCCTCAAAGGCGAACTTGTCCCCGCCGGAGCAGATGGTGTCGCCGATAGAGAACACACCGGGATCAAACACACCGATGATGTCCCCCGCATAGGCCTCGTCCACGATCTCCCGGCTCTCTGCCATCAGCTGCTGGGGCTGGCTCAGGCGCATCTTCTTGTCGCCCTGGACGTGATACACGTCCATGCCCTTCTCAAACTTGCCGGAGCAGATGCGCATAAAGGCTACCCGATCCCGGTGGGCCTTGTTCATATTGGCCTGGATCTTGAATACAAAGGCGGAGAAATTCTTACCGAAGGGGTCGATCTCGGTGTCCCCCGCCTTGCGGGGCAGGGGCGAGGTGGTCATATTCAGAAACTCCTGCAGAAAGGGCTCCACGCCGAAGTTGGTCAGCGCCGAGCCGAAGAAGACGGGGGTCAGCCGGCCGGCCCGGACCTCGTCCATATCGAACTCATAGCCGGCGCCGTCCAGCAGCTCCACGTCGTCCATCAGGGTCTCGTGGAGATAGGGGCCGATCATTTCCTTGAGGCTGTCGTCCTGCAGATCCACACGGGTGGCCGCCACCTCGTGCTGGGCGTTGGCGTTCTCGTCGTTGGCGGTGAAGGCGATGATGCTGCTGCCCTGACGGTCGTACACGCCCTTAAACTCCTTGCCGGAGCCGATGGGCCAGTTCATGGGATAGGTGCGGATGCCCAGCACGCTCTCGATCTCCTCCATCAGGTCAAAGGGGTTGCGGGCCTCCCGGTCCATCTTGTTGATGAAGGTGAAGATGGGGATGTTGCGCAGCAGACACACCTTAAACAGCTTGATGGTCTGGCGCTCCACGCCCTTGGACGCGTCGATCACCATCACGGCGCTGTCCGCCGCCATCAGGGTGCGATAAGTGTCCTCGGAAAAATCCTGGTGACCGGGGGTGTCCAGAATGTTGATGCAGTAATCCTTGTAGTTAAACTGCATCACCGAGCTGGTGACCGAGATACCGCGCTGTTTCTCGATCTCCATCCAGTCGGAGACCGCGTGCTTATTGTTCTTTTTGCCCTTGACCATACCGGCCTGCTGGATGGCGCCGCCGTACAGCAGGAATTTTTCGGTCAGGGTGGTCTTACCGGCGTCGGGGTGGGAGATGATGGCAAAGGTGCGCCGCCGCAGGATCTCCTCCTGTGTGGGACGGCCGGTGGTGTTGACGATATCCATAATAATCCTCCGCTATACAAGGATGGCGGCTGCTTGCCGCACACATACCGAAATAGTATACCGCATTTCACCTCGTATTGCAATGACTTTTTGCGATTTTATTCCTCAGTCATCCATTCGTTCTGTTAAATACAAGTGTGTTTCGACCATCCATATTGATAGGAAAGTCATCCTCCGAAGAAGGGATGTCGTCCAGAGTGAAAGTGTCCGCCTTCTTGTCGTAATACCAACCGGCATACGCCACCCATTCCTCGGAGTCATCGGAATAATCGGACGGCTTGTTTTTGACAAACTCGGAAAAAGTGACACGACCCGGGGCGCCAAAATGCATTCTTATTACCTGTTCTCCCTCTGCGTCTTCCAGCAAAACATACTTGACTTCCTTGGAGAATGTCAGCGTAAACCGCTGTGTGCTATCCACCCAGACCGAGTCCTCCGCCGTAAGGAGTTCCTGCGTATTCACAGTATTGTAATTGCCAATCCCGATCATCAGCGTAACGATTATGCCGCAAAGGAAAGGCAATCCTACCAAAAGGGAAAGAAAAACGATTAATATCGTTTTCTTCTTTTTTTGTGGATCCATATCACTCACTCCGTTAATGAGAATCTACCCATAATTATACCTTATAACCAAAAATAGTCAATAGGGCATCCTTTCGTGGTCTTTGTTCCCAAAAGGATACCCTATTGACATAACACACTCTCTGTTTTTAGTTTTTAGTCCCCGCTCACCAAACACACCGCGTGGCAGATGCCGGGGATGCTCTCCCCCTGCTGGGAGGAGGTGGGGCTCATCAGCGCCCCGGTGGGGCAAAAGAGCACCCGTTTCAGCTCTCCCCGCTCCATCAAGGGCAGCAGATGGGCGCACAGCACCGACGCGGAGCAGCCGCACCCGGAGCCGCCGGCGTGGACGTCCTGCCGCTGCCGGTCAAACAGCAGCAGCCCGCAGTCGGTATAGTTCTCCCCCAGGGTATATCCCTTGGCGGCCAGCAGCTCCCGGCACAGGTCGCTGCCCACCTGCCCCAGGTCGCCGGTGGCGATGAGGTCGTAGTCTCCGGGCGAGGTGCCGGTGTCCGCAAAATACCGGACCAGGGTGTCCGCCGCCGCCGGCGCCATGGCGGCGCCCATATTGTTCATATCGGTGACCCCCATATCCTGCACCCGGCCGATACACACGCTCTCCACCTGCACCCCGTGGCCGCCGCGCCCTACCACCACCGCACCGGAGGCGGTGGCGGTCCATTGGCTGGTGGGGGTGCGCTGGCCGCCGTATTCCAAAGGAAAGCGGAACTGCCGCTCCGCCGTACAGAAATGGGAGGAGGTCACCGCCCCGCACAGGTCGGCGGCGCCGCTGTCCACAAAGATGGCCGCCAGCGCCAGGGTCTGCCCCATGGTGGAGCAGGCACCGAACTGGCCCAGCAGGGGCACCGCCATCTCCCGCAGGCCAAAGGTGGAGGCGATATTCTGATTGAGCAGGTCCCCGGCGAACAGCATCTGCAGCTGGCTCTTGGACAGTCCCGTCTTGTCCAGGGCCCGGGTCATGGCCTCCCGCTGCAGGGCGGCCTCCGCCTTTTCCCAGGTGCTCTCTCCCAGGTGGGTGTCCTCAAATAGGGCGTCAAAATACTTGCCTAAGGGTCCCTCCCCCTCTTTTTTGCCGCCCACAGCGGCATAGCCCAGGATAGTGGGCCGGTTGGACAGGGTGATGGTGTATTCTCCGCAACGCTCCGGCATTGGCATAGCCTCCTTGCATAGTTCTCCTGCTTACCATACCCGAAACCGGCCGGGATATACGCAAAAAAAGCTCTGCAAGTCGCCTTGCAGAGCCTTTTATCTAATTCGATCAACCCACCATGCCGTTGTTGGTGCGGTTATAGATCTTGGTCATTCGGGCGATGCGGGCGGTCAGTTCGGGGGTGATGGCGTCGCCGCGCATCCGCCACATCCAGTTGCCGGAGGCAATGCCGGGGGTGTTCATCCGCGCCTCGCCGCCCAGCTCCAGATAGTCCTGCATTTGGGTAACGAACAGGTTGGACACGCTGCTCATACCGCCCCGCAGCAGACCCCAGACGTAGCCCTCTTCCTCATTGAGACCCAAATATTCCGCCGCCATCGCCAGATCGTCGGGGTCTACCTCCTCGATCCAGCCGGCGAGGGTATTGTTGTCGTGGGTGCCGGCGTAGCACACACAGTTGGGCACGTAGGCGTGGGGCAGGTAGTTGCTGGAATCCTTGGAATCAAAAGCAAACTCCAGCACCTTCATCCCGGGGAAGCCGCTATCCTGCAGCAGCTTGACCACCTCAGGCGAGGGATAGCCCAGATCCTCCGCAATAAATCGGATCTGATGGAACCAATCCCGCAGCACCCCCACCAGCGACATACCGGGGCCCTTGACCCAGCGACCGTTGCGAGCAGTTTTTTCACCATAGGGCACCGCCCAATAGCTCTCAAAGCCGCGGAAATGATCGATGCGAATGACGTCATACACCTTGGCGGCACCCTCCACGCGGCGGATCCACCAGCCGAAGCCGTCCTTTTGCATCGCCTCATAATCATAGAGGGGGTTGCCCCACAGCTGTCCGTCCTCGGAGAAATAATCCGGCGGCACACCGGACACATCCACCGGAAACCCCTTTTCATCCAGCTGAAAACTCTCGGGGGAGGCCCACACGTCCACCGAATCCAGCGCCACGTAGATGGGCAGGTCGCCGATGATGCCCACCCCCTTTTGGTGGGCATAGGCCCGCAGGGCGGACCACTGGGAGAAGAATAGATACTGGATATAGGTGAACAGACGAATGTCCGCCGCCAGCATCTTACGGTACTTGTCCAGCGCCGCGGGCTTGCGCAGACGGACATCCTCCTCCGGCCACTCCAGCCAGGAGCGCATATCAAAGTGCCGCTTGATCGCCATAAACAGCGCATAGTCCGGCAGCCAGGCGGCGTTTTCCCGCTCAAAGGCGGCTACCCTGTCCGCGTCCCGCCCCCAGCCACGGTCGGTGGCCTTTTGCAGCAGGATATAGCGGTTCTGGTACAAAAGCGCATAGTCCACCCGCTCCGGGTCACTGCCCCAATCCAGGGCGTCGATCTCGCTCTGCTCCAACAGCCCATCCTCCACCAGCAAATCCAGATCGATGAAATAGGGATTACCGGCAAAGGTGGAGGGGCTCTGATAGGGGGAGTCCCCATAGCTGGTGGGGCCTACCGGCAGGATCTGCCACCAGGACTGTCCCGCCTCGGCTAAAAAATCCACAAACTCCCGGGCCGCCGCCCCCATGGTGCCGATACCGTAGGGCGAGGGCAGAGAAAAGATCGGCATCAGGATGCCGCTGCTTCGTTTAATGTAATTATCCTTTGACTGCACCAGCGGCCACTCCTTTTATAATATGTTTCTGACAAGCCAGATAGAAAACGATAACCGGGATGATGCTCAACAAGATCAGTGCCATGGTGGCACCCAGATCCACAGTGCCATAGCTTCCCTTGAGGTACTGGATATGGATCGGGATGGTGCGGTACTCATTGATGTCCAGCACTAGATAAGGCAGCAGATAGTCGTTCCACACCCACATTATCTCCAGAATACCCACAGATATCATGGTAGGGCTCATCATAGGCATCACCACCGAGAAGAAGGTGCGCACCGGACCACAGCCATCGATGCCAGCCGCCTCTTCGATCTCCAGCGGTATGGACTTGACAAAGCCAACAAACATAAAGATCGCCAAGCCGGCACCGAAGCCCAAATATACAATCGGAATGGTCCAGGGGGTGTTGAGACTCAACTTATCCGCCGTCTTGGACAGCGGGTACATCACCATCTGAAAGGGTACCACCATAGAGAATACGCACAGATAATACACAATGCGGCAGATCAACGAATTGCGCCGATCAATATACCACGCAGCCATAGAGGTGAACAACAGAATCAGGAAGGTGGACAGCAAGGTAATAACCACGCTATACAACACACTCTTGAAGAAGGGATAGTTACCAAAGGTCATACCCTTGATGAAGTTAGCAAAGCCCGCAAAGGACTCGGCGTTGGGCAACGCGAAGGTCTCAGTCTTAACAAAGGTGTTCAACTTAAAAGAGTTGATCAACACCGCCAGCACCGGCATCACGTATACCACGCTGATAAAGGACATCACTAACGTTAGGATGGTCTTAACCGCCTTAGAGGTACCGGGAGTACTCAGGTTTTCATTCTTACTCATTACTGCTGCACCTCCTTTTTACGGGTGATGGACAGCTGTGCCAGGCCCAGACCCGCCACCAGCAGGAAGAAGATGACTGCCTTTGCCTGGGCGATTCCCGGCGAAGTGGAGCCCTGACTGTAGAAGGTCTGGTAGATGTTCAGTGCCATCATCTCAGTGGTCTTGATGGCGGAGCCGTCCGGCTGGATAATAAAGGGCAGACCAGCGGTCAGCGCTAGGTTCTGGTCAAACAGCTTAAAGCCGTTGGTCAGGGACAGGAAGGTGCAGATGGTGATGGAGGGCATCACGTTAGGGATGATGACCCGGAAGAGGGTCTGGTCTCCCCGGGCACCGTCGATACGGGCCGCCTCCAGCATATCCTCCGGCACTGCCTGCAGTCCGGCGATATAGATGATCATCATATAGCCGACCTGCTGCCAGCACAGCAGGATGATCAAGCCCCAAAAACCCCATCCAGACTCCTGCAGAATAGAGGTGTCGTAGCGGGACAGAACACCGTCAAAGATCATCGACCAAATGTAGCCCAGCACGATACCACCGATCAGGTTGGGCATAAAGAAAACGGTACGGAATAGATTGGAGCCCTTGATGCCTTGGGTGAGCACATAAGCCACCAAAAAGGCCAGCACGTTGATAAGCACCAGACTCACAATAGCAAAAATCGCCGTATACCAGAAGGAGCGCAGGAAGGTGGCGTCCGTGAATGCAGCGATGTAGTTGTCAAAGCCAGTAAACTTCGCATTGGAGATCAGTTTGAACTCGCAAAAGGAAAGATAGATGCCCTGTAAAAAAGGCCACACAAAGCCAATGCAAAAGGCAGCGAACACTGGGCCCAGGAAAAACCAGCCCCAGCGACCTAGCGGCTTACTTAGCGCATTGGCACCGCCCGACATTTTTTTCTTTTTCAAGTGATTCAGCTCCCTTGTTGTGGTTTTCCAAAAGGAGGTAAGGATGCGTTGTATAAGGGGTACGAGGCGGGACGGATGAGAGATGCTCACCCGCCCCGCCTCTGCGGTCTATGCTATATGTTAAAGGAGAAAAAAGGAAATTCGTAATTACTTGTTAGCCTCTTTGTACTGATAAGCCCAACCATCCACAAAAGCGGTCTCGACCTCGGCCCAGTTGGCATCAGACTGATCCGCATTGTACTTGTTCAGGGCAGAAACCAGCGCGGCACGATAGGCGTCCACGTTGGGCTGATAGTTGGTGGCCCAATCCATTACGTAGCAGCCATCAGCGGTGTACTTGCTGGCAGCAGCCAGGAAGCCGTTGGTGGACTCAGCAGCAGACTTATAGGGCATAACGCCGAAGGTGTCAACCAGTTTGCGGGAAGCCTCAGGATCGGTAACACACCAGACCATGAAGTCCATGGTGGCCTTCTGATCGGCCTCGGAAGCCTTAGAGTTGATGGCCCAGTAGTTCTCGGTACCGCAGTTCAGACCGGCCTTCTCCTCACCCTCAACACCGCAGTAGTAGGGGATCATAGTGGCGTTCGGAACAGCCTCAGCAACAGAAGCATATTCCCAGGAACCGTTGACATAGAAGGCAGCCTTCTTAGTCTTAAACTGGTTAGCAGCATCGTGACCGCCGGTGGCCAGCTCGGTGGCGGGGGTCAGGCTGTTGTTGATGCACAGATCATACAGGTTCTTGAAGTTCTCCATGTAGGTGCCGTCGATGCTCTCGGGGCAGGACTTCCAGCCGCCGTCGTCGCGGGACTCATAGTAGTACTCCAGGTTGGCCATGTGACCGGTGAAGCGCCAGGAAGAGGAAGAATCCATATCGGAGGCGGAGAAGGCATCGAAGCCCAGCTCAGCAGCGCGAGCGTGGATATCCTCAGCAACAGCCTTCAGACCGGCAAAATTCTTCAGCTCGTCCATGGTGTGGCCGGCAGCTTTGATCAGATCGGGATTGACAATGATGCCGTAGCACTCGTAGCAATAGCCGATGGAGACCAGGTTGCCGTCCTCGTCATACATATTATAGGCGTCGGTGTTCAGTTCCTTGGCGATGGCGGAATCCTTCAGATCCAGAGCATAGTCCTTCCACTCCTTCACGGCATTCTGGTTGCCGATAACGAACAGGGTGGGAGCCTCGCTCTTATCCATCTCCGCGATCAGAGTCTGGTTGTAGGTGCCGGAAGCAGCGGTGACCACCTTGACCTCGATACCGGTCTTTTCGGTGTACATCTGAGCCACTTCCTGCAGAACGGTGTCAGACTCGGGCTTGAAGTTCAGCCAATAGACCGAACCTTTTTCGGTGTTGCCACAGCCGGCGAACAGGCCGATGCACATAATGGCAACGATCAACAGGGAAAGCGCTTTTTTCATGGGTTTGTCCTCCTTACATATTTTCGCACGTCTGTGCGATGTACTGAAATATATTTTCACGCCGGGAGGCGTAAAAATCAATGATTGGGTGCCCCCACCGTCTCGCCCTCCCGCAGAGCAGTCTCCAAGCGGATATGGGTATGGGGGCCTCTCTCCTCCAGCACGTCCAGCAGGATGCGCACCGCCTCGGCACCCATCTGCCGACGGGGCTGCACCAAGGTGGTAAGAGTAGGCACGGTATAACGGGTCATCTCAATGCCATCAATGGATATGACCGAACAATCCTCCGGCACCCGTCGCCCAGCGCTGTGCAGCGCCTTGATGGAGGCGATGCCCATCAGATCAGATATGGTGAACAAGGCAGTGATGTCACTACGACGCTCCAACAGATGTTGGGTGGCCGTATACACGTCTGCCATCTCAAAGCTACCGCTCTCTGCCACCAGTTCCGGATCCAGTTCGATCCCTGCCGCCCGCAGGGCATCGCAATAGCCCCGATAGCGAAGCTCGCTGATGGAGTGATCCTGAACACTTCCCAACAGCACCGCAATGCGGCGATGCCCCTGACATATGAGCAGCTGCACCGCCCGATAGGCTTCGGCATAATCGTCGATAGAAACAGAGGAATACTGGCTCTTGTCCAGGCTGCTGAAACTACCGGTGAAGGAGCAACATACAAAAGGTACGTCCAGTGCCGCAGTACGCTCCGGCGTATAGTCAAAGCTACCACCCAGCAGAATCAGTCCACGCAGACGTTTAGAACGGATCAAACTGGCGCCGGCAGCCACCTCATCATCGTCGGTGCCGATCTGCTGCAACACCATGGTATAGTCAGCAGCAGCCACTGCCTGCTCGATAGAGCGCAGCACCGACATTAGAAATGGGTTCTCCGCACCGCGAAGCACCACGCCGATGGTATCGGTCTGGGGCCGCACCAGATCCCGTGCGCTGTTATTAGGCACATAATGCAATTCTTGTATGGCGGCCATCACCTTGGCACGGACATTCTCCCGCACGTCCGGATGGCCGTTCATCACACGGGATACCGTGCTGATGGATACGCCGCAATATTCGGCTACGTCTTTAATGGTCATATTCGTTCCTTAATAGGAGCCTCAGGCTTACAGAATCCGCTCCCGTTTCCGCCCCTGCGGCAACTCCGTAGGGATTCCTGAAAACGTTCCTGAAAACGTTTTCAGTTTTCTCACAATGATATCTAATCACATTTTCAAATAAAAGTCAACGGACTTTTATCATTTTCAGCACAAAGCACAGGAAATGTTGATTGTTTTTATGCATATTGCTAAATCCTGGTAATTTGTGCCCTTCTACACAGTATGCGCCATCATCGATAGATAGACAGGCGTTAGAAAATCAAATTTTAACTTTTTGTTCTTTGTTTACAAACACCCGGACACATGTTATAATAACGACACATCTGAAAGGAGTGGCTGCTTATGTATACCAAACATCGTTGGGAGTCCGACCAGTGGCACAATTTTGACTACGTGGTCAACCTGCCCAAGGATTACGACGAAACCAAGACCTATCCCCTGGTCTTTTTCCTCCACGGCGCCGGCGAGCGGGGTGACGACCCGGAGAAGGTCTGCACCCACGGCTATATGCGGTATGTGCGGGAAGAGGGTAAGGAGTATCCCTTTCTGTTCGTTGCTCCCCAGTGCCCCGATCCGGATTATTGGGGCTGCTATACCGAGAGTCTCCTGCATTTTATCGACTACATCTGCGATGCCTATCCCGTAGACCGGGATCGGGTGATCCTCACCGGCCTGAGCATGGGCGGCACCGGCACCTGGATGCTGGCCATGGCGGACCCGGGCCGCTTCTCCTGCATCGTCCCCATCTGCGGCACCGGCATCGTGTGGAATGCCAAGCACCTGGCCAGCCTGCCCATCCGAATCTATCACGGGGACGACGACTACATCGTCCCCTTTGAGGAGAGCGTGACTATGCTCCGAGAGCTGACCCGGGCCGGCGCAGACGTCAAGCTGAACATCTGCTACGGCGTGGGACACAACGCCTGGGAGGTCGCCTATACCGAGGACAGCCTCATCGACTGGATGCTGGCACAAAAAAGGAAAGGATGAGAACAGGATGAAACTGGCAGCTATTTTTACCGACCATATGGTGCTGCAGCGCCACACCCCCATCGCCCTGTTCGGTGATGGCTCCGGCCACGGCCGGGTGGAGTTCTGCGGCACCGTGACCGATATCCAGGCCGAGGACGGCTTTTTGGTGTATCTGCCGGCCCAGGAGGCCGGCGGCCCCTACGAGATGACCGTCACTCTCAATGGAGAGACCACCGTGCTCACCGACATCCTCATCGGCGACGTGTATCTGGCCGGCGGCCAGTCCAATATGGCCATGCGGGTGGAGGAGACGGTGGACATCCCCCGCACCCCCAACTCCCGCATCCGCCACTACACCGAGGGCCACTATTATTGGGGGCAGAGTGAGCCGGCCCGCTATGCACCTCAGCACTGGCAGCCCGCCACCGATGAATACATAAAGGACTTTACCGCCATCGGCTTCGGTATGGCCCAGATCCTGCAAGCGGAGCTGGACGTCCCCATCGGTATCCTCTCCTGCAACATCGGTGCCACCCGGGTGGATGCCTGGACCGCCCCGGAGATCGTCAACTCTCCCGAGTATCAGGCCATGATCGCCCAGCGCCACCCCGACTGGACCAACTACGACATCAATCAAAACAGCTGGCCCTACGTCAACCGGCTGCTGTACATTGTCCCCTATACCGTGGCCGGCGTGCTGTGGTATCAGGGCGAGAGCAACCGCCTGGAGGCGGAGGCGGTGCATTACCACACCCTGCTGACCCGACTGATCGAAAACTGGCGGGATCTGTGGCAGGCTCAGCTCCCCTTCTACATCGTGCAGATCGCCCCCTTTGCGGATAGCGCCGACAACGACTGGCCTCACATTCGGCAGCGACAGGAGTGGGTGACCAAGGAGGTGCCCGGCACCTATCTCTGTACCCTGGTACACACCGGCGAGACGGACAACATCCACCCCACCAAAAAGCTCACCCTGGCCACCGAGGTGGCCAACGCGGTGCTGACCGCCGCCTTTGGCTACGACCGGGAATACTGCGGTCCGGTGTACGACACGGCAGAGAAGACGGCAGAGGGTGTGCGCATCACCTTTACCCACGCCGATGGCCTGCACTTTGACGGCGAGCCTGCCGACCTGCAGGTGTACGACGCCGCCGGCACCACCCTATCCTACACCGCCACGGTGGACGGGAACGCCCTCGCCATCGCAGCCCCCGACGCCGCCCGCGTCACCCTGGGCTGGCAGAACGCCCCCACCCACAATCTGTACAATGCGGCAGGCTTCCTGGCCTCTCCCTTCTTCATCGAATTATAAGCATAAGAGAGCCCCGAGATACACTCTCGGGGCTCTCTTTTTACAGATTACATTCGACTGTGTTACCGTATGGATCAGGAGAACTCGGTCATAATGCGCTTAATATTCACATCGATAGCGCCCTTCCATTTGCCAATGCTGGACTGAACACCGGACAGACCGGCATACCAGATCTCGTAGCCGAAATCCCAGTGGCTGTACTCGCCACCATATTCCAAAACACCCTGACCCATATTGGCGATCTTGTCGCACTCCCAGATAGCACGCTTGACCTCGTTGATCTCGTCACGGGTATAGGCACCGGTGGTGCCCTCCGGCTTGCCAGAACCCAGCATGCCGGTATCATAGCTGCACCAATAGGCCCACACGCCGGCACCCATCTTGGGGTTGCGGGCGCCGATGGGGATCGCGCCACCACCAGGGGTAACGGGGGTCAAATTCTCCAGACCCTTTTTCATGGGAAAGGGAACGACGCCCCACTTGTCCGTCATAGTGCTGCAGATGGTGTCGCCGGCGTTAGCCAGCCAAGAATCACCCAGCAGCATAGCGCTGCCGCCATTGGCAAAGACGGCGAAGCACTCCACGGTGGCGGCGGTCACCTTATACTCGTGATGAAGTTTGTTGATAAAGGTCCAGGACTCTACAATGCGGGGATCCTCCAGATTGTTGGTGATGTCGCCGTCACCCACCGTCACAATGGGGAGACCAGAGGTCATCAGGAAAGACTCGGCGCCGTAGAAATCCACGCCCAGGCGGTTATTCTCCAGATCCGCAGTCTTCCTGGCGCACTCCAAGAAGGTATCCCAGTTCCAATTACCCTGTCTCCACAGAGTGCCGGGGTCGGTGACGCCCAGCTTAGAGAACATGCTCTTGTTGTAGAAAGTGAAATACAGACCGGTATACTCGCTGTTTTTCAGCACCAGGCTGTACTGCTTGCCATTCCAGGTGAAAGCCTGCATCAGCTGCTGGTCAAACAAATCGGAGGTGGTGTCGATGCCGGTCACCGACAGATCCTGGAAGAAATTCTTGATGACCATAGAGGGATAGCCGGAGGCGTTGAGCAAGGCCAGATCCGGAGAGGCGGAGGCATTGATCAGCGCCGACAGACGGGTGCCGTATTCTGCATTATTGGCCACCTTCCAGCTGACCTTAATGCCGGTGGCGGCCATCAGTTCGTCCATTTTCGCCTTTTCATCCGTGCCCTGGTCCCAACCAGACAGCACTATAACCGTCTTTCCCTTCATCGAGCTGTCGAAGAGCGCCAGAATCTTGTCCTTGACGTTCTCATCGGTCTTATGCTGGGTGGTGGTGGTTTTCTCTGTCTTGGTGGTAGTGGTATTGTCCTTTTCTACCAGAATGCCGCTGGTGATTTTGCCACTGGTCTTACCGGTGGTCTTGCCGGTAGTTTTGCCACTGGTCTTACCGGTGGTTTTATTATCACTCTTGCCGCTGGTGGTGTCACCAGTTTGGCTAGCGGTACCGGTGGTGGAATCCGACGCATCGTCGGTGGCATCGCCACTCACGTCGGTGCCGGTGGTGGTGTCGTCGGTGGCATCGCCAGTGGTATCACCAGTAGCATCGCTGCTCATATCGGTACTGATATCACCGGGTAAACTCGGCTGAGATGCATCCGGCTCCGGCTTTTGGCCGCAGCCCACACAGCAGCCTACCAATACCATCGTTGCTGTCAAAATAGCCAACAATTTTCTCATAAATATTCCTCCTCTTTCCGATACAGAGTCCTCCCCTATTTTGACAGATTTCACATTAAAAGTCAATGATAAAAATTCCGATTTGCTTCTCGCTGCCTTCTCTTTATCGACCATCTTCCAAAAGGCGGGCGATCTTTTGTCCCCATTCTTGTACATTTCTCCCAGTTGACATTTTTCGTCCCCTTGTGTATAATACAGATAGGCTTTTACATAACTGACGGATGACGCAGGCTACTGCGGTGGAGTGTAAAAGTGATAGAGCCGACCGTCTGGGCAAGATCAGTTTGTAAACAAGCTGGTTTTGCCCTTTTTTATTTCCAAAAGGAGGATGTGCTATGACTCATCAGCAGTGGAACGGATTTGCCCCCGGCGTGTGGCAGCAGGAGATCAACGTGCGGGATTTCATCCAGCGCAACTATACCCCCTACACCGGGGACGACGGTTTCCTTACCGAGGCCACGCCCCGCACCCGGGCGCTGATGGCACAGCTGCAGGAATTATTCGCCGAGGAGCGCCGCCGGGGCGGCGTGCTGGACGTGGACGTGGACACCGTTTCCTCCCTGACCAGCTATGCCCCCGGCTATATTGATAAGGACAAAGAGCTCATCGTGGGCATGCAGACCGACAGCCCCCTCAAGCGGGGTGTCAACCCCTTTGGCGGCATCCGGATGGCCCGCCAGGCCTGCGCCGCCTACGGCTATCGCCTGAGCGACAAGGTGGAGGACGAGTTTAAGTTCCGCACCACCCACAACGACGGCGTATTCCGCGCCTATACCGACGAGATGCGGGCTGCCCGTAAGTGCCACATCATCACCGGCCTGCCGGACGCCTACGGCCGCGGCCGCATCATCGGCGACTACCGCCGGGTGGCCCTGTACGGTGTGGACCGGCTCATCGAGGAGAAGAAAAAGGACAAGGCCGCGGTGGCTGCCGGCGGCTTCAACGCCGACAGCGTGCGGCTGACCGAAGAGCTGTACCAGCAGATCACCTTTTTGGGCTATATGAAGGAGATGGCGGCCATGTACGGCTACGACATCAGCGGCCCTGCCGCCAACGCCCGTGAGGCCATCCAATGGACCTATTTCGCCTATCTGGCGGCCATCAAGGAGCAGAACGGCGCCGCCATGTCCCTGGGGCGGGTGTCCACCTTCTTCGACATCTACATCCAGCGGGATCTGGAGGCGGGCACCCTCACCGAGCAGGGCGCCCAGGAGCTGATGGACGACTTTGTGATGAAGCTGCGCATCGCCCGCCACCTGCGCACCCCCGAGTACAACGAGCTGTTTGGCGGCGATCCCATGTGGATCACCGAGGCGGTGGGCGGTATGGGCGAGGACGGCCGCACCTTGGTCACCAAAAACTCCTTCCGTGTCCTGCACACCCTCTACACCCTCGACACCTCCTCCGAGCCCAATCTGACGGTGCTGTGGTCCCGCCACCTGCCCGAGGGCTTCAAGCGCTTCTGCGCCAAGGTGTCCGCCGACACCGACTCCATCCAGTACGAAAACGACGATCTGATGCGCCCCTTGCACGGGGACGATTACGCCATCGCCTGCTGTGTGTCGGCGATGACGGTGGGCAAGCAGATGCAGTTTTTCGGTGCCCGATGCAATCTGGCGAAGCTGTTGCTCATCGCCCTCAACGGCGGCTTTGACACCGTCAGCGGACTGCACATCGGCCCTCAGATGCCGGTCATGGACGCCGCCACCCTCACCTTTGACGCGGTGATGGAGCGCTATTCCATCTATATCTCTTGGCTGATGGCGCTGTACGTCAACACCATGAACGCCATCCACTATATGCACGATAAATACGCCTACGAAAAGACTCAGATGGCGCTCCACGACACCGACGTAGAGCGCTTGATGGCCTTCGGCGTGGCAGGCTTCTCGGTGGTGGCGGACTCCCTCTCCGCCGTAAAATACGCCGCCGTCCGCCCCGTCAAGGACGAGCTGGGCTATATCACCGACTTTGT
>JAFQKB010000035.1 GCA_017397125.1 Clostridia bacterium | reverse complement strand
TCGAGGGCCTGACCCGTCCTGACGGCACCCGCCCTCTGCTCATCGCCGTCACCCAGCTGACCTCCACCGACCAGGAGGCTATGGAGCAGGATCTGCTCATCAAGGAGCCCATGGATCAGGTGGTGATGCACTATGCCGCCAACGCCAAAAAGGCGGGCCTGGACGGCGTGGTCTGCTCCCCCCTGGAGGCGGGCAAGGTACACGACACCTGCGGCGCCGACTTTTTGACCATCACCCCCGGTGTCCGCTTCGCCGACGGCGACGTGGGCGACCAGAAGCGGGTGATGACCCCCGCCGAGGCCAAGCGCATCGGCTCGGATTACATCGTGGTGGGCCGTCCCATCACCGCCGCCGCCGACCCGGTGGCCGCCTATGACCGCTGCGTAGCGGAATTCTGCGACTAATTACTCATTTCTCATTGCTCATTCAACAAAAGGAGGACAACATCATGGAAGCCTATAAGAGAGAATTTATCCAGTTCCTGCAGGAGGCGGGCGTGCTGAAATTCGGTGACTTCACCGCCAAGTCCGGCCGCAAGATCCCCTATTTCATCAACGCCGGCATGATCAAGACCGGTAACGACATCGCCCGTTTGGGTGAATTTTACGCCAAAGCCTATTTTGAGAAACTGGGCGCCAAGCAGGCGGTGCTGTACGGCCCTGCCTATAAGGGCATCTCCCTGTCGGTGTCTGCTGCGGTGGCTCTCTCCAAGAACGGCCTCAACGTCCCCTTCTTCTTCAACCGTAAAGAGGTCAAGGACCACGGCGAGGGCGGCGTGTTTGTGGGCTACGTGCCCCAGCCCGGCGAGGAGATCGTCATCATCGAGGACGTCATCACCGCCGGCACCGCCATCCGCGAGTCCATGGAGATCCTCAGTCACCTGGAGGGCACCCGTGTGGCCGCCACCTTCATCATGGTGGACCGTAAGGAAAAGGGCCAGACCGAAAAGGGCGCCATGCAGGAGATCGAGGAACAGTTCGGCTTCCCGGTCTACTCCATCGTGGACGTCTACGACATCATCGAGTATCTGGTGGAGGACCCCGCCAACGAGGTGAACGTCACCCGCATCAAGAACTATCTGGCGGTGATTGGAGCGGCGGTATGAGAAGCTTGATCGATATTCTGGACCTGTCGGTGGAGGAGATCGACCAGCTCATCGCCACCGCCTGCGACATCATCGACCACCCGGACGATTACGCCGAGGCTTGCAAGCGCAAGAAGCTGGCGACCCTGTTTTTCGAGCCCTCCACCCGCACCCGCCTGAGCTTTGAGGCGGCGATGCTGGAACTGGGCGGCAGCGTGATCAGTATGGCCTCTGCAGCCAGCTCCTCCGCCTCCAAGGGCGAGAGCGTGGCGGATACGGCTAAGGTGATCAGCTGCTACGCCGACATCATCGCTATGCGCCACCCCAAAGAGGGTGCCGCGCTGGTGGCGGCCAATAACGCCTCTGTTCCGGTGATCAACGCCGGTGACGGCGGCCACTGCCATCCCACCCAGACCCTGGCCGATCTGCTGACCATTTACCGGGAGAAAGGGCGGCTGAACGATCTGACCGTGGGCTTTTGCGGCGATCTGAAATTCGGACGTACCGTCCACTCGCTCATCAACGCCCTGTCCCGGTACACCGGGATCGAGATCGTGCTCATCTCCCCGGAGGAGCTCAAGCTCCCCAGCTACGTCAAAAAGGACGTGCTGCAGAAAAACGACATCCCCTACGTTCAGACCACCAGTCTGGAGGAGGCTATGCCTCAGCTGGACATTCTGTATATGACCCGCGTCCAGCGGGAGCGCTTTTTCAACGAGGAGGATTATCTGCGGCTGAAGGACAGCTACATCCTGGACCTGAAAAAACTGGAAAACGCCAAGCCCGACCTGTGCGTGATGCACCCCCTGCCCCGTGTCAACGAGATTGCGGTGGCGGTGGACGACGACCCCCGGGCCTGCTACTTTAAGCAGGTGCTGGCCGGCAAGTATATGCGCATGGCGCTGATCCTCAAGCTGCTGAAGGAGGCGAGCGTATGAATATAGACTCCATTCAGAACGGCGTGGTCATCGACCACATCACCGCCGGCGGCGGTATGAAGCTGTACGAGCTGCTGGGGCTGGACGCCGTGGATTGCTCGGTGGCCCTCATCCGCAACGTGGGCAGCAAAAAGATGGGCCGCAAGGACATCATCAAGATCGACGCCGCCATCCCGGTGAACCTGGACGTCATCGGCTACGTGGACCCCGGCGCCACGGTCAACGTCATCCGTGACGGTCAGTTGGTGGACAAGCGCTCTATCGATATGCCGGAGCGGCTGGTCAACGTCATCAAATGTAAGAACCCCCGCTGCATCACCTCCTGCGAGCAGGAGCTGGACCACGTGGTCCGGCTGACCGACCGGGAGAACAAGGTATACCGCTGTATTTACTGTGAGACCAAAGCCAACTGAGAGAGAAAGGATGATAGAAAATGGCTAAAATCATAAACGAGCCCTCCCACACTTTTAACGAGTACCTGCTGATCCCCGGGTACTCCGATCACACCCACATCCCCGCCAACGTATCCCTCAAGACCCCCTTGACCAAGTTCAAAAAGGGTGAGAAGCCGGCCATCGAGATGAACATCCCCATGGTGTCCGCCATTATGCAGTCTGTCTCTGGCGACCGGTTGGCGGTGGCGCTGGCCACCGAGGGCGGCGTATCCTTTATCTACGGCTCTCAGACGGTGGAGGACGAGGCCGCTATGGTCAAGCGTGCCAAGGACTATAAGGCCGGCTTTGTGACCAGCGACAGCAATCTGTCCCCCGACGCCACCATGGCGGACGTGGTGGCGCTCAAGGAGCAGACCGGCCACTCCACCGTGGCCATCACCGAGGACGGCACCGCCGCCGGCAAGCTGGTGGGTATCGTCACCGGCCGGGATTATCGCGTGTCCCGTATGGACCCCGCCACCAAGGTGTCTGAGTTTATGACCCCCCTGAGCGACCTGATCACCGCCCCCGAGGGCACCACCCTGAAAGAGGCCAACGACATTATTTGGGATAACAAGCTGAACTCGCTGCCCATCCTGGACGGCGAGGGCCGTCTGCTGTATTTCGTGTTCCGCAAGGACTACGATAAGCACAAGAAAAACCCCAACGAGCTGCTGGACGCCAACAAGCGGTACGTGGTGGGTGCCGGCATCAATACCCGCGACTATGCCCAGCGTGTTCCCGCGCTGGTGGAGGCGGGCGCTGACGTGCTGTGCATCGACTCCTCCGAGGGCTTCTCCGAGTGGCAGAAGCTGACCATCGACTGGATCCGCCAGCGGTATGGCGACACCGTCAAGGTGGGCGCCGGCAACGTGGTGGATGCCGCCGGCTTCCGCTTCCTGGCGGAGGCGGGCGCCGACTTTGTTAAGGTGGGCATCGGCGGCGGCTCCATCTGCATCACCCGTGAGACTAAGGGCATCGGCCGCGGCCAGGCCACTGCCCTCATCGAGGTGT
>JAFQKB010000034.1 GCA_017397125.1 Clostridia bacterium | reverse complement strand
CTATTTTTATCGCCTATTTCGCAAACAAACGGGTATGACCCCGCTGGAATATCGCCATCGACCGCGATAACTACGCAAACCGAGACCGCTCCCTCTCGGCACAAAACCATCTTTCTCCATACAAAAAGACCGCATCCGAGGAATGCGGTCTTTTGATTTGGCACAAGGTGTGCTTCTTTTTCATTATTCCATTGCTTTGATCATATTCTCAGCTGTTCTTTTGATCACCGGTACCATAGAACCCTTAAAACTAATGGGAATAGCGCTGTCATAGATTGCCTTCATTACGCCATACATTAGTTTTTCTTCAGCAGTCAGATTCAAAAAAGTCACCTCAATCTCCGTAATACTCGATTGCCTCCATTGCTAAGCGATCGAACTGATCTTGATATTCAGGCGCAACAGAAATTCCATTAAAACGTTCACCATTACTGTAATAATACTTGCTAATTGCTTCGGTAATACCCTGCATATCCAAGATGGATTCATTTGCTAGTGCGTCCATAATGGTTCTGTTGAAATCTGTAAAACGTAACCCGTTCTTTTCTCTTACGCTGTGCTTGCTGTTTGGGTTCTGGTCATAGGATTGTGTATTGGAATAGGCTGCATTGTTGCTGTACAAAAAAAAGTACAATAATGGGATTTTCTAGATTCCGGTTTGTATATTCAATTGCAAATATTCCTGTTCGTATATTTTTAGCAGCTTTTCAGGTCATATATTATGCAAAAAAACGGCTGACCCGGTGGGTCAGCCGTTTTTTATTCATTCTATTACACCTTCATAATGGCCTCGGCCACGCGGCAGAGGATCTCCTCCCGCTGGGCGGCGGCGGCCATGGTGTCGCCGGTGGCGGTGATGTACGCCTTGACCTTGGGCTCGGTGCCGGAGGGGCGGATGATCAGCCCGGCGCCGCCCTCCAGGGTGTAGGACAGCACGTTGGATCGGGGCAGGGTCAGGGGCTCCCGGTCACCGGTGACCAGGTCGGTGCGCACCCGCTCGCCGTAGTCGGCGCAGGCCAGCACCTGCAGGCCGGCGATCTGCTTGGGCGGGTTCTGGCGCAGGCCGGTCATCAGCCGCTCCATATCCAGCATGCCCTGCTCGCCCTCAAAGGCCACGTTGACCAGGGCGTTGCGATAGAAGCCGTGCTCCTGATACAGCTGCTCCATGCGCTGCAGCAGGCTTAGCCCCTGCTTGCGGTAGTAGGAGGCCATCTCCACGATCAGCATAGAGGCCACCACCGCGTCCTTATCCCGGACGTAGGAACCCGCCAGATAGCCATAGCTCTCCTCAAAGCCGATGACGTAGCGGTCCGCGCGGCCCTCGCTCTCCAGCAGGCCGATCTGCTCGCCGATGTACTTAAAGCCGGTCAGCAGATCCCGCAGCTCGCAGCCGTACTTGGCGGCGATGGACCGGGCCAGGTTGGTGGTGACGATGGTCTTGATGACCACCGGGTCAGCGGGCAGGGTGCCGTTGGCCTGGCGGCAGGACACCACGTAATCCAGCAGCAGGCAGCCCACCTCGTTGCCGGACATCAGGGTATAATCGGTGCCGTCCCACACGGCGATGCCCACCCGGTCGCAGTCCGGGTCGGTGGCCAGCAGCAGGTCAGCGGGCGTGTCCATGGACTTGGCCAGCTTCAGGGCGCACTCAAAGGCCTGGCGGATCTCGGGATTCGGGAAGGGGGCGGTGGGGAAATGGCCGTCCGGCAGCTCCTGCTCCGGCACCACGGTCAGATCCTGGATGCCCACCCGGCGCAGGGTCTCCCGCACCGGCAGGTTGCCGGTGCCGTTGAGGGGGGTGTACACCAGGCGCAGACCGGCCTCGGCGGTGATGCCGGGGTTGACCTGCTGCTCCAGCACCTTTTCGGTGTAGCTCTCCAGCAGCTCGTCGCCGATGATGCGGATGCGGCCCTCCGCCACAGCGGTGTCGTAGTCCGCCGCCTGCACGTTCTCAAACAGGTCCACCTTCTGAATAAAGGCGGTCACGTCGTTGGCGTCGTCGTCGGTCATCTGGCAACCATCGGAGCCGTACACCTTGTAACCATTATACTTAGCAGGATTGTGGCTGGCGGTAACCATAACACCAGCCTGGCAGCCGTAATACCGCACCGCATAGCTGAGCACCGGGGTGGGCTCCAGCTGGGGGAACAGATACACGGTGATGCCGGCGGCGGCCAGCACGCGGGCCGCCTCCCGGGCGAATACGTCGGATTTAATACGGGAATCGAAGGATACCGCCACCGTAGAGGTCTCATAGCGGTCGTTGAGGTAGTTGGCCAGGCCCTGGGTGGCCTTGCGGACGGTGTAGATGTTCATGCGGTTGGAGCCGGCGCCGATGACGCCCCGCAGACCGCCGGTGCCAAAGGCCAGCTCCCGATAGAAGCGATCCCGGATCTCCGCGTCCTGGCCCGCCACTGCTTGCAGCTCGGCGACCACGTCCGCGTCCTCGGTGGCGCGCCGGCACCACAGGTCGTATTTTGCCATAATCTCGCTCATAGTAATTCCCTCCAGTATCGTTGTGCAGGCCCTATTGACCTATTGTCCGTATCATTGTAACACATTTTCTTCCACATTACAACCGAAAAAAGGAAAAACCGTTTGCTTTTTCCCGTGAATGTATGGTAGTATAAAGGCAGTCCCCATGGGAGAATAACAAAAAGGGAGTTTTGCATATGAAAACCCGTCACGTGGCCGTCAACATCCTGACCGGCTTTTTTGCCACCCTGCTGTGCATTCTGCTGGTGGTGGTGGCCTTCGCCACCGTGCTGTATTCCTCGGTGGCCGCCCTGCTCACCCCCCAGAACATCAGCGCTCTGGCCCAGTCCGCTGTGGACGAGGTGGTACAGCAGATGGATCCGGAGAATATAGTGCAGGAAAACGAGGAGCTGCAGCAGGCCATCACGGATATGGGCCTGCCTGCCGAGGCGGTCACCGACCTGCTGCAAAGCCAGACAGTGGATCAGATCATCGACCTGTACGCCCGGGACGTAGCCGACCTGCTGGCCGGTGAAGAGCTCGGCAACGTCACCCCGGAGGCTCTCCGGGAGATCCTGAACAACAATATGGACGAGATCGTTCAAATCGCAGCCGATGCCACCGATGAAGAGGTGAACACCGAAGAACTCAAGACGCAGATCACTACCTTTGTCAATGAGGAGGTGGACAAGCTGATCGAGGTGCTGCCCCCGGTGGAGACGCTGGCCGAGCCCCTGATGGAGTCCCAGGTGGCGGACACCATACAGATGACCACCAACCCCGCCATCCTGTGGGCGGCGATACTGGTGTGCGTGGTGCTGGCGGGGCTTGTCTATGCCCTGCGCTGCTACCGCTATGGCGGCTTTATGTGGATCGGCGTGTGCGCCGCCCTGGCCGGTATCCTGCTGGCCGCCGTGTGTGTGGCTGTCCGTAGCCCCCTTCTCCTGACGCTGCTGGAGCAGTCCGCCGCCGGGATGACGCCGGTGGTCAGTGCGCTGACGTCGGTCTTTGCCGGCCGCCTGATGCTGCGGATGGCGATCGTATTGCTGGTGGCGGCGCTGTTCATCACCGGTTATATCCTGCTGTACTATCTGGTGATTAAGAAAAAGAAAGAGACCGCCCCGGTCGTCGAGGCTCCTGCCATCGAGGCCCCGGTCGAGACCGCCGAGTGATCATCCCCCATCCCATTGAGAGGAGGTGCCGCCATGTATGAGCAAAAGCCCAGCCTGGCCAAACGGCTGCTCCACGGGCTGCTGGCCTTTGACCGGATCGACCATTCCATTCAGGTGGAGGCGGTGCCCCTCACCTGCCTCGGTCTGCCGCAGGCCTTTCATCTGGCCCGTGTTGCGGTGGTGGCGGACGTGCATCTGCCGGACCATCTGGTGGCGGTGCCCCGTTTGCTCCGGTGTCTGATCCTGCAGCGGCCGGACGCCATCTTTCTGCCCGGGGACCTGACCAACAGCTACACGGATTTTGACGCTATCGGGCTGCAGCAGCTGGCGCGGGAGCTGGTGAAGATCGCCCCCTGCTTTGCGGTGCCGGGCAACCACGAGCTGCGGCTGGGACGGGAGCCCCGCTACCGGCAGATACTCACCGAGGCGGGCGTCCACTATATGTGCGACAGCTACGCCGACTGGCACAAGGACGGCGCCACCCTGCGGCTGTACGGCATGGGGCGCCGGCGCCCCCACCGGCTGGCGGTGACCGGCCAGCCCACCATTGTGCTGGCCCACCGGCCGGAGTATATGGACTATTACAGAGAGGCCGGCTGGGAGCTGGTGATCAGCGGCCATGCCCACGGTGGCCACGTCCGGGTGGGCGACCACAGCCTGTTTGCCCCGGACCAGGGCTTTCTGCCCCGGTACACCCACGGGGTGTACCAGGAAGGGAGCACCCGTATGGTGGTCAGCCGGGGACTGGGCAACAGCTCCATCCCCTGGCGGGTCAACAACCCGCCCCATCTGCCGATGCTGATCCTGTCAGCCAAACAGATATAAGCAAAAGAGCCGCCGTGTCCCAGGACACGGCGGCTGTTCTTCTATCTCTTAATCCAGGAAATCCTTCAGCTTTTTGCTGCGGCTGGGGTGACGGAGCTTGCGCAGGGCCTTGGCCTCGATCTGACGGATGCGCTCACGGGTGACGTCAAACTCCTTGCCCACCTCCTCCAGGGTGCGGGGGCGGCCGTCCTCCAGACCGAAGCGCAGGCGCAGCACCTTGGCCTCCCGCTCGGTCAGGGACTGGAGCACCTCGTCCAGCTGCTCCTTGAGCAGGGTGTGGGAGGCGGCGTCCGCCGGGGCGGGGGCGTCGTCATCGGGGATGAAGTCGCCCAGGTGGCTATCCTCCTCCTCGCCGATGGGGGTCTCCAGAGACACCGGCTCCTGGGCCACCCGCATGATCTCGCGGACCTTGTCCACCGGCATGGCCAGCTCCACCGCGATCTCCTCGGCGGTGGGCTCGTGACCGTTCTTGTGCAACAGCTGGCTGGACACCTTTTTCACCTTGTTGATGGTCTCCACCATATGCACCGGGATGCGGATGGTGCGGGCCTGGTCCGCGATGGCGCGGGTGATGGCCTGGCGGATCCACCAGGTGGCGTAGGTGGAGAACTTAAAGCCCTTGGTGTAGTCAAACTTCTCCACCGCCTTGATCAGACCCAGATTGCCCTCCTGGATCAGATCCAGGAACTGCATACCGCGGCCCACGTACCGCTTGGCGATGCTGACCACCAGACGGAGGTTGGCCTCGGACAGACGCTTTTTGGCGGCGTCGTCCCCCTCGATGATGCGCATGGCCAGGGCAGTCTCCTCCTCGGGGGTCAGCAGGGGCACCCGGCCGATCTCCTTGAGATACACCTTGACCGGGTCGTCAATGGCCACCTGCTCGGTGGGGGCAGGCTCCTCGGTCTCCTCCACCTCCGGGGTGGACAGGTTAAAGTCCAGGTCCTCCAGCTCCACGTTGACAAAGTCGTCCACCACCACCACGCTGTGGGCCTCCAGCTGCTCATACAGCTTGTCCATCTGCTCCGGATCAAAATCGAAATGCTCCATGGCATCCATGATCTCCTGGGCGGTGAGCTTGCCCTTGCTGCGGCCCAGCTCCACCAGATCGGAGATGACGGTGGTCTTATCCTTTTTAACCGGAGGATGCTCCTCCAGCAGCAGGTCCGCCGCGGCGGTCAGCGCCTCCTGGTCCATCATCGGCTCCTGGGCCTGCGCTTTTTCTTTCTTACTCATAGGGGTCCCATCCTTTCTTTTTCCGCTGTTATTTATCTTGCTTGCGGGCGCGCAGGGCGTCCAGCATACTCTGTATATCGTCGTCGGTGACGGCTGCGGGGTCATTGAGATGGCGCAGAGCGTGCTCCTCCCGGATGACGGCGGCCAGCCGCAGTATCTCCTCCGGGGTGACCGTGTGCTCCTTGGCCTCCTGCACCATCCGGGATATGTAGGCCATACCATCCTGGTCATAATTGGCGGCCAAAAACGCCAGCTCCACCAACAGCCCCTGCCGGTCTCTGTCCAGCAGATGGCTGTACAGCCGGCGGTTAAATTCGGTCACCACCTGCTCGGGGCTGAGCACCTGCCGCACCTGCCGGATGTAATCCGGGTGCAGGATCAGGGTGCCCAGCAGCCCCTCCTCGGCGCTGGCCGCCCGGGTATAGGTGACCGCCTCGGGGTTGACCTGCTGCAGCTCCCGCTGCTCCTTGCGCATCAGGTTGGGCAGCTGGTATCTGACCTCCTGGCGCTGCTTTTTCTTGCGGTTGGATTCCACCTCCCGCAGGATGGCGTCCTTGGATACCGACAGCAGCTCGCTGAGCCGCCCGGCGTACAGATCCCGCTCCACGGGACTGTCCAGCTGGGCCAGGATCTGGGCCGCCTCGTTGTAATAGGCCAGCTTGCCCTCCGATGTGAGGATGTTGTGGGTCTTGCCGATCTCCAGCAGGCGGTGCTCCACGGCGTTGGCCGCCCGGTCCAGCAGCAGCTTAAAGGCGGCGGCGCCGTTCTTTTGGATGAACTCATCCGGGTCTTTTCCGTCCGGGATGGTGACCACTCGCACGTCCAGTCCGGTGCGCCGCAGATTGTCAATGGCCCGGCGGGTGGCTTTTTGACCGGCCCCGTCGGCGTCGAAGATCAGGTTGATGCGGTCGGCGTATCGGGCGATGAGCTGCATCTGCTCCTCCGGAAAGGAGGTGCCCAGGGCCGCCACCGTATTGGTAAAGCCGGCCTGGTGCATGGCGATGACATCCATATAGCCCTCGCAGAGGTTCAGCTCCCGCCCCTCATTCTTGGCAAAGTTGAGGGCGAACAGATTTCGGCTCTTGCTAAAGGCCAGGGTGCTCTCGGTATTGATGTATTTGGGCTTTGTGTCGTCCAGCACCCGGCCGCCGAAGCCCACCACGTTGCCCCGGATGTCGATGATGGGGATGATCACCCGGTTGCGGAACACGTCGTAGTGGCCGCCGTTGCGGCCCCGGGCGGCCAGAAATGCCGCCACCAGCTCCTCCTCCTTAAAACCCTTGGCCCGCAGGCCCTTGAGCAGGTAATCCCATCCGGGGGGCGCAAAGCCCAGTCCGAAATGGCGGATGGTGGCATCGGTATAGCCGCGGCTGTGGTAATAGTCCAGGGCCACCTTGCCCTCCGGGCGGTACAGCGCCCCGTGGTACAGCCGCGCCGCCTCCCGGTTGGCCTCCAGTATCCGCATCCGCAGGCGGGAGGTCTGGTCGTTCTCCCGGCTCTGCTCCGGCATCTTCATGCCGCTGCGATCCGCCAAAAACCGCACCGCGTCCAGATAATCCAGGTTCTCGATGCGCTTGATAAAGGTGATCACGTCACCGCCGGCACCGCAGCCGAAGCAATAGAAGGAGGAGGTCTCCGGGTACAGGTTGAAGGAGGCGGTCTTTTCTCCGTGAAAGGGGCACAGACCCACCAGGTTGCGCCCCCGCCGTTTAAAGGATACGTAGGAGGAGGCGACACTCTCTATATCGTTTTTGGACAACAGCTCTTGCAAAAAGCTCTCCGGCAACGCCATAGGGTCGCCTCCTTTCTGTCATGGTTATCGCAGGGCCATGGCCCAGCCCCGGGGGATGTACAGCTCGTGGTACATCTCCAGGGCAAAATTATCGGTCATGCCGGCGATGTAGTCGCACACCGCCCGGTCGGTACCGTCCCGCTCCCGGATGAGAGCGTATTCCTGGGGCAGCTTGTCCGGGTTGGCCGCAAAGTAGCTGAACAGGGCAGACAGCATACCGTCCACCTTGCTCTCCTCGCTCTTGGCCTTGGGGTTGAGGTACAGATAGTCGTACATAAAGCTGTGCAGATCCCAAAAATACGGCTCCACCGCCGGGTCCATGGCGATGGTGTCGCCGCTGGCGGTGATCATAGCGGTCACCAGGGTATCGATGCGGCTGGTGGGGGTGTCCCCCAGGTGCAGATGCAGCTCCAGCGGCACGTCCTCCTCCCGCAGCACACCGGCCCGGATGGCATCGTCCATATCGTGGTTGACGTAGGCGATCTTGTCCGCCCAGCGGACGATGCGGCCCTCCAGGGTGGCCGCCTCCTCCCCCTTGGTGTGGTGCAGGATGCCGTCCCGCACCTCCCAGGTGAGATTGAGACCCATGCCGGTGTTCTCCAGCCGCTCCGCCACGCGGACGCTCTGCTCATAGTGGCGGAAGCCGCCCTCCACACACTTGTCCAGGCACCGCTCGCCGGCGTGGCCGAAAGGGGTGTGCCCCAGGTCGTGGGCCAGGGCGATGGCCTCGGTCAGATCCTCGTTGAGCCGCAGAGCCCGGGCAATGGTGCGGGCGATCTGGGCCACCTCCAGGGTGTGGGTCAGCCGGGTGCGGTAGTGATCCCCCTCCGGCGCCAGAAACACCTGGGTCTTATGCTTCAGACGGCGAAAGGACTTGCAGTGCAGCACCCGGTCCCGGTCCCGCTGATACACGGTGCGGTAGGGGCTGGGAGCCTCCGGCCGCTGACGGCCCCGGCTCTCGGCGGACAGGGCCGCATGGGGCGACAATATCTGCCGCTCCACCTCTTCCCAGGGGATATTCTTTGTGTCCTGCATAGCAAGCCCTCCCTTTTTTGAGGTTTTCATACTGTTATACGCAAAGTGTTGCAAAAACCCTTTTCTTTTTTCAAAAAAGGCCGTGTTTTTTCATTATTTTCTTTCTACAGGAAAAGGAGCCCACTCCTCGCCGGTAAAGACCGCCTCCAGGCGGCCGTTGCTGCGGTCGATGAGGGTGGTCTTCAGGTGCGCCCGCTTCTCCTGGGGCAGGGAGAAATACACGTCCACCGCCTCGCCGAATTGGGTGTCGGTGACGGTGGCGCCGGCATCCGTCAAAAAGGCCGGCACCCAACCGTATTGGCTGTAGTCGCAGGTGACCGCCCCCTGCAGGCACAGGCGCATCTCCACCACGCCGCCGGCGTCCACCGCGATCTTGGCGCCGTGGGAATAGGCCCGCACCAGACCGCCGCCGCCCAGCAGAATGCCGCCGAAATAGCGGGTCACCACCACGGCGCAGTCGGTGAGTCCCTCCTTGCGCAGCACGTCCAGCACCGGGATGCCGGCGGTACCCTGGGGCTCGCCGTCGTCGGAAAAGCGGCACAGATTGCCCCCGTTCAGCACGTAGGCGTACACGTTGTGGGTGGCGTCCCAATACTGCTTTTGCCGGGCGCGAATAAAGGCCAGGGCCTCCTCCTCGGTGGTGACCGGCTGTATGGCCCCGATGAAGCGGGAGCGTTTTTCTACGAATTCGTCCACCGCCGCCCGGGCGATGGTGAGATAACGGTCAGCAGCCATAGGGCGACCTCCTTGTATGATAAGGGGTGATTTTGCAGGGGCGGGGAAAACGAGAAATGGCAGTGCAAACGATTGCACTGCCATCCTAAGCTATACACTTATTTGCCCAGACCAAAACGCTTGTTGAAACGGTCCACGCGGCCGCCGGCATCGTTCAGCTTCTGCTTGCCGGTGAAGAAAGGATGGCACTTGGAACAAATTTCCACGCGGATGTCCTTCTTGGTGGAGCCGGTAGCGATCACATTACCGCAGGCACAGGTGATGGTGGTCTGCTCGTACTTGGGATGGATGCTCTCTTTCATTCTTGTCACCTCTTTCGGGTATTCATAGATTAACGGATAGACTATACCACATCCCGGCGAAAAATGCAAGGGCAAAATGCATATTTTTTGCTTTTTTCCGCCGATTCCCATACAAAAGGAGAAAATCAGACCGCTGGCAGAGGCTCTGCCAGCGGTCTGTTGAGGTTGTTCTTAGGCCTTTTTGACCTTTTTGGCCTCCTTGCGGTTCATCCAGCGGACCCAGATGGGGCCGGACAGGAACAGCGAGGAGTAGCTACCGGAGATGGAGCCCAGCAGCATGGGCAGCGCAAAGCTGACGATGGAATCCACGTGCATGACCAGGGCCACGACCAGCACCGCCAGAATGGCCACGCAGGTGGTGGCGGTGGTGACGATGGTGCGGCGCAGCACGTGGTGCAGGGACTCGTTGACGATCTCCTCCAGCGGCGCGTCGGAGCGACGGCGCAGGGTGCGGATACGGTCAAAGATAACGATGGTGTCGTTCAGGGAGTAACCCAGAATGGTCAGCATGACCGCCACAAAGTTATCGTTGAGCTCGATGCCGAAGATGACAAAGGAGAAATACACGATCAGCAGGTCGTGGATCAGAGCGATCAGAGCGGACACACCGGCGGAGATACCGCCGATCTTGCGGAAGCGGAAGCCCACGTATACGATCAGCAGCACAGCGGCCACACCCAGGGCGAACATGCAGCGCAGCAGGAACTTGGTACCCATAGTGGCGGACAGGGTGTTGGAGCTGAAGAGCTCCATTTTGTTGTCCTTAAAGTCCTTGCCGATCTTTTCGTCCAGAGCCTGCTTCTGCTCGGTGGAGACTTCGCCGGGCAGCTTGATGGTCACGACGGAGGTGTTGTTGACCTCATCGGTGATCAGCGTAGCATCCTTGCCCAGCTCGGCCCGGGCGATCTCGGTCAACTTATCCATATCGGGAGCGGTCTCGTAGCTGTAACGGATCTGGGTACCGCCCTTAAAGGAGATATCCAGCTTGGTGCCAACGATCACGTTGACCACCACACCCACCAGCATGATCGCCAAGGAGATGATCAGGGCGCGCTTGAGAAAGCTCACAAAGTTAAAGTTTTTCATGCGCGCTCACCTCCATAGAACCAGGGATTGCGGAAGATCTTCAGGCGGGAGATGGAGCGGAGCATCACACGGGACGCCCACAGACCCATCACAAAGTTGGTGATAACACCGATGATCAGGGTGTAGCCGAAGGAATACACAGAGCCGGTGGCGGACACGGGCAGCCAGCTGAACAGCCAGCCGAAGAGGCCGTCGGAGGAGCCGAAGACACCCATCAGAACCGCGGCCACGATCAGCACGGTGATGTTACCGTCAAAGATGGCCCAGAAGGAGTTCTTGGAGCCGGAGCGGATGGCACCGTCGATGGTCTTACCGGCGCGCAGCTCGTCACGGATGCTCTCGGCGGTGATGACGTTACAGTCCACACCGATACCGATGGACAGGATCAGACCGGCCACACCGGGCAGGGTCATGGTGAAGCTGTTGAACACGGCGAAATAGCCGGAGATGGCAGCCACAGTCAGAGCCATCTGACCGCACAGAGCGATGGCAGCCACCAGACCGGGCAGGCGATAGATGACCACCATCATCACGCACACCAGGATCATAGCGAAGATGGCGGCGATACCCATGGCGGACAGGGCGTTGGCGCCCATGGTGGGAGAGGTGGAGCCCAGGCTCTTGGCCTCGATCTCAAAGGGCAGGGCACCGGAGGTGATCAGGTCGGCCAGCGCCTTGGCCTCCTCGAAGGTGGCGGAGCCGGTGATGACCGCCCGGCCGTCGGCGATGTGGTTGTTAACAGAGGGGTTGGAGATCATCTGATCGTCCAGCCAGATGGAGATGGTGCCCTTACCGGCTTGCTCCTTGGTGGCGTCGGAGAACGCCTTTTTGCCGGAGTCGTTGAGCTCCAGCGCAACCACATACTGGTAGGAGGAGCTGCTCTCGTCCACAGGCTGATAGTCAGCCTTAGCAGACTTGACGTCGTTACCGTTGAGCACCAGCTTGCCGGTGGGCTTGCCATCCGCGTCGGTGGCAGAGCCGATGTGGAACTCCAGCATAGCGGTCTGACCGATCTCGGCGACGGCATCCTCGGGAGTCTCGGTGGTGCTGGCCCAGGGGAAACGGACGATAACCTGGTTGTTCGCCGGGTCCGTATAGGCCTCGTAGTCGGTTATGTTCTTGCTGATAAGACGCTGCTCGATGATGGTCTTAACACCATCCAGCTGGTCACTGGTAGGATTGGCATTCTTGTCAGTGGGGCCGAAGACCACGTCCACACCACCCTGGATATCGATACCCCAACGGATATCGGCAACACCGCGGATGATGGTGTCCGTGCGATCACCGTACTGCGTGTACACACCGAACAAAGAGGTGACGGACAACGCCAGGATCAGAACGGCCACGATGAAGAATGCCGCTTTAGGCGTACGCTTCATGTGAATAGACCTCCTGTTTGCTTTTACGACCTTTTTAGAAAAAGTCGCACTTCTTACCTATTATACTCGCACTCTTGGCAAAAGTCAATAAAACAATGAAACATAAATGGGCGGAGAACACACTTTTTCGGCAAAAAATACGCAAAAGCCGACCGGCGCGTGCCGGTCGGCTATGCACATATTCTTCTACGCCGCTGAAATCCACGCCGGCATACAGCTTACGGCTTGGTCTTGTAGCTGGACTGGGTGACCTGCCACTGGTTGGCGATGGCATTGTCCACCGCCTCGGCGATGGCGGCGAATTCCGCATCGCTATAGGGGTTATCCACCAGAATCTTAGAGGCTTTTGCGCCGGTGAAATAGCTCACCCAGGTAAGCGCCGCCACCAGATCACCCTTATCGTTGAGGTGGAAGCCGTCATTGTGTCCCTCCGCATTGAAGGTGTCGCCCATCCAAGAGGTGCGCACATTCTCAATAGCGGTGTTGCAGGGGATAACACCCTGAATCTTATCGTTGGTCAGCACCTTGTTGCGGGTCGCCTCGATGTGATCCTGATACAAAGTCAGCTGGCTGTATTTCTGGGGATAGGGATACATCATCTGGCCCAGATAGCAGTCCTTCCTCCAGCTCCAGGTCAGGTGATAGTACAACTTCACATCGGTGTTGGCGCCGTTGGGATTGGCGGGATCAGCCAGAATGGACAGCACCTTGTCCACCAATTGGTTAAAATGGATATAATCGCTCTCAATGACCTTATCGCAGCCCCACTCGCACACAATATCGCCGGGGTGTTTGTCGTAGCCATAATCGGGGTCGGGCTGGAATGTGATGATGTCCCAATCCTCGTCCCACAAGGCAGTCTTGGCATCCACATAGGTCTTACCTTTCCAATTCCCGTCGGCGTTTTTCGCATACATCTCGTAGGATGCGGAGTTATCGCTGACATAATGCCAGTGCTGCTCCAAAGAACAGCCGGGATAATACAGGTAGGCAATGGTTACGTCATAACCGGCCGCCTCAAAAGCATCCCACATATAGGTAACCATCGCATCCTGGGCAAAAGAGTGACCGAACGCCAGGATGCGCAGATCTTTTACCTCGCCCTCACCAGCGGTGGCGGGGGTGACAGCGCTGGGCATAAAGAGGGCATTGTCTGCCGCCTCCGCTATTTCGGCGAAATGGTCCTTAACCGCAGCGGGACGGTAAGCAACGTCCTTGGCGCTCTCGCCCGTCAGCAGGCCATACCAAGTCAAGGCAACGGCATAGGCGCCGTAATCGCTGAGCCGCACACCATCCGTGGTCAGCTCATCCCGCAGGACAGAGGTGCGCAGATTCTGAATGGCGGTGGCAGAGGGAACAAAGCCCATCATATCGCCGATCGGCATCACCTTTCTGATGGCATTCTCTATGATAGCCTCATACATCTTTCTGGTGTTGTATTTATATTTTTCAAAGCCGGGCACCTCGCTCTGACGACGGAAGGACCAGCTCATATGCCAGTAGAGCGCCGCATCCGCGCACTGATTCTGCACCAACGTGGTCAGGTCGTCCAGCTTGCCATAGGTGTTTTCTATACCGGCGTCTGCACCCGCCTGCTGCAGCACCACGTAGTCCCACTTGGCAGCCTTAAAGGCGGCAGAGGGGGCAACGTTGGTCTGCTTTTCCCATTTGCCGGCGGTATTCTGACGGAATTCGTAGGTCTTTGTGTCGTTTTTCACCGCATTGTAGTGGGTGTCCAGGGTGCTCTTGTCGGCATAGAGGATGCCCAGATGCACCTTGTCGTAGCCCGCACCCTTCAGCAGATCGTAGAGGTATTTCTCCATAGCGTCCACGGCGTAGTTGTCGCCGATGGCCAGCACGCGGATGGCTTTTTCGTCGCCCGCCGACTGGGTGGTGGGCTTGGTGGCGGTGGGCATCTTAGTAGGTGTCTTAGTGGGTGTCTTGGTGGAGGCTGTGGTACTGTTGGTGGGCGTCTTGGTGGGCGCCTTGGTGGAGGTAGAGGTACCGCTGGTGGGCGCCTTGGTAGAGCCGGTGGTGCCGTCGGTGGAGGTCGCCGTACCGTCGGTGGTGCCGTCGGTGGATGCGCTCTCGTCCCCCAGAGTGGTGGTGCCGGTACCCTCGGTGGTGGAGGTGGTGGTGTCATCCCCCACCGGGATAGAATTGTCGATGCTGGGCTTGCCGCCACAAGCGCACAGGCCGAGCAACATGGTCATGGTCAGCAGAAAAGCTAACATTTTTTTCATTGAAAATTCCTCCTTACGAAGCAGTTAACTGCAGTATAGCACATAGAATCCAAAAAGGCAAGAGGATACAACACGCGCCTGCCATTTCGCCAATCTTTGTGTCCGATTCTGGTTGAACTGCATCTCCGGCGCGCCTTTTTACACAACGCAAAAGCCGACCGGTGGATACCGGTCGGCAGGGATGTTTATTCAGCCAGCAATTTCTCTACGCAGGCCAGCTCCGCACACAGGCAGAACATCTCCATGGCCACCGCCAGCTCCTCCACCGCGGGGAAGGAGGGGGCGATGCGGATGTTGCGGTCCCGGGGGTCGTCGCCATAGGGATAGGTGGCACCGGCGGCGGTCATCACCACGCCGGCCTCACGCAGCAGCTCCACCGTCCGCTTGGCACAGCCGTCCATCACGTTGACGCTGACAAAGTAGCCGCCCCGGGGATGGTGCCAGTGGGCGATGCCCATATTGGCCAGCTTGGCCTCCAGGGTGTCCAGCACCACCCGGAACCGCGGCAGCAGAATGGCGGCGTGCAGCTTCATATGCCGCCGGATGCCGTCCAGGTCCTTGAAATACCGGATGTGGCGCAGCATATTCAGCTTGTCGTGGCCGATGGTCTGGATGGTCATCCGCTTTTTGACGTCCGCCACGTTGTTGGGGCTGGCGGCCAGCACCGCCACGCCGGAGCCGGGAAAGCTGATCTTGGAGGTGGAGGTGAACTCCACCACCATATCCTCGTTGCCGTTTTTGACCAGCTCGGGATAGATGTTCAGCAGGGTATCCCCCTCGTCGGTCAGGTGGTGCAGGCAATAGGCGTTGTCCCAGATGATGCGAAAATCGGGGGCCGCCGGCTTCATGGCCGCCAGGCGGCGGACCGTGTCGTCGGAATAGGTGATGCCGTCGGGGTTGGAGTACATGGGCACGCACCACATACCCTTGACCTGGGGGTCGGTGATGAGCTGCTCGATCTTGTCCATATCCGGGCCGTAGGGGGTCATCTCCACCGGGATCATCCGGATGCCGAAATACTGGGTCACCGCAAAGTGTCGGTCGTAGCCGGGCACCGGGCAGAGGAACTTGACCTCTCCCTGCTGGCACCAGGGGGTGTGGCCGCACACGCCGCGGCTGTAGGCGGTGGAGATATAGTCGAACATCATATTCAGGCTGGAGTTGCCGCCCACGATCACCTGCTCCGGGGTCAGCCCCAGAATGTCGGCAAACAGCTGCTTGATCTCCGGCAGGCCGTCCAGCAGACCGTAGTTGCGCACGTCCAGGCCGTTCTGTGCCCGATAGCCGTCCCGGGCATTGACGCAATCCAGCATATTCAGGGTCAGGTCCAGCTGCTGCACGCCCGGCTTTCCCCGGGACATATCCAGCTGCAGGCCCTGGGACTTATAGTTGGCATACTGCTGGCGCAGGGTGATCTCCCGCTGCTGCAGCTGCTCTTTTGTCATGTCTCTCAGTCGGCTCATGTGTGTACGCCCTCTCCCCTTGTAATGGTCACCAGGACATTATACTAGATAGTATTCCATTTTGCAAGTCAAAAATGCATTTCTTGCAAAGTTATTGTAAAATTGTGGCAGATGTACCAAAAACAGCGTGTTTTTCGCATAATTCGTTCAAAAATCTGTTATTTTCCCTTGACTTCCCGGTTGACGGCGCTCGCGTTTTTTCTGGATTTGCAGAAAAGTTAAAGTTTTCTTGCGAAATGACTTGACAAGCGGGCCGTTTTCCGTTATAATCCCTTTTGCAAATGCGATATGGACAATTAGCTCAGCTGGTAGAGCATCCGCTTGACGTGCGGAGGGTCAGCGGTTCGAGTCCGTTATTGTCCACCATGAAAAAAGTCCCTTTTGTCTACCGACAAAAGGGACTTTTTTCAATGATATCCGTTCCTGGCGGAACGGGTGATATATCTTCGATATGATATCGCTCTGCGAGCGATGATATATGCCTGCGGCATATGAAGGAACGGATATTATATCATATTTGCATCGCAAATATATCATACGGCATCGCCGTATATCATATCGCGCAAGCGATATATCATTGAAAAATGCAACAGAGTATAGTATGATACTGTTGAAGGAAAGGAGAATGAGAAATGAAAAGATTATCGGCTCTGCTCGCTCTTATTATCATATTGGTTAGCCTTACAGCCTGCAATACCAATGTTGTTAAAGGTACCATCATCCAAAATTCGGATAATGGCTATTCCATTCTTGATATAATGCCGCAGAAACTTTTTGAAATTGCCGATATAGGCGAAAGCGTAGTTGTTTCCATTGGTGATTTTCAAGAGGAAATGCCTTTGGTGGATACTATAATAGACGAGGACGGCAAACTGCAGTTATATTATGATTCAAAAGAACATACTTTAAGTGTTGTCTCGTACAACCAAGATTTTTGCGAGTCTTATAGTATTCTCGAAAATTCAAAGGTTATAATTAGACAACCTTAATTTCACGCACCTTTTCGCTTTTTTCCTCACCTCTACGCACCGTCATGCTGCTTTTTTGAACTAAGTGTGCCTTACGGCACGATAAGCACACCTTCGGTGCGTGAAGTATGGCTTCGCCATGTGAAATGCCTGCGGGCGTGAGTGGATTTATTTCATTTCACATTGCGACGAAGGAGCAATATCTCGCAAGGACCGCAGGTCATTATTTCACATCCGAAGGATCTTCACTAAACACCCCCAGTAGCCAGAAACGGTTGTCAAAGGCTTTTTGCGTTTGGTTGAAAAACTCATAGTTTTGTGATATAATCCATTCGATAAATAAGAATTTGACGAGGTAAATACTATGTGGAACAAATTATATAATGCGGCAATTAAGGTGCAAAACAGCCGAACAGTTTCTCCGTTTATAGATGCAGGTGGTGTCGCAGCGGCTATTCTAACAAAACAAGGAAATATTTATGTTGGTGTTTGCATCGATACGGCATCAACACTTGGTATGTGTGCAGAGAGAAATGCCATTGCTAATATGATAACAAATGGCGAGAGCCAGATTGACAAAGTTGTCGCAGTTATGCCTGATGGTCGTGTGGGTTCTCCTTGTGGTGCTTGCCGTGAGTATATGATGCAGTTAGACAAGAATAGTGGAAATATTGAAATTCTTCTTGACCTTGAAACCCAAAAAACAGTAAAACTCAAAGAGTTAATCCCAAACTGGTGGGGATATGATAGATTTGGAGAATAGTCAAACAAATTCCAATTTGTCGAACGGATCAAGCACGCTACTGTTCGTTGCTCTCACATTCTCTTACGCATACTACGCCGACGGTTTTCTGATGAAAGCCGTCGGTTTTTCTTTACATTTCCCCACCATTCGTGCTACAATGGTGACAGTTTTTCAAAAAGGAGGGGTTGCGGTGCAATATTTCACCAAGGAATGGTACGCCCGGATGCAATACGCGGGCCGCTGCGGCTCCCAAGAGGAGTGGGAGCGCCTGCGCCCGGAGATCCAGGCGCCGCTGGACGCCTATCGCGCCTATACGGAGCAAAGCGGCCTCTCCCCCATCGATGACAAGCTGCATTTTCACGACTGGCGGGTACTGCACGCCCGGCGGGTAGGAGGCGATTTTTGCCTGTTTCTGGGATGGGGGTCAGACCCCGCCTCGGCCCTGCTACGGTGTGTGGGTGCCCAACAGATCGGCCAGGAGCTGGCGCCGAAACATGCCGCCGTCTACTGCTGGCTGCATCACGAGATCTATCTCACCGCCACGGGATACCGGCTGCTGATGCTGCTGTCCGCCGACGGTGCGCTGTACGAATGGTCGGTGGACTGCGCCCGCATGGTGCTGACCCACATCGAGGAATGAATTTGTTTGCCGAAGGAAGGCGTTGATTATGAACATCTTTTCCGCCCTGACCGGTACGCTGGTCAACGTGGGCACGGTGCTGTTGGGCAGCCTGGTGGGCCTGTTGCTGGGCAAGGGGCTGCCGGACCGGGTCAGCCGGGCGCTGATGACCGCCCTGGGGCTGTGCACCCTCTACATCGGTATCTCCGGCTGCCTGGCCGGCCAGAACACCCTGGTCATCATCCTGTCCATGGTGCTGGGCACCGCCGTCGGTGAGATCGGCGACCTGGACAAGTGGGTCAATCGTTTGGGTGCGGCGGTGGAGAACCGCTTTGGCCACGGGGGCCGCACCTCCATCGCCGAGGGCTTCGTCACCGCCAGCCTGGTATTCTGCGTGGGTGCCATGACCATCGTGGGCAGTCTCAACAGCGGGCTGACCGGGGACCACACCATGCTGTACACCAAGGCCTGCCTGGACCTGATCTCCTCCCTGATCTTTGCCTCCACCCTGGGGGTGGGCGTGGTACTGTCCGCCGGCTTTGTACTGGTGCTGCAGGGGGGCATCGCCCTGCTGGCCCGGCTGATCGCCCCGCTGCTGGCCACCGCCGTGGTCACCGAGATGAGCGCCGTGGGCAGCCTGATCATCGTCGCCCTGGCCCTCAATCTGCTGGGGGTCACCAAGCTGAAGATCATGAATTTTGTGCCCGCCATTTTCCTGCCCATATTGCTGTGCCCCCTGTACGATTGGGTCGCCGCCTGGCTGGCCACTCTGCTGTAATTGACAAAACCCCGAAGCCGATTGGCTTCGGGGTTTGTGTCTATTCTTCAATCGCCGCTTGATGAATTATCCGCTTTGCTCACAGCACGGCGTTATTGCGCACGCCTCTGTTCCGTAGTATACTAAAGGCAAGACGATGCATTGTTAATTTTGATGAAAGGATAACGAACTATGAGTTTAGATCTCTCAGCAATCGGCAACTTCATTCAAAAAGGCCGAAAGCACTATAATATGACCCAAGCAGAACTGGCCACAAAGTTAAATATCAGTCCCCAATCCGTTTCTAACTGGGAGCGTGGTGAAAGTGTACCGGATGTGGCACTACTGCCTGACCTCGCCTGTGTCCTGCACTGTTCGGTGGATGCTATTTTGGCAGGAGGTAATGTTGTCAACGGTTATCGCCGCTATGTCACCTTTTCGCAAATGTGCGAGGCCCTTAGTGCGCTTATCCGTATGGGCGAACTGTTGGGAAGAGACCACCGGGTGTATACTACCATTATCGATGCCATCAACACCAGTATGAACACCACTATTGAAGATGCATTTGCCGATCCAAATATGTTCGAGATGTGGGCAGGAGAATTTCTTATCGGGTGCATACGAAACGGCGACTATGTAGACCCACGGGATGTAATGGCCAATATGAAATCCAGCCAATGGAAAGAGTACACGCTGAATCTGCTGGATGAATTGGGAATTCGATAACAACAACACGGACAGGTGAGGACACCTGTCCGTTCCTTTTCTGTTACAAATCCAGTCCAAACAAGGTGTTGGCGTTGCGGCGGGTGATATCCAGCAGCGCCTCCACCTCCATCCCCCGGATCTCCGCGATCCTGGCCGCCGTGTGGGCGATCATCGCCGAATCGCACCGGTGGCCCCGACAGGGCACCGGCGCCATATAGGGGGCGTCCGTCTCCAGCAGCAGCCGGTCCAGAGGCATCGCCGCCGCCACCTCCACGGGGCGCCGGGCATTCTTAAAGGTCACCGCACCGCCCAGACCGACGTACAGCCCCAGGTCGGTGACCTGCCGCATCATCTCCACACTGCCGGAGAAGCAGTGCAGCACACCCGTTGGCCGGTACTCCTCCAGCAGCCGCAGGGTATCCTCGTGGGCGTCCCGGTCGTGAAACACCACCGGCAGCGCCAGCTCCAGGGCCAGCTCCATCTGCCGACGGCACCAGTCGATCTGGGTCTGGCGGGGGGCATTGTCCTCCCAATGATAGTCCAGGCCGATCTCGCCGATGGCGCACACGGCGGGATCCGCCGCCAAACGGCGGATATCCTCCAGCCACTCCGGCTGCGCCTGGGCCACCGCCTCCGGGTGGACACCCACCGCCACCCGCATAAAGGGAAACCGCGCCGCCAGCTCCAGGCTGTGGGCGGCAGAGGCCGGGTCGGTGGCGGCGTTGACAACGCCGCAGACTCCGGACTCCGGCAGGGCGGCCAGCACCTCCAGCCGATCGGCGTCAAAGGCGTCGGCGTCGTAGTGGGCGTGGGTATCGAAAATAAAGGCCATACGATCACATCCTTTTGGAACAAAAAACCGCCGGGCACAGCGTCCGGCGGTTTTCTCTCTGCAATAATTACTCAGCGAAGCCGGACTCCACCAGCTTGACCAGGGCGTCCACAGCAGCCTCTTCGTCAGCGCCGTCGGCGATGATGCGGATGGCGGTGTTGCCCACGATGCCCAGGGACAGAACACCCAGCAGGCTCTTAGCATTGACGCGGCGCTCCTCTTTCTCGATCCAGATGGAGGCCTTGAACTCGTTGGCCTTCTGGATGAAGAAGGTGGCGGGACGGGCGTGCAGACCAACCTGATTCTGTACAACTACATCTTTGACAAACATAATCGTTGCTCCTTTTCTTGTGGTAATGCGGCGGATGACCCGCCACGAATCTACACTATTCAACTAGTACTATTATAGCACAAAACAGGGACAAGTCAATGCGAATTGTCCCTGTTTGTCGAAGTTTGGTTGTCTGACCGATTTTCGGATGTTTCGGTTTCGCCGTTTGTGTATTTTGCCCAATAGTGTGGAAAACTTTTGGCTATATACTATGGTCGTCGCCGTCCTGTGCCGCCTGCAGGCTGTTAAGATACTCCCGGTCCTTTTCGGTCAGGGGTGCCGTCTCCAGCATATCCGGGCGCAGCCGCAGGGTCCGCTCCAGAGACTGCTGGTGGCGCCATTTATCAATGTTGGCGTGGTGGCCGGACAGCAATATCTCCGGCACCGGGCGGCCCTCCCACTCGGCGGGGCGGGTGTACTGGGGGTACTCCAGCAGACCGGAGAAGTGGCTCTCGTCGGTGAAGCACACCTCATCCGACAGCACCCCGGGGATCATCCGGGACACGCAGTCCACCAGGGCCATGGCCGGGATCTCGCCGCCGGTGAGCACGTAGTCGCCGATGGAGATCTGTTCGTCCACAATGGCCTCCAGCACCCGCTCATCCACCCCCTCATAATGGCCACAGAGAATGCACAGATTGGGCAGCTGGGCCAGCTCACGTGCCCGCTGCTGGGTCAGGGTCTGGCCCTGGGGGGACATATAGACGAGGTGGGGCCGGGTGCCGGCCTGGTCGCACACCGCCCGGAAGCAGTCGGCGATGGGCTGGGGAAACATCACCATGCCCATACCGCCCCCATAGGGGTAGTCATCCACCTGCATCTGCTTATTCTTAGTATATTCCCGGATCTGGTGGCAGTGCAGCTCCAGCAGCCCTTTTTCTTTGGCCCGGCCGATGATGCTCTGATCAAACACCCGGTCGAACATATCCGGGAACAGGGTCATAATGTCAAATCTCATCGTCGTCCAGCAATCCTTTCATGGGGCGCAGCCGCAGAATATCCCCCTTGGTGTCGATGGAGATCACCACCGACGGGATGGCGGGAATCAGCACCTCGCCCTTGTCCGTGGCCATATGATACACCGCGTTGGCACCGGTCTGGCTCACATCCGTCAGGGTGCCGTAGGTGACGCCGGTATCGGCATCCACCACCGTCAGGCCGATCAGGTCCTGCACCAGGTGGTGCCCCTTGGGCAGCTTGATATCCCGACGGTCCACGTACAGCATCCGACCCCGCAGCACCTGGGCGGCCTCTACGGTGTCGATGCCCTCAATGAGGGCCAGAGCCATATTCTTGTGGGGGCGGGCCCGCAGCCGGACCGGCTGCGTGCCCTCTATATCCCAGAACAGCCGCTTAAAGCCGGCAAACTGCTGGGGCGAATCGCACCAGGGCTGTACCCGGACCTCGCCGCGCACCCCGTGGGTGCCCACGATCTGTCCGGCCTCTAAAAACGGTTTTTGCGGCATGCTTGCTACCTCCTAACAAAACAGAGGCAAACCCCACGGGCCTGCCTCTGCCTTTTCCTTTTAGTCGATCTCCACAGCGACCTTGGCGTCCTGACGGGTGGCAGCGGCGCGCATAACGGTACGCATTGCCTTGGCAATGCGGCCCTGCTTGCCGATGACACGGCCCATATCATCGGGGGCCACGTGCAGGTGAAATACCACCGTGCCGTCCTCCATGGGCTCATCCTGCTCTACGACCACTGCAGAAGGATCCTCCACCAGCCCCTGGGCAATGGTGATGAGAAGTTCTTTCATCTGTTTCCTCCTGTTGTGAGTGCCGGGGGATTATTCCAGGCCGGCCTTCTTCAGCAGAACCTTGACGGTATCGGTGGGCTGAGCACCGTTGGCGATCCAGTTCTTGGCCTTCTCCATGTCGATCTTGATGGTAGAGGGCTCGGTCAGGGGGTTGTAATAGCCGATCTCCTCGATGAAGCGGCCATCACGGGGATAGCGGGAATCCGCCACCACAACACGATAGGACGGAGCCTTCTTGGCGCCGGTGCGGCGCAGACGAATCTTAACTGCCATAATAAAGTACCTCCAAAAATAATTTTTACATTTTTTATCTTCATCCATAAGCTATGGAGTGAATTCAGAATCCGCGGCGGCCGCGTCCGCCCTTGGGCGGCATCATGCCACCCATGCCGCCCATACCGGGCAGGTTGGGCATACCGTGCATACGGCCACCCTTTTTGCTCATTTTCTTGAGCTGCTTCATCATATCCTGCATGGTGCGGTACTGCTTGAGCAGGCGGTTGACGTCCTCCACCCGCTGGCCGCAGCCGGCGGCGATACGCCGCTTGCGGGAGGGATTAATCAAGTCGGGCTTGGCCCGCTCCGCCGGGGTCATGGACAGGATGATGGCCTCCAGCCGGGTGAACTGGCGGGGGTCGATCTCCACGTCCTTGAGCTGCTTGCCCATACCGGGGATCATGCCCAGCATGCTCTTGAGGTCCCCCATCTTCTGGATCTGCCGGAACTGCTCCAGCATATCGCTCAGATCGAATTTGTCCTCCTGCAGCTTGCGGGCCAGCTCCTCGGCTTGCTTTTCGTCGATCTGCTGCTCCGCCTTTTCGATGAGGGACATAACGTCCCCCATCCCCAGGATACGGGATGCCATTCGCTCGGGATGGAAGACCTCCAGGTCGTCCAGCTTTTCGCCCATACCGGCGAACTTGATAGGCTTGCCGGTGACGGCGCGTACCGACAGGGCCGCACCGCCACGGGTGTCGCCGTCCAGCTTGGTGAGGATAACGCCGGTGATGCCCAGGGCCTCGTCAAAGGAGGAGGCCACGTTGACCGCGTCCTGACCGGTCATGGCGTCCACCACCAGCAGGATCTCGGCGGGCTGTACGGTGCTGCGGATGTTCTTGAGCTCATCCATCAGCTGCTCGTCGATGTGCAGACGGCCGGCGGTATCCAGGATCACGTAGTCGTTGCCGTGGTCCCTGGCGTGGACCACCGCCTCTTTGGCGATCCTGACCGGGTCTTCGGTGCCCCGCTGGAACACCGGCACGCCGGCACGCTCCGCCACCACGCACAACTGGTCGATGGCCGCCGGACGGTAGATATCACAGGCCACCAGCAGGGGGCGATGGCCCTTTTTCTTGAGGAATTTGGCCAACTTACCGCTGTGGGTGGTCTTACCGGAGCCCTGCAGACCGCACATAAGAATGACGCAGGGAGGACGGTTGGCATTGGCCAAGGGGGCCGCCTGGCCGCCCATCAGCTGGGTCAGCTGCTCATTGACGATCTTGATGACCATCTGGGCCGGGGTCAGGCTCTCCATCACCTTGGCGCCCACCGCCTCCTCCACGACCTTGCTCGTGAAGTCCTTGGCCACCTTATAGTTTACGTCCGCCTCCAGCAGAGCCAGGCGCACCTCACGCATGGCCTCTTTCACGTCCGCTTCGGAAAGCTTGCCGTGGTTGCGGAGCTTTTTGAACGAGGCCGCCAGCTTTTCGCTGAGTCCTTCGAATGCCATGGGGGTCACCTGCCTTTCTGCCGTGGGTTACGGGATGTGGTTATTCTGCCTTTTCCAGCATGCTGGCCAGCATCATGATGCGGGCCGCGCCTTCGCTGATCTCCCGGGGGCAGCCGGGGAATTCGCTGTACTGCCGGATGGTCTGGGCCAGATCGTAGATCTCCCGGACGTCGCTGTCGATCTTGCGGAATCGGCGGGCCAGGCCCAGCCGCTCCTCCATCTCCAGCATCTGCGCCTCGGCACGCTTGATGGAGTCCCGCACGCCCTGACGGGTGATGCCCTCATTCTCGGCGATCTCGGACAGAGAGAGGTCTTCATTGTAATAATAATCCACCATATCGCGCTGCTTGTCGGTCAGCATATCGCCGTAAAAATCCAGCAGCAGAGAGATCTCCAGATTCTTGCTCATAGTGCGCCTCCGTTCTGTCCTGATGTAAAGAGTTCTGCTTTACACATATTATACTGCAAAACCCCGCTGTTGTCAAGGCTTTTTTGTAGTGCTGTAAAGGTTTTTTACTTTTCATGCGTTTTGCGAAAAAACTTCCACAAAGCTGCTCGGTTCTGTGGAAAAACGCACAAGAAAAAGCCTGCATTTTCCGTGCAGGCTTTGTGCGTCAGCGGATCACAAAGGAGTCGATGCACCGCTGACACATATTCTTCTCTTTATACTGGCTGCCGGTCTTTACAATACATAGCCAAAGCTCAGCACGCATCTGTCTGCATCCGGCGCATATGCCGGCGGGTTGCTGTTCACAGCGCACTATATCCGTGTAAGGGCGCTTCTTCTCCGATCCGGCCGTCTTCGATGCAGCACCGTGATTGGTCGTATTCTGCTCATCACGAAACCGCAGCACGATGGCCGTGTCCACCACCTCACCAAAGCCATAGACCAGGCAGGAGCTGACAAACGCTATCATCGGTCCTACGATCCACGTCAAAAAGCCCCAACCAACTCGCTCCTCAACCATCAAAACAATACCGCCCACAAAAGCGCTGACGCATAAGATCAGAAACGCCGCTTGCGCAATCCTTTTAATCGTTTTTCCTACGTCTGCAAACATTTCCCTTCTCCTCCTTTAGAATGACTTTAGCATACCATCTCCCCTGTCCATTGTCAAGGCAGGAAACACGGGCACTCTCTATATAGGAGATCGGGCACCCTCGGATCGTCAAAGCCTGCCCGTCTCGCTACAAAGAAAAGTGGCCTACCCTTACGGATAGGCCACTTGCAATCAAGCGAAAATTCAGTTAAGAATTAGGCATTGATCTTGGAGACAACGCCGGAACCCACGGTACGGCCACCCTCACGGATAGCGAAACGCAGACCCTCTTCGATGGCGATGGGGGTGATCAGCTCAACATCCATTTCGACGTTATCGCCGGGCATGCACATCTCAACGCCGGCGGGCAGGTTGATGACGCCGGTCACGTCGGTGGTACGGAAGTAGAACTGAGGACGATAGTTGTTGAAGAAGGGGGTGTGACGGCCGCCTTCGTCCTTGGACAGGACGTAGACGTTGGCATGGAACTTGGTGTGG
>JAFQKB010000033.1 GCA_017397125.1 Clostridia bacterium | reverse complement strand
TTTTTTCCTCTTTTGTCCACTTGCGATGGGGTACACCCTTCTTACTTCCCATGCTCTGTTCACCTCCTATTTCATTTTAACACATAAAAAAGTAGACACTCACGTTTTTTGTGAGTGTCTACTTTTATCTTACCAGATGCAAGAACCGATCGGCTCTCCGCTGTTTTTTTACGTTATTCTTCGTCCCATTCAAAGGAGCCGGACAGGAGTGTCACGGCGTCGGCGGACACGGTCAGCAGACCGTTGTGTGGCAGTGCAGACCGCCCTTGAGCATACGGTTGCCGGTGGGTGCAAAGGCCTGCTGGCGGAGAATGGGTCTGTCAGACATAGGGGTGCCTCCTTAGGCGGCGGGAGCTTCCGCCACGATTTTTTCGCAGGTGAGGATGTCCCTGCCGGAGCAGGTCAGCTCCACCGTGTCGCCCTCGCTCAGCAGCAGCATGTTTTCGTGGTCGGCGGCCTTGGCTTTGTAGAGGTTGCCGGCGGCGTCCGCCAGATAGATGTAGGTGTTACCCTCGATGGTGACGTACTGGATACGGGCGATGGTCAGGGTCACCGTTTCGGTGTCGTCGGCGGGGTTTTCCTCGCCCTCGATGCCCAGCAGGGCCTTATACTTGGCGATGCACTCGGCCTGGGTGGGGGCGGTGGTCACCAGGTTGTACTGCTCCACGTTCACCGTGGCGTACAACTTGACCAGGCCGCCGGAGTCCTTGAGCACCATAATGTAGGTGGGATAGCCGTCGATGTTGATGAGAGAGGGGAAGGAGGCCTGGTAGCGTTTTTCCTGCACCTCGCCCTCGGCGGCGGCCATAGCGGATTTTTCATCGGCACCGGCGATGCGGTAATAGCGGCTCTCGCCGGTGCGCTCGTTGGCCAGGAGGAAGCCGATGTTGGAGGAGTCCCCGTTGACCGAGGTGATGCCGGTGTAGATCCAGATGTCGCCGTCCTTGGCAATGTAGCCGAAGTCTGCCGACGGGGTGGCGTCGTCGCTGTCCTCGTTCTCGGCGATCTCGCTTTGGTAATAGGTGGTCACCTGCTTACAGTCCTTTTTGGCGAACAGGCTGTTGAAAAAGCCGTTCTGATACAGTCCGTACCAGTTGTACTGGTCGCAGATGAGGTAGCCGTCGAACACCACGTCCACCCAGCGGGGCACGTCCGCTAGGTCGTAGTGGACGGTGTCGCCGGTGACCGGGTCCAGCACCACACAGCCGGTGACCGTCTTGCCGCCGAACAGACCCACGGCCTTGTCCAGCACCGAGGCCACGTAATAGGGCTTGCCCTCCTCATCGATCTCAAAGTGGAGGTTTTCCATCATCAGGGTGGGGTACTGCATCCACAGATACCGCCGGGCGTCCTGGAAAAGATAGGCGGAGGGGATGTACCGCATGCCCTCGCACCGGTGGAAGGAAGCGGACATGGACACCGGGTCCACCGTCACGTAGCCGCCGGCGCCCGCGGCGCTGTTGTTGATCCATTTGAAGAAGCCGGCATATCCCAGGGCGGACACCTTGATGGGCTTTCCGTTGTAATCGATCTGGGTGTAGTCGTAGGATACGTCGTACTGGCTGACCACGTCCGACAGAGAGCCGATCTCCCGGTCGCCCAGCATCTGGGCGGAGGCGGTGTCCATCAGGGCGATGGAGTCGGTGCCCACAGACTCCGCCAGATCGGTGGCAAAGTCTGATTCGGTCACGGTGAGGATCCGGGCGTAGGCGTCGGCATTGAACACCTCGCTGCCGCCCAGGGCCGCCAGGCCGAACACCACCAGCACCACCACCGGCAGGGCGTACAGGGCGACGGAGTACCGATGCTCCGGCTGGGGGCGCACCCGGCCTTTTTTGAGGGAGCTACCGCCTTTGCGGGAGATTTTTACCCGGATGAGATCCCGGTGGCCCAGATTGGCTCGGGTGACAAAGGCGAACACAAGCAGCGTCACCGCCACCAGCGCCCACAGGCCGGGGTTTTTGACGTGGATGGCCGGGCAGAACAGGAACAGGCTCAGGCCCAGCACCAGCAGGCCGGAGATAGCTCCCAGCAGGTAGGCGAAAAGAGTTCCTTTTTTCATGGTATATCGACTCCTTGTTTTGGTGTGATTGCGTTTGCGTTATTATAACACAAACGCCGGCGCGTTGCAAGCCACCGTCCTTCGTTTGTCATACCGGGTTGGATAGAATTCGTAGGGGCGTTCTTTGAATGCCCGCGGAGAATGCACAACTTTATGGTGGGCCGCTGTCCCGGCCGCTCACAAAAAACAGCGGAGAGGATTTGGCGTGATACTCCAAGCGGAGTATCACGCCAGTTCTATTCGCCTGCGGCGAGTTCTATTGCTACGCAGTGATATTTGAACTAAAGTTCAAGTGATATTGCCTTTGGCAGTTTAGGGGCGAATAGAATATCACTAAGTCCAAAGGACTTAATATCACTTTCGCAAAGCGAAAATATCACGCTGACTTTCGTCAGCATATCACTTAACAGACAAAAAGAAAGAGAAGACTCGTTCATATGCGAATCTTCTCTTTTCTGTTGCTCTGTGGGTTTGGGCTACTGCCCAACTGAATTTGTGCATACAAATGCGATGCTGGTTCTTAACAGAAACAGGTATGATTACAAATTTTCCGATAAGAACAACACCTATTCCTCTCCGCTGTTTTTACGTTATTCTTCGTCCCATTCAAAGGAGCCGGACAGGAGTGTCACGGCGTCGGCGGACACGGTCAGCAGACCGCCGTCCAGGGTGGCCACCTTTTCGCTGTCGTCCGGCATATGGATGCGGCACCGGCCCGCCTGCACCGAGGTGATGAAGGGGGTGTGCCCCGCCAGCACGGCCAGGTCGCCCTCGGCGCCCCGCAGGAACAGGCCGATGGCCTCCTCCTGAAACCGGTTGCCGTCCGGGGTGGCGATGGTCAGCTTGTAGGTGTTCATCCGGTCACCTTCTTCGCCTTGGCCACGGCCTCGTCGATGGTGCCCACGAACAGGAATGCGGACTCGGGCAGGTCGTCGTGCTTGCCCTCGATGATCTCCTTAAAGCCGCGGACCGTCTCGCTCAGCGGCACGTAGGTGCCCTCGATGCCGGTGAACTTTTCCGACACGTAGAAGGGCTGGGACAGGAAGCGCTGGATCTTACGGGCGCGCTGCACCAGCAGCTTATCCTCGTCGGACAGCTCGTCCATACCCATGATGGCGATGATATCCATCAGCTCGTTGTACCGCTGGAGGATGCGCTGCACCTCACGGGCCACGTGATAGTGCTCCTCGCCCAGCACGTCGGGGGAGAGGATGCGGCTGGTGGACTCCAGGGGATCCACCGCCGGATAGATACCCTGGGAGGCGATGGAGCGGGACAGCACGGTGGTGGCGTCCAGGTGGGCAAAGGTGGTGGCGGGGGCCGGGTCGGTCAGGTCGTCCGCCGGCACGTACACCGCCTGCACCGAGGTGATGGAGCCCTTTTTGGTGGAGGTGATGCGCTCCTGCAGAGCGCCCATCTCGTTGGCCAG
>JAFQKB010000032.1 GCA_017397125.1 Clostridia bacterium | reverse complement strand
TGCTCTACCAACTGAGCTATCTGGGCAAATTTGGCGACCCGGAACGGGCTCGAACCGTCGACCTCTAGCGTGACAGGCTAGCGTTCTAACCAGCTGAACTACCGGGCCAGATCCAAATATGGTGGAAACAACAGGGCTCGAACCTGTGACCCCCTGCTTGTAAGGCAGGTGCTCTACCAGCTGAGCTATGCTTCCGAACCGGCCATCGCCATAAGCGACGCCATTTATAATACACTACGGCACCGCATTTGTCAAGGGATTTTTACCATTTTTCCAAAAAGTTTTTACAGCTCAGGACGCAGTCCGATCCCGGGCCATTTTCTCCAGCTCCTCACGAGTAAAGCGGTACACCGCATCGCAAAAACGGCAGGTGGCCTCCGCCACGCCGGTCTCGTCCGGCAGGGTCAGCAGATCCTCTGCCGGCATAGCCGCAAAGGCTCCCAGCACCTTATCCCGGGAGCAGGTGCAGCGGTACTCCGGCCCATAGGTATCCAGCACGTCGTACTCCATCCCATCCAGGGCCAGGGCGCAGATCTCCTCCGGGGTCATCCCCCGGGCCAGCATGGCCGTCACCGGGGGCAGCTTGGCCACGTTCTGCTCCACCTGGTCGATGACCTCATCCGGGCAGAAGGGCAGCAGCTGCAGCAGCAGCCCGCCCGCCGCCTGCACCGTCAGGTCGGGGTTGACCAGCACGCCCAGGGCGCACACCGTGGGGGTCTGCTCGCTATTGGCGTAGTAGCTGGTGATATCCTCGGCGATCTCGCCGGACACCAGAGGCGTGCAGCCCACGTAGGGCTCCGGGGCGCCGTTATCCCGCAGCACCCACAGCTGTCCCTCGGTGCCCACCGCACCGCTGACGTCCAGCTTGCCATTGGGCTTGAGGGGGATCTCCACGATGGGATTCTGGGCATAGCCGCGCACGTTGCCCCGGCTGTCCGACACCGCCATCACGGTGCCGGCCGGGCCGCCGCCAGCCAGCTTGAGGGTCAGGCTGTCGTCCGCCCCCTTCATCATCACGCCCATCATGGAGGCAGCGGTCAGCAGACGCCCCAGGGCCGCCGTCACCACCGCCGAGGGCTGGTGGATCTGCTCTGCCCGGGCCACCATATCGGTGGAATCCAAGAAAAGCGCCATCACCGTGGCGTCACGGGTCAGGCAGCGTATCAGTTTTCCCATTCTGTATTCACTCCGTTAGTCGTTTTTCTGATGGATGGCGCGGTTCTTCGCCACCAGCACCCACCGCTGGGCATCCTCTGCCGGGGCGGTGAACCGCCGCTCGCCGTACACACCCAGCAGGTCAAACCCCGCCTCGGTCAGCAGGCCTTTCCAGGTCTGCAGGCTGTACGCCCGCTCCCTTACTACGTCGGTATAGCGAGTGTAGGTGCCGTCCTCCTCCTCAAGGAAAAAGTCCAGCGCCATCTCCACCTCGTGGGTGGCGGGGAGATATCGGTTGCGCCAGGCGCACACAAACTCCTCCCGCTCGTATACAAAGGCGTTATCCCCCAGCACGTGGGCGTGCTTGTAGGGGGTATTGACGTCAAAGATCAGCAGCCCGTCCGGGGCGATAAACAACCCCAGGCGGCGAAAGATCTCCCGCAGGTCCTCGGTGTGCAGGATGTGGCTGAGGCTGTCCAGCATACACACCGCCCCGTCCACCGTGCCGTACAGGTCCAGCGCCCGCACGTCCTGGCAGAGGAACAGGATGTCCCGGCCCTCTGCGGCGGTCTTTTCACGGGCCACAGCCAGCATATCCGCCGAGCCGTCCACGCCGATGACCTCGCAGCCCCGGTCCGCCAGCTCCAGGGACAGGCTGCCGCTGCCGCAGCACAGATCCAGCACCGTATGGGCCGCCCCCCCGTGGCGCGAAAACGCCGCCAGCAGATAGTCTGCCCAGGCGGCGTAATCCACATCATCGGTCAGGGCGTCGTAAAAGGCGGCAAAGGCCCCGTAACCGTTCATAGCTTCTTGCTCTCCTCGTCCATCCGGCCGAACACCAGCGAATAGGAATCGCAGCCGTACTCCAGCGACCGGTTGACCCGGCTGATGGTGGCGGTGGAGGCGCCGGTGGATTTGACAATATCGCTGTACACCCGACCCTCGCTGAGCATCTTGGCCACCACGATGCGCTGGGACAGAGCCTTGAGCTCGGTGACGGTGCACAGATCCTCAAAGAACATATAGCACTCGTCCACCGTCTGCAGATTCAGAATGGCGTTGAACAGAAAGTCGACCTCTTTGGTCTTGATCTTAGAATTCAAAGGTATGCCCTCCTTTGGGTGTATCATTCTGCTACTATTGTACACCATCGCTTTCACAATGTAAAGAGTTAAATTGTGAAAATTTGCAAAAAAGCCGCTGATTATTGAAAAAAAGCAGCGGCTTTTCATATGTGATATATGAGAGTTATATAGGTGTGCGGGGTCATCTTACATTAATATCTTTTGCAATTTGTGCGGTAACCGGCTAAATTACGGTTATTCGAATTCAAGGTGTACTTTTGATAAGCCGTTGGAAAACAGAAGCAAAACATTGTACACACCTTTAATCCCTTCTTCCGTGCTTATTTTTATATACTTATCACTATATGCAATAATGGTATTGGGTTGAAAATGATAATTATTTATTCGCCTACTGGTAATTTCGTTGATTTCAAAGTTATATTTGTCCATTATCCTAACAATAGTAATCAAATATTTTGTTTTTATGTCTTTCATAAAAGTTCAACCTCATCTGCTTGATATTTTATTCTCAATAAAAAACCATCATACTAGTTACAATTCGGCTAATAAGGGAAATGTCCTTTCAAGGTATATGGGATACCGCTCTCATTCAATATGCACTTATATAAGTATATATTTCATCAAACGAATTGTCAAGGAAATATATATTCATTAAAATATAATTGTGAGGTGATTTTGTGATTAGAATCTGTCTAGATAAAGCGCTGGATAGACACCATATCAGTCGCTACGAACTAGCAAAACGCACAGGCATTCAATACCAAATTATCGACAATTACTTTAAAAACAAAGTCCGGCGATACGACAGTTTTATTTTAAACCGAATTTGCATCGCTCTAAATTGCAACATTAATGAAATAATTGAGTTTGTAAAAGAATAGCACCCTATCCCGTTTGCGGAAAAGGGTGCTGTTTTATATTTGTAGATAAACGAAAAAGCAGACACCGAAATCATTCATTATTCATTACGAAAATCCGCTCTCTTACGAGGACGGATTTTCGTTTTGGGGACTCTGAACCCCGGTTTTGCGCCGGGTCGGTACCAATCGGTAGTTTCTACTAGCGCAAAACCTTGTGAAAATGCTCCGCTTTTTCGGGGGTTCGGTCATTTGGTTCGTACGAAAAACAAAACACCCACCGCATAGCGGTGGCGAAGGGACTCTGAACCCCGGTTTTGCGCCGGATCGGTACCAATCGGTAGTTTCTACTAGCGCAAAACCTTGTGAAAATGCTTCGCATTTTCGGGGGTTCGGTCATTTGGTTCGTACGAAAAACAAAACACCCACCGCATAGCGGTGGGTGTTTTGTTTTTGGCGCGCCCGAAGGGACTCGAACCCCTGACCTCTTGATTCGTAGTCAAGCACTCTATCCAGCTGAGCTACGAGCGCATAGATGCCTCATCGGCAACGCATTGAATTATACTCATTTTTGCCTGCCTTGTCAAGAGATATTACAAAAAAAGTGAAAAAGTTTTTTGCGGCCACTCTTTCCGCCTTTGGCGCACATATCCGCCGCCCGGCGGGGAAAAATACCCCAGAACACCCCCGAAAGGAGGTCCCTCTATGACCATCGCCGTACTCCGCACCGTCATCCTCTACCTCCTGCTCATGGCCGCGGTGCGGCTCATGGGCAAGCGGCAGCTGGGTGAGCTGCAACCCTCCGAATTGGTGGTGACCCTGCTGCTGTCCGACCTGGCGGCGGTGCCCATGCAGGAAAACGGCCTGCCCCTGCTCAACGGCATACTGCCCATCCTGGTGCTGGTGGGGCTGGAGATCCTCTTATCCGGTGCCATGCTCAAGTGGCCGGCGGTCTCCCGTCTGGTGGCCGGATCGCCCATGCCCATTATCAAGGACGGCAAGGTGGACGAGGCGGCTATGCGCCGCCTGCGCATCACCGTGGACGACCTGATCGAAGCACTGCGCCAGCAAGACATCTTCGACATCCGGCAGGTGCAATACGCCATCGCGGAGACCAACGGCCACATCAGCGCCTTTTGCTATCCCCGGTACCAGGCGGCCACCGCCGGGGACCTGGGGGCCGATCTGACCGACGACGGCATGCCGGTGCTGGTGGTCAGCGACGGCCGGCTATGCCCCTGGGGGCTGAAGCTGTGCGGTCTGTCCGAAGAACAGCTGGACCGCATCCTGCAAAAGCACCGCTGTGCCCGGAAGGACGTATTCCTGCTGACTGCAACCAAAACCGGGCAGCACTTTCTGCTGACCCGGACCGACGTGAAAGGCGGTGACCAATGAAACGGATATGGATCGCACTGGCCCTGCTGGCGGTGACGCTGGTGATGTGCCTTCTCACCCAGATGTTTCAGCACCGGCAGATGGGCCGGATGCTGGCAGACCTGGACCGACTGGAGGAAGCCTACGACACCGGTGACCGGGCAGGTGCCGTAAGGATCGCAGAGGAGTTTAACCACCGCTATCAGCGCATCACCGGCATCATGGACTGCTACGTGGCTCACAACGACCTGGCGGCCAGTCAGGAGACCGCCGCCCTGCTGCCGGTGCTGATACGGCAGGGCGGTGAGGAGGAGCTGCAGATGGAGCTGGCCCGCCTGCGGGAGCAGATCGGTTATCTCCAGAACATCGACGACCCTCTGCCGGAGAATATACTATAGAAACAGCGCCCGCCAACCAGGTTGACGGGCGCTGTATTCATTGTGGGATCGCGCTCTCCTCCACCCCATCCGGGCCGCAGAAGGCGGTATAGATGTTGATGGCATCGTAGGTGGCCTTCCACTTATCGCTGCCCTTCATAGACACAAAAATATAATCGTGGCCGTCGTCCCCCTGGGCGTAGCTGGCCATGGTGTTCCCCGCCTGGGCGGTGTAGCCGGTCTTGCCGGCGACAATCACCGCGCCCTCCGGCTCGTCACCGTACATACGGCTGAACATGGTGCTGGTCAGCAGCAACCCCTCGGGATGCTGGGGCGTGGCGGCGGTGGTGTACTGATAAGTGGACAGCACCCGGCGGCAGGTCTCGTTCTCCATGGCCGCCGCCAGCACCATCGCCATATCCAGGGCGGTGGTATAGTGGTCACGGTCGTGCAGACCGCTGGAATTGACAAAGTGGGTGTTTTTCAGACCCAATTCCGCCGCCTTGGCGTTGAGCATCCCCGCAAAGGCCTCCTCCGACCCGGCCAGATGATTGGCCAGGGCAATGGTGGCATCCGCCCCGGAGGGCAGGATGCAGCCGTACAGCAGGTCGGTCATATTCACCCGCTCCCCGGAGGAGAAGCCGGCCACCGTCGCCTGCTGCAGGTACAGATCGTTGAGAAAGGTGTAAGACATCTCGTAGGTCTCCGTATAGTCAGTGATGTGCTCCGCTGCCACCAGCAGGGTCAACACCTTGGTCACCGAGGCCGGATACGCCACTGTGTCTGCGCCTTTGGCCGCCACCACGCGATTATCGGTCACATCCAACAGCACCGCGTATTCCGCATTCACCGTATCCCCCAGCTGCACCGTATCCGCGGTGATGACCGGGTAGGGCGTTTTCTCTTCTGTTTCGTTGGATTCCGATCCGGAGGGTACGCTCTCATCGGCCGGCGATATATCTGCGGGCTGCCGGTCCGGCAGCAGCGACCGCACCAGGATGACCACACCCACCACCAGCACCGCCAGGATACACAATTCAATCACCCGCTGCCGCAGGCGGTACAACCGCCGGCGCCGCCGACGGCGCAGCAGCCGCTGAGCCTCCCGGTCGCTGTCTGTATGTTGCTCGCTCACTGTGTCACATCCTCTTCATTCCGGATACTCTGGAACACCCCTAGTATAACCGGGAAAAGCCTCCGGATAACCGGAGGCTTACAGATTTATCCCTTTTGCTCACCCAGCGTGGCCCGGACCGTATGGGAGGTCACCAGGCCGGTGCGCCGGTCGGAGCGCAACAGCTTGAGCGTCACCGTGTCGCCCACCTGGTGCTTGGCCAGCTCGGCGCGCAGGGTGCCGTAATCCACCACGGTGACACCGTCCACCTCGACGATCAGGTCGTTGACCTGCACCCCCGTGCCCTCCAGGCAGGAGCCCTTTTCGATCGTAGCGATCATAAATCCCTTGTACTGGCCGGAGGAGATGGTCTGGCCGGTGATGCCCAGCGCCACACGGCCCTTTACGTAGCCGTATTTCAGCAGAGAATCGATGATCACCTTGGCCTCGTTGATGGGGATGGAGAAACCCAGGCCCTCGTAGCCGCTGGCGGCGATCTTGGCGGAGTTGATACCCACCACCAGGCCCTGCTTATTCAGCAGAGGGCCGCCGGAGTTGCCGTAGTTGATGGCCAGGTCCACCTGCAGGCACTTGATGGCGTAGCCGGTGTCGTCGTAGACGTCACGGGCCTTGGCGGACACGATGCCCTGGGTGGCGGTCCAGGAAAGGCCCGCCGCATTGCCCAGCGCCACCACGCGGGCGCCCACCGCCAGCTCGTCGCTGTCGCCGAACTGGGCCGGGGTCAGGCCGGTGGCGTTCACCCGGATGACCGCCAGGTCGGTGGCCTGGTCGGTGCCGATGATGGTGGCGTTCTCATACACGGTGCCGTCGTAGGTGGTCACGTCGATGCGGTCGTAATTCTTGCCGGTGTTCTCGTTGACTACACAGTGACGGTTGGTGATGATATAGCCGTCCTCGCTCATAATAATACCGGTGGAGCCGCCAGCCTCGGTGAGATTGCTCTCGCCAAAATAGAAGCTGCCGGTCTGGCTGTATGCGGTCAGCACCACGGTGGAGTCGTAATTGCGGTTGACGATCTCCTCGGTGCTCAGGCCACCGTCGTTGGTATCCCAAGTGTCGATCTCCAGGGTGGGGGCATTCTCGTTGACAGAAGGATCATCCACCAGAGAGGAATCCCCACCCACAGGAGGCATATCCGGCTGGAAGCCGGCCGCTGCAAAGGCGATCACCACCACGCTGGCCACCACCGCCAGGGCACCCAGCACCGCGATCACCGCCACCCAGCCGCGCCGCTTACGGGGCGGCTCAGGCCGCTGGGGCGGCATATAGGGCGTGGGCGGAACCGGAGCCTGGGCCGGCGTGTAGGACGGGGGTGCTACCGGCGGCTGAGGCTGGGACCAGCCGTAGCCTCCGGCCGGAGACTGGTACCGGGGGGCGCTCTGCGGCGCACCGTAGGTGGGGGTAGGCTGAGAGGGCGGCACTGCGCCGGGCTGGCCGCTGCGGGGCGGCACGTACCGATAGCTGCCGTCAGGTCCCCAACCGTTGACCGGCGGTACAGCCGGCTGCTGGGCCGGCTCCACAGGCTGCTGGGCCTGGGGCTGCTGGGCCGGCTCTGCCGGAGCCGGAGCGGCAATCTCCTCTTTTTCTGCGGGGGCCGGATCGGCCGGCGCTGCCGACACCTCCCGGGGCTCCTGCTTATTCTCAAATTCCCAATTATCTGACATAACGATGCACAACCTTTCCTTTTGGTGACCCAATCAAGGGAAAAAAGTAAACATATATTCCAAAGAAACGTAGTTTCTATTGAACCGTGTCGGGCAGACGGCCCGGAGGAGCCGGCAGCCAGAAGCAGAACTCGGTGAATTCGCCCTCCACCGAGCGCACCGTGATCTCGCCGCCGTGAAGGCGGACCACCGTCTGCACGATGTACAGACCCAGGCCCACCCCGTTCTTATCCAGGCTGCGGGAACGGTCACTCTTATAAAACCGCTCGAATATCTGCGGCATTTCGCTGGCGGGGATGCCGTCGCCGGTATTGCGGATGGCGGTGTACACCCGCTCCCCTGCCCGGTACAGACGGATATCGATCTGCCCGCGCTCATTGGTGAATTTTATGGCGTTGTCCAGCAGATTATACAGTACCTGGCTCAGCAGGTCGTAATCGCCCTCTACCTCCATCCGCTGGCAGTCCTCGATGCCGGTGACCGTCAGCCTCTTTTGCTCGATGCGCTGCTCGGAGGCTACCAGCACGCTGCACATAGCCTCGGTCAGATCCAGACGACGGGTGTTCATCTTTAGCTCTCCGCTGTCGATGCGGGACAGATCCAGCATAGACCGCACCATACGGGACAGACGCTTGACCTCATCGGACACGATGCGCATATAATGGGCCTGCTTCTCCCGGGGGACGGTGCCGTCCAGCATACTGTCCACAAAACCGGCGATGGTGGTCATAGGCGTCTTGAGCTCGTGGGACACGTTGGCAATAAAGCTACGGCGCATACTCTCCACCGAGGAGAGGGACACCGCCATGCTGTTGAGGGCCTCCGCCAGCTCGGCCACCTCGTCCTTGCCCACCACCTTGACCCGGGTGCTGAAATCGCCCCGGGCAAAGCTGCGGGTGGCGGCCGCCATCTCCCGCAGGGGACGCACGAACCGATAGGTCATCACCCACACGAAGATCAGGCTGAGCAGCAGGGCACCCAGCACCGACATCAGATAGATGCGTAGATTGGCATGGAGGGTCTGGGCCAGAATATCCGCCGGCGCCGAAGCAAACACATAGCCCAACGCCACCCGGTCGTTGATCAGCACCGGCACGGCGGCTGTGTATTGCCGCGTGTCGTACAGTCCGTTCAGGGTGCCCACCTCGTAATAGGACTCCCGGATCTTGGGCAGGATCTCTGCCAGTGTGGTGTCCCCCATCACAGAGGAGGGCAGACCCTCGCCGGACACCAGCAGGATGCGGCCCTCGCCATTGACCACCAGCACGGTGGCGTCGATGGCCTCGGACAGCATATTGAGAATGGGTGACAGCCGCTCCTCATTCAGGTGATACACCACCCGATGGTCTCTCGTTGGGGTGGCGGTGGCGGACAAGGCCGTGTGGTGGGCGATGCTCTGGGCATTCTCCATCAGCAGCTCTTTTTTCTCTCCCGCCAGGGCGGTGGTGGTGAAAATCACCTGCAGCAACGTCATCGCCAAAAAGCCCACGATCACCACTGCAGATATGATGGACAGGTATTTGGAAAATACACTCTTATACATACCGTGGACCCCCGTCAGTCGTTGCGGACCTCAAACTTATAGCCCACACCCCAGACGGTCTTGAGGTTCCATTGCTCAGACACGCCGTCCAGTTTTTCCCGCAGGCGCTTGACGTGGACGTCCACCGTGCGGCTGTCGCCGTAGTATTCAAAGCCCCACACCTCGTCCAGCAGCTGATCCCGGGTGTACACCCGGTTGGGGTTGCTGGCCAAATGGTAGATGAGCTCCATCTCCTTGGGCGGGGTGTCGATCACCTTGCCGCACACCCGCAGCTCATAGTTTTCCATATTAATATACAGGTTTTCGTATTCCACCTGGCGGATCTTCTTCTCCTGGCTGACACCGCTGCGCCGCAGCACCGCCTTGATGCGGGCGATGACCTCTTTGGTCTCGAAGGGCTTGACCACGTAGTCGTCCGCGCCCAGCTCCAGGCCCAGCACCCGGTCGAACACCTCGCCCTTGGCGGTGAGCATTATGATGGGACAGGAGGACTTTTTGCGGATCTCGCGGCATACCTGCCATCCGTCCACCCGGGGCATCATCACATCCAGCAGGATCAGGTCCGGCTTTTCGCCGTCAAAGGCGGCCAGGGCCCTTTCGCCGTCCGGCATAACCACCGCCGTAAAGCCTTCTTTTTCCAGGTACAGGCGCAGCAGCTCGCAGATGTTGCTGTCGTCGTCCACCACCATGATCTTGATATCCGTCACTAATGCCACCTCCTTTTGCACTGTTATGCTATCAGTTTACCACATTTTTCGCAGGGTTTATGAACAGAAATTTAATTATTCATCGATAATGTGTGAAATCAGCGTGTTGGAAAGCAAAAAGCCCTCTCTGGTCAACCGGATGCCGGCCTCGTCCGCCGTCACCAGCGAGGCGGGCAGCGCCTCGGCGTGGCGGCGCCAGGCGGCGGGTAGCTCTGTGCCGAAGCGGGCGGCGTATTCCGCCGCCGACAGGCCGGCGGTCAGCCGCAGACGCAGCAGCGCGTACTCCTCCGGAGTGCCCACGCCAATGCCCTCGTCGGGATCCTCCACCGGGTCGCCCCCGGCGAGAAAATGCTCTATATCCCGGGGATAGGTAAAGCGGTGCCCGGCCAGGCAGGAAGAAGCCGCCGGACCCAGCCCCAGATAGGGACGGCTGTCCCAATACTTAAGATTGTGGCGGCTCTTACGCCCGGGCAGCGCCGCATTGGAGATCTCGTACTGGCCATAGCCCAGGGCCTCCGCCCGCTCCATGGCCGCCAGGTACAGTTCGGCCGTCTCGTCCTCCTCCGGCAGAGGGGGCGGGCAATGGCCGTAGGGGGTGTCCGGCTCGAGCTTCAGCAGATAGGCAGAGAGGTGGGTCGCCCCCAGGTCAGCCGCCCGCTCCACGCTCTGACAGGCGGTGGCGGCGGTCTGTCCGGCGATGCCCAGCATCACGTCCAGAGAGATATTATCCATCCCGGCCCGGCGGGCATCCCCCACCGTGCGGGTCACGTCCGCCGGGGTGTGGCGGCGGCCCAACAGGGTCAGCTCCCTCGGGTGGGCGGACTGCATACCCAAGGACAGACGGTTGCCCCCGGCGGCGGCAAAGGCCGCCAGCGTATCCGCCAGGTCATCTGCCGGGTTGGCCTCCAGGGTGATCTCCGGGGCGGCACCGAACAGCTCGAACAGCTCCCCTGCCCGGCGGATAATGGTCTCCAGTCGGCTGCCGCCCAGCAGAGCCGGGGTGCCGCCGCCGAAATACAGGGTATCCGCCTGCAGGGGCAGGCGCTGCGCCCACCGCTCCATAGCGGACAGCAGGCCGTCCGTGTAGCGGTCCAGGGCCGCCTCGGCCTGCAGAGGTGTGCCCAAGGGAAGAGAATAAAAATCGCAGTAGGGGCATTTTGCCAGGCAAAACGGGGTATGAATATACAGACCCACCGGCTCCATAGGACACACCTCCTTTATTTTACAAACATTTTACCACAATCTGCCCCACTCCGCAAGAACAAATGCGCAATTGCCCCTTGACCATATCCTGAAATAGCGTTATAATGTGGATAACAAAAATCGACATGGAGAAAGGAACATCGACATGGAGACTGTGAATAAGGTAAAACTCACCATCTGCGGCACCGACTACATCGTCACCACCGAGGAGACCCCCGGCTATATGCAGGAGCTGGGTGCCCAGCTGGATGCCCGCATCCGCAACATCATGAACAACAACGAGCGCACCTCTCTGGTGATGGCTACGGTCATGGCCGCACTGATGCAGGCGGACGAGGCCAAAAAGGCAGCCCAGAGCGCGGACAATCTGCGCAAGCAGCTCAAGTCCTTTTTTGACGACAGCAACCGCACCCGGGTAGAGGCCGAGAGCCTGCGCCGGGAGATCGCCCAGCTCCGCCGGGAAAAGGAAGATCTGGAGAGAAAGCTGGCTATGCGATGAAACACACCCTGCCGGAAGTATTAGCCCCGGCGGGCTCACCTGAATGCCTGACGGCGGCGGTACGATGCGGTGCCGCCGCCGTTTATTTAGGTGTCGAGGAGTTCAACGCCCGCCGCGCCGCCCATAATTTTACCATCGCCGACCTGAAAGCGGCGGTGGCCTATTGTCATGCCCGGGACGTGGCGGTGTATCTCACCCTCAACACCCTGGTGCGCCAGGAGGAGCTGGAGGCAGCGGTGGCGGTGGCCATCGAGGCCGCCGCCTGCGGGGTGGACGCCCTCATCCTCCAGGACGTGGGTCTGGCCCGCCGCCTGCGGGCCGTCATGCCGGATATGCCCCTGCACGCCTCCACCCAGCTGTCCTGCCACACCCCGGCCGGGGTGGCCTTTTTGCGGGATGCGGGCTTTCGGCGGGTGGTGCTGGCCCGGGAGATGACCCGGGAGGAGATCGCCGCCTGCGCCACCCTCGGGGTGGAGCTGGAGGTGTTCGTCCACGGAGCACTGTGTATGAGTGTGTCCGGACAGTGCTATTTTTCCGCCATGCTGGGCGGCCGCAGCGGAAACCGGGGCGCCTGCGCCCAGACCTGCCGCCTGCCCTTTGAACCCACCGGCGACCGGCCCCGCCCCTGTCCCCCGGATCGGGCGGCCCTGAGCCTGCGGGACAACTGCCTGGTGAAATACGTGCAAGATCTTAAGGAGTTAGGCGTGGCCTCACTGAAGATCGAGGGGCGGATGAAGCGCCCCGAATACGTGGCCGCCGCCACGGCGGTGTACGCCGCCGCCGTCCGGGGCGAGACCGTCCCCAACGAGGACGTGGAACGGCTGAAAAAGGTCTTTTCCCGCACCGGCTTTACCGACGGCTATTACGCCGACCGGCGGGGCGGCGATATGTTTGGGGTGCGCCGTCACGAGGACGTGACCGCCGCCGCCCCGGTGCTCAAGGAGCTGGCCCGGCTGTGCGACAAAGAGGTACCCCGCGTCCCCATCACCATGTCCTTTGCCCTGGAGGCGGCCGGGTGCCGTCTGACGGTCAGCGACGGCATCCGTGATGTGACCGTCACCGGGCCGGGCGGCGAGACGGCGGTGAACCGCCCCCTGGATGCCACCCGTGTGGAGGAGCAGCTGCGCAAGACCGGCGGCACCCCCTTCTATGCCGAGATGGTGGCGTGCCTCCTGGAGGAGGGACTGACCCTGCCCATGGCGGCCATCAACGGCCTGCGGCGGGACGCTCTGGAAAAACTGACTGTAAAGCGGCAAGACTTTACGCCCATCCGATGCGACAACGGCGCGGCTTTGCCGACCCTCCCCCATCACACACCGGGTGCAGTCCGATACGTGGCCCGGCTGCAGCGGGCCGACCAATGGAGCCCTGCCCTGGGGGCTGACGCGGTGATCCTGCCCCTTTCTGCCCCGGCACAGACCATCCGCACCATCGCCGCCACCGGCGTGACGGTGGGCGTGGAGATCCCCCGGGGACTGTTCGGGCAGGAGCAAAAGACGGCGCAAAAGCTGGCCGCCGCCCGGGCCGCCGGCGCCACCCTGGCGCTGTGTGGTAACGTAGGAGCACTGCCCCTGGCAAAGGCTGCGGATCTGGCCGCCGTGGGCGGCTTTGGGCTGAATATCACCAATAAGGAAGCTCTGAACTTTTACGCGGAGCGCGGGCTGACCGCCGCCACACTGTCTATGGAACTGACCTTTGGGCAGATGGGACGGCTGCTGCCCGCCCCCCTGCCGGTAGGGATTTTGCTGTATGGGCATCAGCCCCTGATGCTCACCCGGAACTGCCCGCGCCAATGTGCCGGCGGCTCCTGCCGGGAGTGCCGGGGACAGGGCATCACCGACCGCACCGGCACCGCCTTTCCGGTGGTGTGCGACGGCGGCTGCGCCGAGGTGCTCAACAGCGTCCCCCTGTGGTGGGGCGATAAGATGAGCGAGGTGCCGGCGGTGGATTATTATCTGCTGCACTTTACGGTGGAGGACGCCGCCCGCTGCGCCGCCATCGTGAAGGCCTATAAGCAGGGCGGCACGCCCCCCGCCGCCATCACCAGGGGCTTGTACAAGCGCGGCGTGGAGTGAATGGATTGGTGAAAATACAAATGCACCCCCTTTGACTGGAATATACCCCCAAAAAAATGGACATCGAATAAACGAACCCCCTGTCATAGTATCAGAAACTACGACAGGGGGTTAAATCATGTCCATTTTTCAGGGTATAGTCCACTCTGAAATGGGTTTATTTCAAGAATCCGCTGACGATCTGCTCCTCGGCCTCCTGCTCGGTGAGACCCAGGGTCATCAACTTGATGAGCTGCTCGCCGGCGATCTTGCCGATGGCGGCCTCGTGGATGAGGGCTGCATCCAGGTGGTTGGCGGTCACCTCGGGGATGGCGCTGACCGATGCCTCGTCCATAATGATGGCGTCACACTCGGAGTGGGCGCTGCACCTGGCGTTGCCATTGATGACCGAGCGGAACACCTGCCGGGACTGCCCTTTGGCCACCGACCGGGAGGAGAGCTGAGCGGAAGAGCCCTCTCCGTTGAGATCCAGCTTAAAGTTGGTCTCAGCCAGCTGCTGGCCGTGGGTCATGATCTTCTCCCGGACGATAAGGGTCGCCCCCGCCGCCAGGGTGGCGTTGGTCTCCCGGATGGTGGAGGTGACACCCTTGATCTGGGTGGACTCCATCTCCATATAGGCGTCCTCGCCCAATTCGATGACGGTGGTGGGATTCATTACCCGGCGGCCGTTGCCGTCGCCGGAGCCGTAGTGCTTCTCCACGTACTTGAGCCTGGCGCCCGCCGCCAGGTGAAAGGCGTGGATGCCGTCGTGGCGGGACTCCTCGTCGCCGCCGTTGTGTATGCCGCAGCCGGCCACGATGGTCACGTCCGCCCCCTCGCCCACGAAAAAGTCGTTGTACACCATCTCCCGGTGACCGGTCTGGCTGAGGATAACCGGGATGTGCACGCTCTCGTTCTTGGTGCCGGGCTGAATGATGATGTCGATGCCGGGCTTGTCCGTCTTGGTGACGATGTCAATATTCTCGGTGGTGTTGCGCCCCGCCATCTGGCCGTTGGCGCGGATGTTGTAGGCGCCCTGGGGCACCTCGTGCAGGTCGGCGATCTGCTCCAGCAGATTTTTCTCTATCTTATCCATACAGTCGGCACCCCCTCTCACAGCTTGCCGGTCAGGACCGAACAGGGAGCGCTGCCCGCCAGCAGACCCGGCAGGATATCCTCGCGGCTGCCCTCGTTGCGGATCTGTCCGTCCGCCACCACGATCACCCGGTCGGCAATATTCAGGATCCGCTCCTGGTGGGAGATGATCATAATGCTGCCGCCCAGCTTCTCGTGCATTTTTTCGAACACCTGGATGAGGTTGTTAAAGCTCCACAGATCGATGCCCGCCTCCGGCTCGTCAAAAATGGACAGCCGGGTGCCACGGGCCATGATCATGGCGATCTCGATGCGCTTGAGCTCGCCGCCGGACAGGCTGGCGTTGATCTCCCGGTGGATGTACTCCCGGGCGCACAGGCCCACCTCCGACAGATAGCCGCAGGCCTCGGAGACGGTGATATCCCGCCCCGCCGCCAGGGTGATCAGGTCCTTGACGGTCAGGCCCTTGAACCGCACCGGCTGCTGAAAGGCAAAGCTGATGCCCGCCTGCGCCCGCTGGGTGATAGACAGATCGGTGATGTCCTCGCCGTCCAGCAGGATCTGTCCGGACGTGGGGGTGATGATGCCGGCGATCACCTTGGCCAGGGTGGACTTTCCGCCGCCGTTGGGGCCGGTGATGGCCACAAAACGCTCGTCGATGGTGAGATTGATATCCTTGAGGATATCCAGGCTGCCGCCGTTTTCATCCTCTACGGTATAGGTAATGTGTTTCAGTTCTAACATAAGGGTTCCTCTTTTGCTCGTTGGTTTTATTCGGCAGGCACACCGCTGGTGATGTCGATGGTATAGCCGATGGTGGTCAGCGGGTCGTCGTGGACGGAGACGTGCTGAGGGGCGATGTAGAAGGTATACTCGGTAGTACCGCCGGCCGGCACCAGCACCCCACTGTTGGATACCTCGGCATAGCCGCTGGCGATGGTCTCTTCCGCCTCGTTGGTGATGCTCACCTCGATCTCGGTCATCAGGCGCTCCTCATCAGTGCCGTTGCCCAGCACCATCTGCACGCACAGATGGCCGCCATTCGTGTAGTAGACCTGGGTCACCGCTGCGGTCAGACCGTCATTGGTCAGCTCCGGCTTGGCATCCCCGTCATAGAAATAGGTGTCAAAGGCTTCGTCCCGCGAAAAGCTCTCCTCCTCTGCAGCCCGGAAAAACTGCGAGGCCAGAGCACCCACGCACAGCAGGACGATGACGCCCAGCACGATGGATACGGTCAGGACGTCCTTGCGCTGGGACTTGGGGCCTTCCTTAGCCGCCTGGCGGCGAGCCTTGGCCACCGCAGCCATAGCCTCGCGCTCGGCTTTCTTGCGGGCCTTTTCCTCCGCGCGGACCTCCTCGCGGCTCTTATGCTCACCAAAGATTTCCATCTCGTCAACGGAGACTCCGTTCAGGTTCAGTTTCTGCTTGTCGCTCATATTACGGCACTTCCATTCTTTAATTTCGGCACAGCGGCCTATTCCGTATTATTTTACACGAAACGACAGACATTGTAAAGACAAAAAAGCAAAAAACTGAAATTCTCCAGCACAGAAAAAGGCAGGACCGCGGTCCTGCCCTCTTCCGGCATCAAAACATTTCGGTGACATTCTCCAGCAGATCGCCAAAAGAATGTAAGGCCCGCCCGGCATTGTGCTTGAGCCCCTTTTTGTTTTTCTTCATCATATAGGTGCCCACCACGCCGGCGGTGCAGCCCAGCGCCACGCCCATACCGACACCTTTCATAAAATTGCCCATATTCTGCTTCATCGTCTGCACCTCCTTTCCCACCTAGTGTGGCCGCCCGGCGATAAAATATGTCTTGCCAAGGAGATTTTTCTGCGGTACAATGAGAAAAATCGCAGAAAAGAGGTTGTGACCCGTGCCTACACTCAACATCGTGCTGGTGGAGCCGGAGATTCCCCAGAACACCGGCAATATCAGCCGCACCTGCGCCGCCACCGGCGCCCGGCTGCACATCGTGGAGCCCATGGGGTTCAAGATCGACGATAAAAAGCTCAAGCGTGCCGGTCTGGATTATTGGCATCTGCTGAACATCACCTATTACAAGGACCTGGAGGACTTTTTCGCCCGGAATGAGGGTCCCTTCTTCTATTTTTCCACCAAAGCCAAGCACATCCACTCGGACGTGGCCTATCCGGACGGCGCCTATCTGGTGTTTGGTAAAGAAACAAAGGGTCTGCCGGAGTGGCTGCTGCACGAGAATCCGGACGCCTGCGTGCGGCTGCCTATGATCGACAAGGACTCCGCCCGCTCCCTCAACCTGTCCAACGCGGTGGCGGTCGGCGCCTTTGAGGTGCTGCGCCAGTGGGGCTATCCCGGCATGCGCACCGCCGGCCACCTGACCCAATACGAAGATTGACGCACACAAAAAGACAAGCCTTTCTGCCGTGGCAGAAAGGCTTGTCTTTTATTCTTCAACAAAGCGGCCATCTTCCAGCCGGATGACCCGGTCGCAGATCTCCAGCGCCGCCGGGCGGTGGGAGATGCACAGGCAGGTGCGCTCCGGCAGAGCCCGGAGGTTGATGAGCACCTGCGCCTCGGTGGCCTCGTCCAGCGAGGAGGTGGCCTCATCCAGCAGCAGGATGGGGGCACCGGACAGCACCGCCCGGGCGATGGCCAGGCGCTGGAGCTGTCCCTCGGACAGGCCGGCGCCCCGCTCCCCCAGCACCGTATCCAGGCCCTGGGGCAGGGCACGGATGGCGTCCGCCACGCAGGCGGTCTCGGCCGCCGCCCACACCGCCGCGTCGGTCACGTCACCGCAGCAAAAGGCGATATTATCCCGGACGGAGCCGGACAGCAGCATATTCTGCTGGGGCACGTAGGCGAACAGGCAGCGGGTATCCGCACCGAGAGGGACGACACCGTCGGTCAGCCGGGCCGTCAGCCGGCCGCTGTCCGGAGTGTGAAAGCCCAAGAGCAGCTTAAACAGCGTAGACTTGCCAATACCGGAAAAGCCGGCCAGCGCCACGAACTGCCCCTTGGGCACCGATAACTGCGCCCCCTCCAGCACCACCGTTTCCGGGTCGTAGGCAAAGTGCAGACCGTCCGCCTCCAGCGACTGCAGGCGACTGTACAGCTCGCCCGCCTCATAAGTCTGGGGCTCACGGGGCTCCTCCGGTAGCTGCTGAAGTTCCATGATGCGCTCTGCCGATGCCAACATATTGTAATACTGGGTCAGTATGCCGGACAGATTCATAAACGGCGTGCGGATCTGGCTGACGATCTGTAAGAATGCGGTCAGGGCACCAAAGGTCAGCCCACCGGCCGCCAGCCGCAGGGCACCCCACAGAAGAGCCACGTAATAACTACCGGAAAACAGCAGATACAGCCCCGCGTGGGCCAGATTGCTCCAATGAGTCCGCTTAAGATTGGCCTTAAACTGCCGATTCAGCAGCCCTCCCAGGTGCTGGCGCACCGTGGTGCCGCCCTCAAAGGACTGGATCATCATCCAGTTGGCCAGGCTCTCCTGGGCAAAGGATTTCGCCTGGCCGTCCGCCTGCTGGCAATCCTTGTGGAGAGCCTTCATCTTGCGGCCGTAAAGACGGGTGCTGAGCAGCATCAGCAGACCCACACCCATCAGCGCCAGGGTGAATCGCCAATCCATGGTGAGCAGCACCACCAGACAGGCGATCAGCCGGGTAGATATAGACACCACCTGGGGAATGAGGGTGGCCACGCCGGTGACCACCACGTGGCTGTCCCCGGTCATCCGGTTGAGCAGCTCTCCGGAATGGTAGGCGTGCACGTCCTGCCACCGCTTGTGAAACAGAGCGTTAAACACCGTATCCTTGATGCGGATGTCCACACGGCCGGATACCCGGGTCTTGAGATCGTTAAACAGCACATGGAGCAGAGCCTCCACCGCCACCAACAGCAGCAGCCCGCCGCCCGGCAGCCACAGATCACCCTCGACGGCACCGGTGGCCCGGTCGATGACCTGCCGGGAGAGCAGCGCAAACAGCACCATACCGCCCGCAATCAGTGCGCTGATGACGGACAGCACCAGTATCATCCCCATATCCGGGCGTAGGATCCGCCAGATCCAGGTTCTGGCGGTGCTTGCTTTTTTCATGGCCGGCTCTCCTTTCCTGCTGTTTTCGGACATATACACATACATTGTATCAAGTTTGCCCCCTCTAGTCAAGGGCAAATCCAAGAGGGCAGGGAGTGTCCTCCCTGCCCTCTTTTGGGTCAGCGCGGCGCTTTTACGCCGGCTTTTTTGGCGGGGGCTTTACCCGCCTTTTTCTGCTCCAGATGCACCCGCATCCGGTGCTCCATCACCAGAGCCTCCAACCGACGGCGGTCGTACAGAGGCAGAGCGGTTCTCTGTCCCATCATACGACCTCCTCCCCGGGCAATACATCCCGGCGCCGCTGGGGCGCACCGCCTGTGTGGGCGGCGGCCCGCATATACAGCTCCAGATAGCGGTCATAGGGCCGCTCCTCGCCGCTGTTAAGACACAATAGCGCCGCCGTGCCGTAGGTCATGGCCGGCATACACCGCCAGGATAACTGCAGCTCCTGCCGCAGGTGCTCCAGCGGCTCAAAGGGGGTGGTGTGCTCCCTCTGCCACAATTCGCCGTAGATCTGGTTGACCGCCAGCAGGCCGCTTTCGTTGCCGTCCTGGGCGGTCAGCCGACCCGGCTGCTCCATCAGGCTGTAGGCCTGCCGCAGAATACTCAGACCGGTCATACCGTCACCTCCTCAGGTGGGTTAGCCGATCAGTATACGTAGGCGTACACGCCATCCTTGAGGCTGTTCTTAATGACCACGTCGTAGTACAGACGGTAGTCCAGCTTCCAGGCATCCGCCTTCAGGTTGTGGGCAGGGTCAAAGCAGCGCACCTGCTCGGTCTTTTTAATGAGCGAGGCGGCGCGACGGGGCAGCAGCAGCAGGCCAATGCTCTTGGCAGAGGCTGCGGGGGTAAAGCCGCCGGCTTCCTGACCGGCGGTGGTGCCGTCGTTGAAGTCATAGGCGGTCTTCATACGGCTGTCCGGCACCGGCAGGATGGCCACGCCGTTGAGGCTGGACACCTGGGTGTGCAGCTCGCCCTTTTTGAAGTCGTTCATCACCAGATGGCGGGAGATCTCGGTGCTGTTCTGCAGAGCGGACAGCATAGCGCCATCCACAAAGGCCACCAGCTCCTCGTCGTAGCCAACGGCGTTCTGCGCCTTGGCAATGGCTTCGGTCAGCATGGTATAGGCGTCCTCGGCAGGGGTGCCGGTGACGGTCTGACCCTCGGTGACCGCCAGGCCGGCCAGCTTGGACAGCACGTAGGCGTCCACCTCCGGCACCACCTGGGTGCGGACGAACTCGCCCATGATCTGGCCCGCCAGATCGGCGATGCCGGACTCGTCGTTGTCCTCACGGTCCAGCTGGAAGGAGCGGCCGCGGTCCATAGCCAGGGTAAAGGGCTTGGCAGACACCGCCACGGTACCGGACACAAAGCCGGTGTCCCGATCGTAGTCGCCCAGACCGGAGATGCTCACCTCGGGGATCATCACCGTCTTGGTACCCACAAACTTGCCACGCAGATTGTTGTCTGCCATAAAGCCGGTGACGGGCTTCTGTACCACCGCCTTGTCCAGCTCATCGGTCATTTTGATAGAAATGCTTTCCAGATTCAAACTCATAGTCTCTTTCCTTTCTGTTTTGATGGATTACAGCGCAGAGCGGAACGCACGGAGAAATGCGTCCTGCTCGGGTGGGGTCTGAACAGCGCCCCGGGACAAGCTGCCTGCGGACTGAGCCGCCGCCTGCTGGCGCTTGGCGGATGCCGCGGCCACCTTTTTCTCTTCCTGCCAGCGGTACCGCAGATAGGCGTCCAACAGAGGGATGCCCTGCTGTGCAGCCACCTCCAGCACACTGTCCGGCAGCTGGGACGGGCTGACGATCTGGGGAAACTCCTCTGTCAGCGCCAAAAAGTCGGTAGCCAGCCGGGCGGTGGCGTCCTGCGCCGGCGGTGCGACAGGCTCATCCGCCGCCTCTGCCGGGGCAGTGACCTCTGCGGACTGCTCCACCGGCCCGTTATCCGGCACGGTCGGCTCCGCAGGCTCCATGTCCATAGGGTCCTGTTCCATGATTTCGGGTTCCATACAATACCTCCTACTTGATGATAGTCGCCTCCCTTCCCGGGATTGGTGAGAGGGTTATACTGTCAGCTCCTGCAGCAGAGAATCCAATCGGGGGACCGTTCCCCGGGGCAGGCGGCTGAGATACTGTTTGGCATCGATGACGCCGTGGCTGTACAGATTGTCCAGGGTCTCGATGGTCCGGGTCTCGCTGTACCGGTCGCTGTCCCCCACGTCCACCCGGATGCTGAGCAGCAGCTTGCGGCAGGCAGCGCTGTCAAAGGGCATGTACCACACGCCCTGCTCCTCGGCGATCTTCAGCGCCCGGTCGCCGTACATGGTCATCCAGAATTCCGACCACACCCGGGCCACCTCCTCCAGGAAGGTATAGAACCGGTTCTGCATGGCGGTCAGCGGCATCAGAGAGGCCTCCCGCACCGCAATGATGGCCGAGGTGTTGGTGGGCTCCACGTCGCCCAGCAGGGTGGCGCTGACACCGGCCTGGGTCATAGTGTCCCGGATGAGGCTCTGCACGTTGGCATCCAGCTGAGCAGAAAAGGCCGGCGGATCCACATACCGCACCGCATCCTTGACCTCCTCGCCGGACCCGTAGACCGGGATCACCTGGCCGGGGTCGTTGGTGATGGGTCCCGTGACCACGTCGCCGTTGACCAGCATGATGGGCATACCCATCATCATCACCGCCCACACACCGGCGGAGATGGTGCGGTTGATGGCGATCTGGTTGGGGATGAGATACGGGATCTCGCTTTCGCCATAGCACTGATGCCGCTTTTCCTCCCAGCGAAATACCGCCAGAGGATACAACCGCACACCCAGGTCCCAGGTGGCCCGTACCGTCACCTCACCGCAGACCTGCACAGCCTTTACGGTGCAGGCACTGCCATCCTCGTTCCACTCCTTCCAGAATCGGGTCAGCAGGGTGGCGTGGCCGCCCCGGCCCTCCTGCTCATCCCCACGGATCTCCTGCCAGAACCGACAGCCGTGGGCCTTTGCCAGGCGCTGCACCTCCGCCAGGGGGCGACGCTGGGCAATAATAATGGAGGGCTGCTGCTGGATATCCTCCAGGGTGGGGTCGCCCATATACACCTGCTCGATGTCCAGCACCTCGGTGGCGATATCGCCGCACACCGGGGTGGTGCAGGCGGCGTCTGCATACAGACCGGTGCGGATACGGTCATCCCAATAGGTGTACAGCACACCCGTGCCGGCGATGTAGGCGTTGCGCAGCACCCGCTGCTTCAGGTGGTCCAGCTTCAGCCGTCGGGCGGTGGTGGCAAAATAGTCGGTCAGCGCCCCGGCCATGGCCTGGGCCGCCGCCACCGGCGTCAGAGCCGCCGGCTGCCCGCCCTGCCGCAGAGTGTCCCGATACTGCTCCACCTGCTGCTGCAGGGCCGGCGTCACCGGCACACCCTCCGCCGAAAACCGAACCGCCACCGGGGCGGCCCCCACCACCGCCATCTTATAGTCGCCGATGCGCTTGATGACGTTGTACCGCACCAGCGGGCGGCTATCGCCGCAGTTGACGCCGTTCCACTGGTCGCCGGAATAGAACCGCTCGTTCATCCGATTCTGCTCGTACATACCGCGGCTGCCCAACTGTCGCTTATAGTCGGTGCCCCGGCGGTATTCCTCCAGCACCTGCCGGGGCTGGATGGATGCTTTGCTTTTACTGCTCATGTATGTCCTCCTTGTTGCGCTTTATGGGCGGCATCTCGGTGCCGTCGTAATACAGAAAATTGCGGGTCTGTGCCCAATGGCCGCCGGCCTGCGCAGACACGGCCTCTTCCCATCCCTCCGTCTCCTCCGGCTCGTCCCAATAGGGATCGCGGAACAGCCACGCGGCCATCACCAGACCCAGTCCGACGCCGCACGCCAGACCAATGAAAAAATGCATACGCTTTCTCCTTTCTATCCCCGCCAGCCGCCCCTGGGCAGGCCATAGCGGTATACGTTAACCCCCGCCGACGGAGGGCGGGGCACGTCCTCCATGGCGTACCGCAGAGCGTCCATCAGGTGATTGTCCCGGTCGCAGGGCAGATTTCGGTACACGCCCTCCCGCCCATCCGTCTGCCAGGTATAGGCGCCCAGCTCCGCAATGGTATGCACACACCGGGGGTGCACCAGCATCCGGTACTCCTGCAGCCGGCTGATGCCGGCCAGCACCGAATCCCGGCCCTTGCCCGCCGCCTGCAGCCGGCCGATGCCCAGCCGCCGCAGATCGTCGTTGGATTTGGGCTCGGCGCTGTCCGCCCGGATGCGCTCCTTCTGATAGCCCTTTCCCCGGATCATGGCCGCAATATCCTCGTTGAGCATCCGCTTTTGGTAGTGCTCGTCGTAGATATACAGCCGCTTGGTATCCTCCTCCACCGCCGCGGCGATAAAGGCGGTGGGGTCGTTGGTGTAGCCGTAGTCCAGGCCGAATATGTGCCGCAGACCCGGCCGCCCCAGCTCCCTGAGGGAGAATTCCTCCACCTGCCAGTTCTCAAACACCAGTCCCTCGCTGTGCCCCCACTCGCCCAGGCCGGCCACCGCATACTGCCGGGGGGTTTCGGCCCGCATCCGTTCGTATAGCCGCCGGTCGGTCTCATCCAAAAACTCGTTGCACCGATAGTCGGTGGTGATGGCCAGCACCTGGGGGTCGGAGCGGTCAAAAAACCGGCCTTTCAGCCAATGGTTTTCGTTCCAGGGGTTAAAGGTCACCGTGGTCTGCTTAAAGAGCGGCGGCGGCACCTCGCCCCGGGGCACCGACAGATCCAGCTTGTCAAAATCCGCCTCCCGGGCAATCTCAAAGGCCTCCTCCAGCCACACCCAGCACAACACACCCCGGTCTACCGTGGTCGATGCCAACTTTTCCACATTGTCCAGACCACGGAACAGGATGCGCTGGCCGGTGGGAACGTAGGTCAGCTCCAGAGGCTCCCGTCCGGAGTGCCACAGATGCTCCACCTGCAGACGACGGATGGCCCACCGCAGCTGGGCATAGGTGCTGTCCGCGTGGGTGCGGTACACGTTGCGCACCACCAGCAGATTGGCCTGCGGGTATTTCATCAGGTGATAGATATACCACAGAGCGGTGGTGGAGGATTTTTTGCTGGCCTTGCCGCCCTTGACCACCCGGTACCGCAGACGGCAGTTCCAGAATCGCCCATATCCGCCGCCCACGATCTGTGGCAGATACACCATTCCCATATCAGTCCTCCACGTAGGGACGCATCATACGCATCACCTCGCAGAGCTCGTCCATCTCCTCCTCCAGCAGAGCCACCCGTTTATCGTAGATGTGTATCTCCCGGGTCAGGCGGGCGTGCCGCTCCTCCAGCTGGCGCAGGGACTGCTTGTATATTTCCATGAGTTCCTTCATTGTCAGTCAGGGATTTCCTCCTCTCCTACAAACACCACCGGTCCCTCCGGCAGGCCGGGCTCCTCCCGCCCGGTCTTGCTCTTGTCCACGTCGTAGCCGGCGTGGTTTCTCAGATACAGAATGTGCATATTGGGGCTGGTTCCCCGGCGCATGGCGTGTTCCATCACGCTGGCGGTGGCCTCGCCGCCGGCCCTCTGGATGGCGGCGATCTTGGCCGCCATCCCCCGGCTGTTGGCGGCCACCTGCCCCTGGAGGATGCGGTGGAATAGGTTCAGATCCATATCCATCTCCGCCGCCAGCCGCTCCGCTGTCAGCGGCACCCCCTGCGCCTCTGCGTATTCCTTGGCCCGGCGGATGGCCTCCTCGATGTCCGCGATCCGCCGCCGCTCCAACGATCTGTTGTGCATAACAACCTCCAAATCAATGAGTAATGAGAGATGAGAAATGGGTAATGAACAGGGGTGAACTGCGTTCGCCCGCCCGTTTCGTGCAAACTATAAATCGCACCGCAGGGGACAGGTCTCCCGCCCCGACATTCCCCGGGCGAACTGCAATTAGGACCCGTAGGGGCGGCAACCTGCCGCCCAAAAGCCTCCCTCAAGAGGGTGGTGGCACGGCGTAGCCGTGACGGAGGGAGTTTCATACACTATCCACACCCAAAAGCTATCCAAACTGCCTGTTCTCTCCTAAAAAAAGGACAAAAAAATACGCCGGGCCTCAAAAAGATTCCCCCAGCGTCACCAATATGCAATCCTGCCAGCCGCTGTGCCCCTCCCACATACGGGAGGGAGTTGCTACCAGCCCGTCGCAATAATCCTCGGTCTCCATGGGCTTTTGGCCGTCGTACCGAAAGATCACCGGTGTCTGAGGAGGCATCTCTTGAGCCAAGCGCTGCCAATCGCCAAGCACCAAAAAATATTCACCTCGCTATTGTTTAGAAACGTTGTGTAGAACGCTTAATTGGAACCACTCCGCTCCGCAAACCCAGCCCGACACCCCACACCGCTGAGAGGTGTCGCTCCGCGTCTGCCGAACGTTTGTTCGTTCTATATATTATTGTAGCCCCATTTTCACGGTCTGTCAAGGGGTTTCAGGAAAAAGATGGAAAAAGAAAACACCCCGAACGAATTGTCCGGAGTGTTATGATGATATCCTTGTACAGAGGCGGGCGGTCTCGGCAGCCCGCAAAGCCTCCCTCACCCAGGTCGGAGGGAGTTTGTGCTGTATGTATCCTTTAAACAATCTAGAGTATAGCGCAGCCATATTCGGGGATACCGAACACAAGCTGCCACAAATGCAACCTGCAACGGCATCCGATTGGCTGGAAGCGTCTCTGAAAACGGCAAATAATTTCCAGGAAATATTGATACTTCTCCTATTTTGTCACTGCATTTTAGTTCTGTTTGCGCACGATGCGGTAGTCGTCCCGTACCCGGTAATAGGGGCAGCGGTTGCGCCCCGAGGTGAGAAACCGCTCGTACTCGTCCATATCCAGATTCATCACACACTCGTAGGTGTCGGTCTCTTCGTCGTAATCAAAATAGTCGCAGTCCTCACAACGGACGTCCTGCATAGCGCTCACCTCTTTTGAATGTGTTAGAAACGTTACTTAGATACAAATCCCAGCGCTGCAAACACAGCGCCTTTTCCGCCGAAAAGCAAATCTATCAAGCAAAGCACTGCAAATAGCGAAAACCCAACCGACTGCAGCAGAAACACCAAGCGGAACACGCCCGGCAGACACCCTTCAGCCTCCTTTAGCATACGCGCCATATGGAGCAGAAAGGGCACAACCACCGCAAACGAAACAGCCATAAAGCCGGTATGTTTCTGGATACCCAAAAAGCCGCCGATCACAGCCAAAACGCCTATGGTCACCCCCATCAAAAGCCAACAGAACAGTATCCTGAAAAACAGATTTGCTCCGGGCCGACTAGGGCCGCCCAGCTCATTTCTCCTCATAGGTGCGGTACTCCTTGGCAATATACAGGGGGCGGTGCTTGCCCTGGATGTAGATGCGGGCAATGTATTCGCCAATGACGCCCAGGGTGATCATCTGCAGACCGCCGATGAGCAATATCAGCACGATGATGGTGGGATAGCCGGGGATGGCGATGCCAAAGGCCAACTTCTGCACCACCACCACGATCATATAAACGAGGGACAGAAACGCCATGATCAGGCCGGTGAAGGTGGACACCTTCAGGGGGAAGGTGGTGTAGGAGATGATGCCGTCCAGGGCGTATTTGACCAGCTTCCAGAAGGACCAGTTGGTGGTGCCGGCGTTGCGCTCCTGGGCCACATAGGGGATGAAATGGGTATTAAAGCCCACCCAGGAGAAAATGCCCTTGGAGAAGCGGTAGCACTCCGTGACGCTGAGCAGAGACTCAGCCACACCCCGCCGGAAGGTGCGGAAATCGCTGGCTCCCTCGTGGAGGCTGATGTCGCAGATCTTGTCCATCATCCGGTAAAAGGTCTTTTTGCACCAGGAGGTGAATTTGCCCTCGATGCGGCTCTCCTGATAGGCGGCCACACAGTCAAAGTCCGGATTGTTGTCCAGAAACTCCACCATCTCCATCACAATATCCGGGCTCTGCTGCAGATCGGCGTCCAGCAGGGTCACGTAGTCGCCCACCGCCTTCTGCAGGCCGGCGTACATAGCCGATTCCTTGCCGAAATTGCGCGACAAGTTGATGACCTTTACAGGGCAGCGACCCGCCTGGTGTAGGGCCTTGAGCGCCTCCCAGGTGTTATCCCGGCTGCCGTCGTTAACAAAAATCAGCTCATAGGAGGATACCCGACCCGCAAAGGCGTTCATACACGCCTCCTGCAGGGGGGCTACGTTCAGCTCCTCATTAAAGCAAGGTATCACGACCGATAATTTCATAAGTCCTTCCCTCCTTGGGGTTGTTATCCAATACAGTATACCAAATCGCAGCCATAAAGGCAAGAAAAAAATCGAACGGCAGAGGAACTCCTCTGCCGTTCGTGCTGCTGACAAAACTGTGATTAGGCAATCAGCTTACCATCGGCCGCAAAGGTATACTCCTTACCGTCAATGGTTGCCGTCTGATCCACAAGAATGTAGCCATAGGGGCCTACAAAATACCAATCGGAGCCTACGCTGACCCACGTATTGACAACCAAGTTACCGTCTACGTCTATATAACCGATTCCATAGCCGTCGTCCAACCAGTAATCGTACACTTTATAGCCATTCTCGTCTACGTAATGAATGCCCTCTTCATCCACGACCAGCATGCTGATCGCCATACGACCATTCTCGTCCAGGAAACACAAACCTTTGGAATCCTGTTTCCAGGTATTGATCAAGCAATAGCCGTCCTTACCGATGTAGCACCAGCCCACGCTGTCTTTGATCCACTTGTTGGTGACCATGCGGCCGCTAGCATCCAGATAGCACCAGCCCTTGGAGTCCGCCACCCACTTATTGGTGACGCAGTAGCCGTCGGCGCCCACATAGCACCAGCCGACGCTGTCCAGCACCCACTTGTTAGTGACCATACGGCCGCTGCCGTCGAGATAGCACCAGCCATGGCTGTCCGCCACCCACTTATTGGTGACGCAGTAGCCGTCGGCACCCACGTAGCACCAGCCCACGCTATCCTTGACCCATTTATTGGTGACCATCCGACCGTTACCGTCGAGGTAGCACCAGCCATGGCTGTCCGCCACCCACTTGTCGGTGACGCAGTAGCCGTCGGCACCCACGTAGCACCAGCCGACACTGTCCAGCATCCACTTGTTGGTGATCTTTATGCCATTCTCGTAATAGGCCCAGTTGCCATCCTCATTGACCCAGCCGTTTTTGGCAGGTTCGACAGGAATATCCGGGTCTACAGGAGGATCCACGGGAGGATCCACGGGAGGATCCACAGGAGTTTCCTCCGCTACCTCATACTCAAAGGAGTCAGTGAAGCCCTCGTATGTGATGGTGAGTTTCCGCTTACCGGTGGTGATGGACTGGAATCCGCGGGTATCGTAACCCTCCGTAACGATCTCTGTGGTTCCGTCGCTATACTGCAACTCCAACTCCATACCGGTAAGATCCATCGCCTCGCCAACCAAATACTTGGTTTTTTCCGGCAATTTGGAGACGGTCATACCCACCAGTTCCGCCGGCATAGGCGTCTCTACCTCCACGTCGTCGGTGGCAGTCACCTTACGAGAGGATGCATATACCGTCGTATTGGGCACGGCAGGATAAGTGGTGTTCTCAAAATCTGCATTGAGCACGCCGGCGGATTTCAGGTTGTGCACGCCTTCAGAATCGTAACGGGTTACCGTTACCTCGTTGCCCTTTACCCGCAATACGGACAGGGTCAGCGTAGTATCCACCGTCTTGTCGTTGGTGGAATAATAGGCGGTGTAACCGGCGTTCATATAGGTAAAGTTCAGAGTCACTTCCTGGAACAGATGATAGGTGCCGTCCGCCACCATCATCTTATCGCCCTTTTTGAGATAGATGGAAGAACCGCCCATAAAATCGTCGTAACCGCTGGAGTGGTTATGACCGAAGATGTAGAAGATATTCAGACCGGCGGCGGCCGCGTCGCTGATCACCTTAAAGAACTTATAGCCGTTGGAACCGGAGCCATCCTTCATGGTACGGTTGCCCCAGTGCAAGGGAATATGACACAGAATAAAGACCGGCTTATCCCAGTTGCTGGACACCTTTGCATCCAAATAGTAATCCAGTGCCGCCAGGCCCTCTTTGGTGTAGGAACCCCACTCGGCATAATCGTCTTCGGAGACGAGATACAGACCATACTCTTCCGTATCATTGGGGCCCAGCTGAGACAGACCTTCCGTGGTGATCTCATCGTGGTTGCCCTGTACAAAATACATATTCCGGTCAACAAAAGGATCCATTGTCTCTGCAACCGCATTCAAGCCGACTTCGCAATCCGGCTTGCTATACAGAACCGAGTAGTCGCCTAAAAAGAACAGATCGTCGACACTCTTGATACCATTGGCCTGTAGGCTGCTGATTAAACCCTTCAACCGTTTTTGGCCATTGCCGACTCCATCCTTCGGCTGAAAATCAGATCCGGTGACGATGACAGTTTCTTTTTCTTCGGCCGCAAAAGACGTGACCGAACATATACTAAACAACAGAAGCAGGGACAACACAAAGGACAATAGACGTTTCATACTGTAGCACCTCTTTTTCATAGATATCCGCTGATACGGTTGATACACTACACGTACAAGAATCAGGCAATCAGCGCACCATTAGCGGCAAAGGTGTATGTCTTGCCGCCGATGGTCTGCTTACCGGTAACCATATAGCCACTGGCGTTGATATAATACTGCTTACCGCCATCGGCGACCCACTTATTGTACACCATACGGCCGTTACCATCCAGGTAGCACCAACCCACAGAGTCCTTGACCCAGGCGTTGGTCAGACAATAGCCGGCCTCGCCGATATAGCACCAGCCCTTGGAGTCCTTGACCCACTTATTGGTAACCATACGGCCATTCTCGTCCAGATAGCACCAGCCCTTGGAGTCCGCCACCCACTTATTGGTGACACAATAGCCGTCGGCGCCCACATAGCACCAGCCGACGCTATCCTTGACCCATTTACTGGTGACCATGCGGCCGTTACCATCCAGATAGCACCAGCCCTTGCTGTCCGCCACCCACTTGTTGGTGACACAGTAGCCATTATCGCCCACGTAACACCAGCCAACGCTATCCTTGATCCACTTGTTGGTGGCCATATAGCCATTTGCATCCAGATAGCACCAGCCCTTGGAGTCCGCCACCCACTTATTGGTGGTCTTGACGTCGTCCACATAGTAGGCCCACTTGCCATCCTCATTGACCCAGCCGTTTTTGACGGGTTCTACGGGCTCCTCCGGCAGCGCCTCCACCACCTCATACTCAAAGGAATCGGAGCACCCCTCATAGGTGATGGTCAGGTTGCGGGTGCCGGTGGTGATGGACTGGAAGCCACGTGTCTTATATCCCTCTGTGATGATCTCGGTGGTCTGATTGGTATACACCATAGTCAGCACCAGACCGGTGAGATCCAGCTCCTCGCCCACCAGATAGGTGGTCTTATACGGCAGCTCGGTGATCACCAGATCCTGCGGCACCGGAGGAAAGGGAGTCTCCACCCACACGTCGTCGGTGGCGGTCACCAATCGAGAGGACTCGTACACCAGCGTGTTGGGTTGGGGATACTGGTCGCCCGTAAAATCCTTGTGGGTGACACCGGCAGACTTTAGATTGTGCACACCGGTGGAGGAATAGCGGGTGACGATCACCTCGTCACCACGAATACGGAAGGCGCTCATGGTCAAAGCATCATCCACCTTATTGGTGGAGTCGGTAGTACCATAATAGCCGATATAGCCGGAGGTCATATAAGTGAAATTCAGGGTCTCCGTCTTATACTCATACCGTTGGCCCTGGCAAATGTTGATCTCATCACCCTTTTTGAGATACACGGCCGCACCGCCCAGGAAGTCGTCGTAACCGCCGGAGTGGTTGTGGCCATACAGATAGAAGATGTTGAGCCCCTTGCCGCCGAACTCGTTGATCACGTCAAAAAGGATGTGGCCGTCCTCGCCGTTGCCGCCGTATTTGACGGTACGGTTACCCCAGTGCAGACCGATATGGGCCACCACAAAGATCGGCTTGGTCCAGCCACTGTCCAGCTTAGCCTGGAAATACTTACGCATATCGTCGGCTCTCGCCTGAATGTCCGGCACCCGGTTGCCCCACTCGCGATAGGTGTCCTCGTGGATGACGTACACGCCATAGGCGCCCGTGGCGGGGTCGTTATTGCCCTCGGGGCTCAGGCCCACCGTTTCTTCATGATCGTGGTTGCCCTGTACGAACACCATATTCTTCGCGTCGGTCATGGAAGCATACGTTTCCTTGAGCACCTCGATACCCTCAGAACTGGTGTTGGACTCCATACTCTTGATGGTATAGTCGCCGGTGAACAGGATGCCGTCCGCCTTGCTGATACCAAACTCGTTCAGAGACTCTATGAGTTTCTCCATCTTTTTGGTGTTGTAGCCGTCGACCTGGAAGTCGGAGCCGGCCAGAACAATGACCTCTTCTTCCTCCTCCGCAGCAAAGGCTGTGACCGAGCACATACCCAGCAACAGAATCAAGGACAACGCAATGGATAACAAACGCTTCATAACGAGGCACCTCCTGAAAATAATCGGGTATCTATGGAAATTATAGCATAATTTTTTTCTTATGACAAGAAAGAATTTAATGATATAATTCCGAATAGGTTCTGAACCCCAGTTTTGCGCCGGGTTTGTTATTGGCCAACTTCCTGCTCGCAAAACCCAGGCATTTCTGGCGGAATGCCTGGGTTCATCATTCGTTGCTACGACAAAACAAAAAGGACACCCAGATGGGTGTCCTTTTTGTTTGCGAAAGACTACCTAAACGGAGCAGAATTGGGAGAAAAACTACCCAAAAGTAATGTGCCTATCCTGTTAGACAAATTGGAATTGGACGGCATGTTATCTCTGCTTCTTGCTTTTTTCAATTGCGATACTGGAAGTAATGGCATAAATAAGTATAATTATGATAACCACTCCCGCAATGTAAGATATCCAGCCAGCATCAAAAAG
>JAFQKB010000031.1 GCA_017397125.1 Clostridia bacterium | reverse complement strand
CTTGGCCAGCACGTCCTTGCGCATGGCGCGCACCGTCTCACGGGCGATGATCTTGCCGCCGATGGCGGCCTGCACCGGCACCTCAAAGAGCTGGCGGGGGATGTTGTCCTTGAGCTTTTCGCACATCTTACGAGCCCGGGCGTAGGCGTTGCCGGAGAACAGGATAAAGGACAGGGCGTCCACCATCTCGCCGTTGAGCAGGATGTCCAGCTTGACCAGGTCGCTCTTGACGTAGCCCTTGAGCTCGTAATCAAAGCTGGCGTAGCCCTTGGTCCGGGATTTCAGTGCGTCGAAGAAATCGTACACGATCTCGTTGAGCGGCAGCTCGTAGTGGATGTCCACGCGGGTAGGATCCAGATATTTCATATCCTTGAATACGCCCCGGCGCTCCTGGCACAGCTCCATGATGTTGCCCACGTAGTCGTTGGGGGCAAAGATGTGGGCCTCGGCGATGGGCTCCTCTGCCATGCGGATGGTGGTGGGGTCCGGATAGTTGGTGGGGTTGTCCACCATGATGACGCTGCCGTCGGACAGAGTGATGCGGTAGATAACGCTGGGGGCGGTGGTGATCAAATCCAGATTATACTCCCGCTCCAGCCGCTCCTGGATGATCTCCATGTGCAGCAGGCCCAAAAATCCGCAGCGGAACCCGAAGCCCAGGGCCACCGAGGTCTCCGGCTCAAAGGTCAGGGATGCGTCGTTGAGCTGCAGGCGCTCCAGGGCCTCCCGCAGATCCTGATAGTGGGCGCCGTCCGCCGGGAACACGCCGCAGAACACCATGGGGTTGACCTTGCGGTAGCCGGGCAGCGGCTCGGGGGCGGGCTTGGCCGCGTGGGTGATAGTGTCGCCCACCCGGGCGTCCCCCACCGTCTTGATGGAGGCGGCCAGATAGCCCACCTGACCGGCACGCAGCTCTTTGGTCGGCTCCAGACGGCCGGGGCGCATGACCCCCACCTCCACCACGTCAAAGGTGGCACCGCTGGCCATCATGCGGATGGTGTCGCCGGCGCGCACCACGCCGTCCATCACCCGGAAATACACGATGACGCCCCGATAGCTGTCGTAATAGCTGTCAAAGATCAGGGCCTGCAGCGGTTTTTCGTCGTCACCCTCCGGCGGGGGCAGCTTGACAATGGCCTCCAGTACATCGTCGATGCCGATGCCCGCCTTGGCAGAGATGCGGGGCGCCTCGGAGGCGTCGATGCCGATGATGTCCTCCACCTCGGTGGCCACCCGGTCCGGGTCGGCGGCGGGCAGATCGATCTTATTGATGACCGGGAGTATCTCCAGCCCGTGCTCGGCGGCCAGATAGGTGTTGGCCAGGGTCTGGGCCTCTACGCCCTGGCTGGCGTCCACCACCAGCAGCGCCCCCTCGCAGGCGGCCAGAGAGCGGCTCACCTCGTAGTTAAAGTCCACGTGGCCGGGGGTATCGATGAGATTGAGGGTGTATTCCTGGCCATCCTTAGCGGTATAGCCCAGGGTGACGGCGTGGGCCTTGATGGTGATGCCCCGCTCCCGCTCCAGGTCCATGCTGTCTAAAAGCTGCTCCTCCATATCCCGCAGGGCCACGGTGTTGGTCTTTTCCAGCAGGCGGTCCGCCAGGGTGGACTTGCCGTGGTCGATGTGGGCGATGATGCAGAAGTTGCGAATATGTTGCTTGATGTCAGCCATTGGTTGGCACCTCTTTCGTAAAAAGTGAGGAGTTAGATTAATGAGTAATGAGAAATGAGAAATGAGGAATGGGATGAGATCGTGCGCATAGGGGTCGATGCCCACATCGGCCCGCCATACCGCGAGCACATTTGCCCGCCTGTCTGCGTCCGCTCCCAACAGAAATCAAGTTATTATACCATTATTTTTACCCCTTGACAAGTAAAAGGATTGAAAACCGACGCAAAGAATGGTAAAATATGAAAAAACCGATGGAGGGCATTGTTATGATTCGCGTAACCGTATGGAATGAATTCTATCACGAAAAGACCGAAGAGAGCGTCCGGGCGGTGTATCCGGAGGGGATTCACACCGTCATCGCCGAGTTTCTCGGCCGCCAGGAGGACATCACGGTGCGTACCGCCACCCTGGACCAGCCGGAGTGCGGCCTGCCGCCCGAGGTGCTGGCCCAGACGGACGTGCTCATCTGGTGGGGCCACGCCCGCCACTGGGAGGTGCCGGAGGAGGTGGCCCGCCGGGTGCAGGAGGCGGTGCTGTGCGGAATGGGCTTTATCGCCCTGCACTCTGCCCACCACTCCAAGCCCTTCCGCTATCTGATGGGCACCACCTGCAACCTGTCCTGGCGCGAGGACGGGGATATGGAGCGGGTCTGGGTGGTGGCGCCGGATCACCCCATCGCCCAGGGCATCGACCGGTATTTTGACCTGCCCCACGAGGAGACCTATGCCGAGGCCTTTGACATCCCGGAGCCGGATAAGCTGGTGTTTATCGGCTGGTACGAGGGCGGCGAGGTGTTCCGCTCCGGCTGCTGCTGGCGCCGGGGCCGGGGCAAGATCTTCTATTTCCAGCCCGGCCACGAGACCTTCCCCATCTACCGGGACAGCCGGGTGCAGCGGGTCATCACCAATGCGGTGCGCTGGGCCGAGCCGGAGACCCGGGTGCCGGAGGTGCCCTGCCCCAACGTGCAGAAGCCTGTACTGAAATTTGACGAGCAATAAGGAGAGACCCCTATGGATTGGACCGAAGTATGCATCCGCATCCCCACCGCCCACACCGACGAGGCGGCGGCCATCGCCAATATGGCGGTGCCCTACGGCATTTATATTGAGGATTACAGCGACCTGGAGCAGGGCGCCCGGGAGATCGCCCGCATCGACCTCATCGACAAGGACCTGCTGGCTAAGGAGCGGGACACCGCCCTCATCCACATCTACATCTCCCCGGAGGACAATCCCCCGGAGGCGGTGGCCTTTCTGCGGGAGCGGTACACCGCCGTGGGCATCCCCCACCAGGTGGAGGCCCAGACCGTCAACGAGGAGGATTGGGCCAATAACTGGAAAAAGTATTTCAAGCCCCTGCCGGTGGGTGAGCGGCTGCTCATCTGCCCCTCTTGGGAGCAGACCGACAACCCGGAAGGCCGGGCGGTGCTGTCCATCGACCCGGGCATGGCCTTTGGCACCGGTGGTCACGACACCACCCGTCTGGTGCTGGAGACCCTGGAGCAGCACATCACCGAGGGCTGCGACTTTCTGGATATCGGCTGCGGCAGCGGCATCCTGTCCATCGCCGCCTGCCTGCTGGGTGCGGGCCGCGCCCTGGGCATCGACATCGACGCCCTGGCGGTCAAGACCGCTGTGGAGAACGGTCTTTTAAACGGCTTGACCACCCCCAAATACGAAATTCGACTGGGCGATTTGGCAAAAGACGTTAGCGGCCAATACCCGGTCATCGCCGCCAACATCGTGGCGGACGCCATCATTATGCTGTCTCCCGCCGTGCCGGCCCTGCTGGCCGAGGACGGCGTGTACATCGTGTCCGGCATCATCGACACCCGGGAGCAGGACGTGCTGACCGCCCTGGACGGGTGCGGCTTTACGGTGGCTGAGCGTCACGAGCACGGCGGCTGGCTGTGCCTGGTGTGTCGGAAATGAGGAGTGAGGAATTAGGAGTTAGGAGTTAACTCCCGATTCAGCCTTGGGAGGTAATTGTATGCCCCGATTTTTCATTGACTATACTCTGTCGGTGGGCGACACCGCCGTCATCGAGGGTGCGGACGCCCGGCACATCGCCGGTGCCCTGCGCATGACCCCCGGCGAGAGCCTCACCCTCTGCGATGGGCGCGGCACCGACTATACCTGCACCATCTGTACGGTGGAGCGGGAGCGGGTGACCCTGTCGGTGGAGGCCGCTGCCCCCACCACCGCCGAGCCGAGCCTGGCGGTGACCCTGTATATGGGTCTGCCCAAGGGGGATAAAATGGAGCTGATCATCCAAAAGGCGGTGGAGCTGGGTGTCACCGCCATCGTGCCGGTGGCCACCGGCCGCAGCATCGTGCGGCTGGACCAAAAGGACGCCGCCAAAAAGCAGACCCGCTGGCAAAAGATCGCCGTCGAGGCCGCCGGCCAGAGTGGCCGGGGGATCATCCCCACGGTGGAGATCCCCATGGCTTGGAAACAGGCCTTGGAGCGTTTGGCTCAGGAGAACACCCTGCTCTGTTATGAGGGCGGCGGCGCCCCCATCGGTCAGCTGGTCACCCCGGCGGACCGGGCGGTCAGCCTGGTGGTAGGCCCCGAGGGCGGGTTTGACCCCGCCGAGGTGGAGGCGGTCACCGCCGCCGGCGGCCGCATCGCCACCCTGGGACCCCGCATCCTGCGGTGCGAGACCGCCCCCATCGCCGCCATCGCCGTGCTGATGGAGCGAAGCGGCAATATGGAGTGATACGAAAAAGGAGGACAGAATATGAGCCTGTTTTCTTGGAGCAAAACCTATATGACCAACCTTTCTGTTGATGAGATAGACGCCATTCTGCGCAAAAACGCAACCTTTCTCAGCATCCGCACCCATCGGGAGGAGCAATCCGGCAAGGTGCACGTGGCAATACAGCCGGAGAGAGAGCGGTTTCTGAGTCGCTATTCGTTTGTGCCGGAGATTTCTCTTTTTTTGCACGAAGGTAAGGAGGACACCGTGGTGGAAATGCGCCTGTCTCCGTCCCACAGGGACCGCCTCTTGATGGGGATCGTGGCGGGGCTGGTGTGCCTGTTGGGCGCTGTGTTTTGCGTATGCGTTCTGCTCTCCAAAGAAACCCGTGCGTTAGTGGCACTGTTCCCCCTAATGCTGTGTGGCATCTTCGCTGGTTACTTCGTAGGGTTTCGTATGGCCTGCTGCGAATATCGCGAGAGAATGATCCGGATGCTGGGGCTGCACTGAGCAAAAAACCGGCAATATGGAGTAATACGATGAATGTGAACAAACCAAAACCGCCCAAGCACCTGCTGGAAGAAACCGTGGTGGAGCTGAAAACCGATTTCCCTACGGCGGTGCGCCGGCTGCAACAATTAAGCGGCCTCTGTCGGAAAAAATCGGTCACCGGGTTGCCCCTGTATTTTGACAGCAATAAGAAGGGTCGCTTTTCCGTTATGGAGATCGGGACCCGTAAAAATCCGTCCACCGCTGCTGTGGGGGTAAAGGGCGGGCTGTATACCGAAGACGGCCGGACCAAAGCGGCGGTTTTCACCTATCGAATCAGCGGCTCCACTGCCGCTGTGGCGGTTTTTGTTGTGACGGAGGTGCTGCTGTTTTTGCTGATGGTGCTGGGCTGGTATCTGACTCTGCGTGAGGGGTTTGTCCCGGTATATGCGGTGTTGGCTTTCGTTTCGTTGGGCATACAGGTGGCGTTTTTGGTGTATTATCTATCCCGTCACAACCAGTCCCGGAGCAATGCGCACGAGGATGCCGATCGGCTCAAAGAAGAAGCCCTTTGCCGCCTGGCCGCCATCGATGAATGGGATAAATGATCCAATTCATATACAAGAAGTATAAATAAATCGAAATATTACAGAAAAGGGGGTCGGTGTGACAACACCGTCCCCTTATTTTTATCTTAACAAACAGCAACGCACCGCCCTGCCCGTCTGCTACGCCCTTATCCCACTCCTCATTCCTCACTCCTAACTCCTCACTTCCATCATATCCCCCTCGCCACCTCGGTGAGTTCCATGGGTGAATACTCCGGCTGGAGTGCGGCGTGGATGCTCATCGCCAGGAGGCGGGCGGCCCGGCCGATCATCACATCGATCTCCCGGGGGGTGACCATCATGGGCGGGCTGTCCGGGGCGGCCTCGGTGCCGGTCATCTCCTCCACCAGGGTGGCGGCGTCCACCACCGTGGGCACCCCCATGCCGATGACCGGCACCCCCAGCACCTCCCGGTTGAGGGGCCGCCGGTCGTTGCCCACCCCGCTGCCGGGGGCGATGCCGGTGTCGCACAGCTGCACCGTCCGGCCCAGCCGGGCCACGCTCCGGGCCGCCAGGGCGTCGATGACGATCACCGCCCCGGGATGGATCTCCCGGCACACCCCCCGCACCAGCTCGCTGCTCTCGGTGCCGGTCTGACCCAGCACCCCGGGGGCCACCACCGCCGTGGGGCGCAGGTCGGTCAGCCCGGCGGTGCGGGCGAATTCGCCCCGGATGTGGCGGGTGGCCAGCACCATATCCGCCGTGGTGGGACCCAGGGCGTCCGGGGTGACGGTGCGGTTGCCCAGCCCCACCACCAGCACCGTCCCCTCCGGCGGCAGCAGCGCCGCCAGCTCCCGGCCGATGCTCCGGGCGTAGTCCGTCAGATGCCGCTCCTCGTCGGTTAGCCGCGGCAGGGCGGCGGTGATGTACCGGCCCCGGGGCTTGCCGATGGACGCCTCTCCTTTATCCGACAGGATCCGTATCCGGGTGAGGGTCATATCCCCCTCCTGCCGGCTGTCCTGCTCCACGTCGTCGGCGGTCAGACGGTGGGGTTCGGCGGCCTCTACCGCCAGATCGGTGCGAAAATTCATTCAAATCGACCTCCTTTTAGGGGTATTTTACCCGGAAAACTGGTCAAAAACGGGAAAAATCCGTATTTCTGAAAAATTTATGTTGCATTTTTTAGATAAAGGTGTTAAGATATCAGGTGCGTGATTACTATAATTGGATAGGAGGTGCAACTATGCCCAACATCAAATCCGCTAAAAAGCGTGTGAAGGTCATCGCCGTTAAGACGGCCCGCAACAAGGCCAACCGCTCTGCTCTGAAGACCGAGATCAAGAAGGCCAACGCCGCCATCGCCACTGGTGAGAACACCACCGAGGCTGTCCGCGCTGCCCAGAAGAAGATCGACCAGGCTGTTGCCAAGGGTCTGCTGCACAAGAACACTGCGGCCCGTAAGAAGTCTGCCCTCGCCAAGAAGGCTAACGGCTAATCGCATCACGAAAAAGGCTCTGTCCATCCGGACAGAGCCTTTTGATTGGTGTCTTTAGACGTGGAAATAAACCCCCAGTTCTACTGGGGGAAGATAAAAAGCTTTAGCATGAGAAAAACCTCCGTGATACAATGGTAAATGGTTTGGCGACCGCATTACCAAAGAGTATCAAGGAGGTTTTTAACAAATGAAGAAAACAAACAATGAAATCAAGCACACAGCACATTCGAGTTACAGATGCCAGTATCATATCGTTTTTGCGCCAAAATATAGGCGTAAAGAAATATATGGGCAATTACGAAGAGATATAGGAGAAATTCTGCGAAAGTTGTGCGAGCAAAAGGGAGTGGAAATCATTGAAGCAGAAACATGTGTAGATCACATACATATGTTGGTGACGATTCCACCATATCTTAGTGTAGCACAGTTTATGGGATTTCTCAAGGGAAAAAGTTCATTGATGATATTTGATAGGCACGCCAACTTAAAATATAAGTATGGAAGCAGGCATTTTTGGTGTCGAGGATATTACGTAGATACGGTTGGCAAGAACAAGAAAGTCATTGAAGAGTATATACGAAATCAACTGGAAGAAGATTACTCGAGTGATCAAATCAGTATGAAGGAGTATATGGACCCGTTTACGGGTTGCAAGAACAAGTAGGCAAAAAAAGCAGCCGCACGTGAGCGGCTGCCTGTGATGGTAATGCGGTGCCAAACTTCTGCGCCCCTTTCAGGGGCTGAGCCTGTAAAAGCCCCTTCTAGGG
>JAFQKB010000030.1 GCA_017397125.1 Clostridia bacterium | reverse complement strand
TAGACGATCTCGCGAGCGCCCACGCCCAGGTCGCCGGCGGGCACGTCGGAGTCGGGGCCGATGTGACGGAACAGCTCGGTGATGAAGCTCTGGCAGAATCGCATGATCTCGTAGTCCGACTTGCCCCGGGGGTCAAAGTCGGAGCCGCCCTTGCCGCCGCCCATGGGCAGGCTGGTCAGGGAGTTCTTGAAGGTCTGCTCAAAGCCCAGGAACTTGATGATGCTCAGGTTCACAGAGGGGTGGAAGCGCAGGCCGCCCTTATAGGGGCCGATGGCGCTGTTAAACTGGACGCGATAGCCGCGGTTGACCTGGATCTTGCCGGCGTCGTCGATCCACGGCACACGGAAGATCACCACACGCTCCGGCTCCACCAGGCGCTCCAGCAGGCTGGCGGCCTCGTACTTGGGGTTCTGGTCGATGATGGGGCGCAGGCTGTCCAGCACCTCCTCGGCGGTCTGCAGGAACTCCGGCTGGTCCTTATAGCGGACCTTCAGGTCGTCCAATACGCGATCAACATAAGACATAAAAAACACTCCTTTATGGGTAGTTGGGCCGGGCCGAAACATAGTCACCCGACGATGGTTCTATTATAGCAGAAAATTGTGGGTTTGCAAGAAATAATTTACAAAATTTCATATTTTTTTACAAAACCCGGTCCAGCGTAACGGAAATAGGCTAAAATTGACGAGAAACCGCCGGAAAAGTTGCAAATAAGAGTGATTGCAATTTATGGTAAAGTGTGGTATGCTATGTTTATACTGTGATTTTGTCGTGGAATAGTATAGGAGGAACAGAAATGAAAAAAAGTAAAAACATCGTGTTGCTCGTGGGCATCCTGTGCATGGCGGTGGTGTTTCTCTGGTCGATCATCCGTTTTCTTAGCAGTTTGTCCGGCGCGCCGGACAGCAACGGAGTGACCTTTTTGCTGTTCAACGATCTGTATCCGGCTCTATGCCTGCTTTTGCTGATGGTGCTTCCTGTTCTATTGCTGGTGCGCAATCTCAAAGATAAAGGCGGAAAAGTGCTCTCGATCCTGTCGATAGCCGTAAATTCTCTGCTGATGGTGTTCGGGCTGTTTTCTTTAGTTACACCGGCGATTCCCCAGTATGTGATATTCAACGAGCTGGGTTTGATAGATAGCTATTTTACCACTGTGTTCGGCTATTTGGCTAGTGGTGGACTTCTTCTCGTTGGATATCTATTGACGATTGTAGGCAGCGTTCTCTCTCTGCCCAAAAAGGAGAAGCAGGTAGTCTGACACAAATGCAAGGAGGTGACCCTATGAAGATTTTGGCCGTGGATCTGGGGCACGCCCGCACCGGCATCGCCGTCAGCGACGTGGGCGAGCGGTTGGCGTCCCCGGTGGGCACCATCACGGAGTATGTGGATGAGCGGCTGCTGCCCAAAATTGCGGATATAGCCCGTGAGCAAAAAGCCGAGATGATCGTGGTGGGTCACCCCAGGAATATGGACGGCAGCCGTGGTGAGGCGGCTAAGCGGGCGGAGGCTTTTGCCGCCGCCCTGGGCGAGGCCACCGGCCTGCCGGTGGAGCTGTGGGACGAGCGGATGACCACCGTGTCCGCCATCGGCTATCTCAACCAGACCGATGTGCGGGGCAAAAAGCGCAAGCAGGTGGTGGACACCGTCGCCGCTACCATTATTTTACAGGATTTTCTGGATAGCCGGAAATAAGTAGATATAAGGAGGAAACTGTGATGAAACGAAATTGGTGCAAAATGGTGACTGCTTTGGTTTGCATGGCGATGCTGTGCACCCTGCTGCCTATGAGTGCATCGGCTACTGCGTCGGATCTCTTGTCTGTGGAGCCCTTTGTGACCGGTGGGCAGACCAGCGTACGGGATACCAACCTCAACAGCAATGATCTGGCCTTTCAGTTTGAGGTGCATGCCGACGGCGCCCGTATGGAGGAGGATTACAGCTATGTGAGCGGCTCTGCCAGCACCCTGAACGGACAGCACAAGGTGCTGCGTGTGGGTGCGGTGGTGACCAACGAGTCTGTCATCGGCCAGGGCAACATGACGCTGGATTCTGTAATCGACGCTAAGGTCATCGACATTCAGGCGCAGTATCTGTGCAGCGTTGAGGAAAACGCCTTTACCTATGCTGTGCGGATCGTGAACATTCCCGATCACAAGCTGGACGCCGGGATCTACGTCCGTCCCTACGTGGTGTATGAGGACAAGGATGGCGCTGAGGCGGTGGAGTATGGCGAAACCGTATCCCAGAGTTATAACAACGCCACCATCCCCGAGGAGGAGCAAGTGAACCAACAGGTGAAAGAACTGCTGAAGACCAAGCATCCGTTGTTCTACAATGAGGACGGCTCTTTCCGCGTGTTAATCATTGCGGATGCCCACATGAACATCAACGGCAACGCCACCGACGTGCAGGAGGTCAAGGACCGCATCAAGCTGCTGGTGGATCACGAACAGCCCGATCTGGTGATCTACACCGGTGACAACACCATCAACTCTTACAGCGAGACCTCTTTGAGAAACAACTTGAATGCCATCGTGAGCTACGTCGAGGAGAAAAAGATCCCCTGGTGCCACGTATACGGCAATCACGACGAAGAGTATGGTATGACCAAGGCCAAACAGCAGGCCGTCTATGAGTCCTACGAGTATTGCGTGTCCAAGGCCGGCCCCTCCGACATCTTCGGTGTGGGCAACTACGTTCTGGGCGTGTACAACCGGGACGGCTCTCTGGGCTCGGTGATCTACTGCCTGGACTCCGGTGCCTATGCCTCCGGCGGCTATGACTACATCAAGGACAATCAGGTGGAGTGGTATGAAGAGAACTCCAAGCTGTTGCAGGAATACAATGGCGGTCAGGTGGTTCCTGCTCTGATGGCCTTCCACATCCCGTTGTATGAGAACCGTGTGGCTTATGAAAACCGCAACAATAAAGATCTGGTTTACGAGTGGGACGGCGAGCGCAACGAGGATATCTGCTCTTCCAGCAAGGATATGAACGATATGTTCGAAACTATGCTGGAGCGGGGCGACGTCAAAGCGGTGGTCACCGGCCACGACCACATCAACGACTATATGTTCAACTATAAGGGCATTAAGCTGTGCAACTCTCCCAACGTCAGCGACCTGATCTACCACGATCACCGTATGCAGGGCGCCCGCGCGTTTGATATGAATTTGGCCACTATCGACAACATCCCCACCCACGTCACCCGTCTGCAGAGTCTGACTCAGCCTCAGGATCCTACCGTGTATGAGGTTTTGGCCGACAATGTGTCCTTGGAGTTTACCAAAGAGCAGGTGGAGAAAGCCACCCTGCAGAATTGGAATGGCGGCGCTATGACCGGCACGGCCACCCTGTCCCTGGTGGATGGTAAGGGTGTGGATGGCGGCGATGCCATCCAGATTCTCAGAAGCGACGCCTCCAACTTTGAGTTCATTATGGAAATGACCAACAAGGGTAGACTGGGTAACAATAAATACCTGCTGGTCTGGGCCGATTTTACCAATGTAGAATTCCGCAAGGCTTGCTTTGGCTTGAATGAGTATGATTATTACAGAACCGACGATGCAGACTTCAAGTCCTCCTTCTACTATCTGCCCGACGGCTCCACCCAGTGGCAGACTTTGTCCCACGGCATGGATGGCTGCTTTGGCGCAGGCGAAAACGGCTCTCAGGCCATGAAGGGCAAAAAAGGCTATTTCGCTTTCCCGGTGGAGTATTTCCAGTATGGTTCTGCAAAGATGAATGCGGATACGGTTGTGACCGGCTTGTATTTCTATGCTTCTATGGCCAACAGTCAGTTTACGAACGTTCCCTTCTATTTCGATGACATTCGCCTGGTGGCAGATTATAAGAATCTGTTCTAAAACAGAACAACGCAGCCATAAAATTTGCTTCAATGAAAAATCCCGACAGTGCAAACTGTCGGGATTTTTTGCTGGTGCATTTATTGTGAGCTTCTTTTCTTTTCATTCTGCACAAGCGCCTTTCACAAAACTGTTGCAAAGCGCAATCTTTTATTATATAATCTATCCTGTATAAATATGTTACTTAAAGAGTGGAGGAGATTACGTTGTCGCAGGTGTATCTGGATAACAGTGCCACCACCCGGGTGTGCCGGGAGGCGGCGGACAAGGCCTATGCCATGATGACCGAAACCTATGGCAACCCCAGCTCACTCCATTCCCTGGGTTTTCAGGCGGAGCAGGAGCTGACCGCCGCCCGGCGGCAGGTGGCCCGGATGCTGGGCTGCCAGCCGGAGGAGGTGTATTTCACCTCCGGCGGCACCGAGAGCAACAATCTGGCCATACTGGGCAGTGTGGCGGCCCATCCCCACGGGGGACGGCACATCGTCACCACGGCGGTGGAGCACTCCTCGGTGGCGGCGGCCTGCGACCGGCTGGAGAAGCAGGGCTACGAGGTCACCCGCCTGGTGCCGGACGAGAGCGGCACCCTCACCGCCGCCGCCATAGCGGCGGCCTGCCGCCCGGATACGGCGCTGGTGGCGGTGATGCTGGTCAATAATGAGACCGGCGCCCGGTTCCCCCTGGAGCAGGCGGTGCCGGCCATCCGCCGGGTGGCGCCCCGCGCCCACATCCACTGCGACGCGGTGCAGGCGGCGGGCAAGCTGCCTCTGCACGCCGGCCGATGGGGTGTGGACTCCATGGCGGTCAGCGCCCACAAGATCCACGGCCCCAAAGGGGTGGGCGCCCTCTATCTGCGAAAGGGTGTCCGGGTGCTGCCCCGCAATATCGGCGGCAAGCAGGAGGGCGGCATCCGCTGTGGCACCGAAGCGGCGCCGCTGATCGCCGCCTTTGGCGCGGCGGTGGAAGCGCTGCCTACACCGGCGGCGCAGATGGCACACTACGATAGCTTACGCCGTCGGCTTATGGAGCGGCTGGGGGATAACCCGGCCATTCGGTTCCATCTGCCCCAGGGCGGCGTACCGTATATCATTCACCTGTCCGTTCCCGGGCTGCGCAGCGAGACTATGCTGCACTTTCTGGCCCAGCGGGAGGTGTACGTATCCAGCGGCTCCGCCTGCTCCAAGGGGGCGGCCAGCCCGGTGCTGACGGCGCTGGGGCTGCCGGCGGCGGAGATCGATGGTGCCCTGCGGGTCAGCCTGTGTCGGGACAATACGGCAGAGGATATGGACCGCTTTGCCGAATGCCTGCTGGAGGCGATGGAGAAATTGGCCAGGCGGTAACCGCCGGAAAGGAGTACGGGTATGACCGACCGGAACGTAAACGACAATCAAAAGATGGCCCAGGATGTGCTCAATCTGCTGGACGAGATGGAGAAAGAGGTCGGTGCGGCCGCTACTCCCGACAGCGACGATGATTGGGTCTTTGTGGGCGATTTTTCCAACATCGATACAGATCTGGCGGCTGAGCTGCCTGTGGATGAGCTGGATCTGCTGCTCATCCCCGACTTGGACGATGAGGACGAGGATGAGGCTGAGCAACGGGTGCCGCTGCTGGCGCGGGTGCCGCACACGGAATCGGAGGATAGTGATACCGTGCCGCCCCCCGCCAACCGCCGCAACCCCTTTGCGGTGCTGTGGGCCGGCTTTTGCAGCAATCTGCCTGCCCGGGGTGACTCCGGCAGCACCCTGGTGCGCAAGATCGGATTTCTGGTATCTCTGGCGGTGCTGCTGTTCTCCCTGGGGTATCTGCTGGTGGACCTGTGCATCCAGCCGTGGCACAACCAGCAACTCAACCAGGAGCTGGTGGAGTTGTACCAACCGGACAACCAGATGCAGGTGGCGGACACCGCCAACTATCCCGACGGTATGCTGGCCTCCTTTAAGGAGCTGTATCAGCGCAACGACGAGGTGCGCGGCTGGCTGACCTTTCACGCCACCGGTAAGAATGATTTTCTCAACATCGACTATCCCGTCATGTACTCCGGGGATAACGATAAGTATCTGACATTAGACTTTGATGAGAAGAAGAATAAAAACGGCGCTCTGTTCTTTGACCAGAACAACAAGCTGGATACCAGAGCCGACAAGAATAAGTCCACCATCATCTACGGCCACAATATGGCCAGCGGCCAGATGCTGGCCGGCCTCAACAAGCTGCTGGGCAACGTAAACAACGCCCGGGCCGCCTCCACCTTTACCCTGAGCACCCTGTTCCGGCGCTATGAGTGCCAGGTCTTTGCGGTGATCCTCACCGACGAGGCGGAGACCAACCCCGACTGGTATTTCAATACCCGGCGCACCAATTTTGTATCTGAAGAGGACTTTTTGGCCTACGTGGAGGAGATGCGCGCCCGGTCCATTTACGATTATCCCGTAGAGGTGCAGTCCGGCGACGAGATCGTGGTGCTGTCCACCTGCACCGGCAAGAGCAGCGCCAAGGTGAAGGACGGCCGCCTGGTGGTGGTTGCCCGCCGCAACCGTGGCGCCGAGGTGATGGATACAACCAAGATCGTCAAGAATGAAGACGCGATCATGCCCCGCAACTGGTACGTAAACCAGAGGCTGCCGTTGCATCCCTATTATGAGGGTGACTATGTGGGCACGGTATCCACCACCACGACCACCACCGGCAGAACCGATACCTCCGATACGTCGGATACCTCTGATACCTCCGACGTCTCCGGTACCGGATCCTCTCACGCCACCTATCCCACCTATCCCACCGGTTCGGCCGGCACCACCACCGGCACCACCACCCAGAGCACCTCTGCCCCCACCTCCGGGACCACCACAACCACCGCCCCGAGCGACGTGAGCATTGGTTCGGATATCAGCATCCCGGGGGATACCAGCATTCCGGATGACATCAGCATCCCGGTGGATACCAGCATTCCGGATGACACCAGCATCCCGGACGATACCAGCATCCCAGATGATGCCAGTGTCCCGGGTGATACCAGCATCTCAGGGGATACCAGTATCCCGGAGGACACTAGTGGCGGGGATATATCCATTGTTCCGGACACGCCACAATAAAAGTACGAGTAAGGATGGAACACCATGCAAGAACAATATACACCCCGGGAGATCCTGCTGATCAAAAACGGGGAGCTGGCCCTCAAGGGCCTCAACCGCCGCACCTTTGAAGAGGCGCTGATGCGCAACCTGCGGTATCGCCTGCGCCGTGCCGGGGATTTTACCCTGCGCCGCGCCCAGTCCACCATCTATATCGAGCCCAAAAACGACTACGCCGACCTGGAGGAGGCCTGCGACAGCGTCTCCCGGGTGTTTGGCATCGCCGCTTTTTCCCGGGCCCGGGTCACCCAAAAGGACCTGCGTGCCATTCAGGAGGCGGCGGTGGAGTACCTGGGTGACCGCCTGGCCACCGCCAAGACCTTTAAGGTGGAGGCCAAGCGGGCGGACAAGGCGTTCCCCTACACCTCGCCTGAGATCAGCCGGGAGGTGGGCGGCTACGTGCTGTCCCACTATCACCACCTGCGGGTGGATGTGCACGACCCCGATCTGCTCATCATGGTGGAGATCCGGGATTTCGGCGCCTATATCCACGCCCAGCAGCTGCCCGGTGCCGGCGGTATGCCGGTGGGCACCGGCGGCAGGGCGGCCATTATGATCTCCGGCGGCATCGACAGCCCGGTGGCGGCCTATATGATGGCCAAGCGGGGCATCCAGCTGACCGGTATCCATTTCGCCTCGCCCCCCTACACCAGTGAGCGGGCGGAGCAAAAGGTGATCTCTCTGCTGGAGAAGGTGGGCCGGTACGCGGGCAATATGACCCTGCACATCGTGCCCTTTACCCGCATCCAGGAGGAGATCCAGAAGAATTGCCCGGAGGAGTTTTTCACCCTCATTATGCGGCGATTTATGATGCGGCTGGCCCAGCGGGTGGCCCGGGACGCGGACTGTGGCGCCCTCATCACCGGCGAGAGCCTGGGACAGGTGGCCAGCCAGACTATCCCCGCCATGGCGGTGGTGGATACCCTGGCCACCATGCCGGTATTCCGGCCGCTCATCGGTATGGATAAGGAGGAGATCGTGACCATCTCCCGTAAGATCGATACCTTCGAATTGTCCATCCAGCCCTATGAGGATTGCTGCACGGTGTTCACGCCCCGGCACCCCTGCACCCGCCCCAAGCTGCGCAAGGTGGAGGAGGCGGAGGCGGCCCTGGACGTGGACGCCCTGGTGACGGAGGCCCTGGAGGGTATCCGCACCCTGCAGATATAAGGTGTATTCGCGAGTATTTTAACCAAGAGTGAGCGAGAATCCGTCTTTTCAAAACAGGTTCGGATTGTTCGTGTCACCTTAAGCTAGAAAGGAGAGTGACCCTATGACCCGGGAGATCCGTCTGTTCGGCGTGGCCGAAGAGACCCTGCAGCAGCGCCTGCGCGACCTGCTGGACTGTCCGGAGTCCGGGGTCACTCTGTCCTATTGTGGGGGGCACGGTGTGGTGACCCTCACCGGAGACCCGGAGGCCGTGGAGGGCATCACCGACCAGGTGGTGGTCCGTCTGGGCAGCTACGTATACAGCTACGAGGGGGAGTCCCTGGCTGCCTGCGTGGTGCGGCTGCTGAACGCCCACGGTCTGACGGTGGCCACCGCCGAGAGCTGCACCGGCGGCTTGATCGCCGCTGCCCTGACCGACGTGCCCGGCGCCTCCCGGGTGTTTGGCACCGGCGTGGTATCCTATTCCAACGAGTGTAAAGAAAAGCTGCTGGCGGTGTCCCCCGACACGCTGGAGCAGACCGGTGCGGTCAGCGCCGCCACCGCCGGCCAGATGGCCCGGGGGGTGCGGCAGAGCGCCGGTGCCCATATCGGCGTATCGGTCACCGGCGAGGCCGGCCCCCAGCCGGCAGAGGATCGGCCGGTGGGCACGGTGTTCATCGCCCTGGCGGATAAAAAGCGTACCTGGGTGGAGGAGCTGCACCTGGATGGCCCGGACCGGGCCGCCATCCGCCGCCAAGCCGCCGATCAGGTTCTGTGGCTGTTGTGGCGATATCTGTCCGCCTATCCGGCGGTAATGGCCGGGGGCGAGCGCCGCCCGGCGGCCGGACGGGAGATCCCCCGCACCCAGGGGGCGAAGCACCCCCGTCTGCTGGCCCGTCTGCTCCCCTGGCGGGGAGACTCTCTGTGGAGGGTGCTCATCAAGTGCGTGTGCTGGCTGCTGGTGATCACCCTCATTGGCGGCTGCCTGCTGCTGGGCTACCGGCATCTGCTGGACCCGGACCGCAACCGCCAGCTCCAGGACCAGCTGGGCGACCTGTATTGGGAGGCTCCCACCGACCTGACCGGCGGCGCCGACACCCAGGAGGTATACCCTGAAGGAATGATGGCCCTGTTCCAGGGTCTGTACGATATGAATGAGGACATCGGCGGCTGGATCTACATTCCGGATACCAACATCGATTATCCCGTGATGCAGTACACCGATGCCTACTACCGCAACCACAGCTTCCTCAAGCAACTGTCCATCTACGGCCAGCTGTATTTCGGTGAGTACGACGAACAGGGCAAGTACACCCGGATCTACGGACAAAACACCGGGGACGGGCAGATGCTTTCGGACCTGCTCAACTACCGGCGCATCGCCTATCTGCAGGAGCACCCCTACGTCGAGTGCAGCACCCTGTACGAGCGGTCCCTCTGGGAGATCTTTGCGGTGTTTGTTATAGACGAGCGGGACACGGACGACTTTAGCCTCACCGAAGGGGTCAAGAGCTACAAGGATTTTGTGGCGGAGCTGCAGGCCCGCTCGCTGTTCGTGGCGGATAGCCCGGTGACCGAGCAGGATAACTTTCTGCTGATCTCCACCGACGCCCAGACGGAATACGATTTTGCCGGGGCGCGGCTGGTGGTGGCGGCCCGGCAGGTGACCGACCGCCAGACCCCGCCGGCCTATCGGATCAACAACAACGTGCGGATGCCCAAGGCCCTGACCGCCGGCCGCCGCACCACCCGGACCACACGCACCACCACCCGGACCACAACCACCGCTGTAACCACGACCACCGTCACCACTACCTCTGTCACCCGGGAGAGCCAAACCACGGTTACCACCTCCACCATCGACCGGGTGACCCAGCCCTCCACCGTCACCACGGTGGCGGATAACGGAACGGATACCACCACCGGCACAGCGCTGCCGGTGGACGGCACCACCGCCACCGACACGACGGCGGACTCCACCACCCAATCGGCGGAGGAGAGCACCACCGCCGAGACTACACAACAAACGGAGATACAAGACGATGCTGATATTGGGAATTGACCCCGGCTATGCCATCATCGGATGGGGCCTCATCCGCTACGAGCGGGGACGGTACATCCCGGTGGATTTCGGGGCGATCACCACCCCTGCCGGCGTCCCCTTTAACCGTCGGCTGGAGATGATCTACGACGATTTATCCGCCCTGCTGGCCCGGTATACCCCGGACGCGGTGGCGGTGGAAAAATTATATTTTCAGAATAACCAAAAGACCGCCATCGACGTGGCCCAGGCCCGGGGCGTCACCATGCTGGCCCTGCAAAAGCAGGGGGTGCCGGTGTTCGAGTACACGCCCCTGCAGGTCAAGAGTGCCGTCACCGGCTTTGGCCAGGCCCAAAAGCCCCAGGTGATGGAGATGACCAAGCGGCTGCTGCGGCTCAAGGCGGTACCCAAGCCGGACGACACGGCGGACGCTCTGGCCATCGCCATCTGCCACGCCCAGTACGGCGGCACGGCGCTCAAGCAGGCGCTTCTGAGAGGAGAGGTATAAATGCTGTATTGTGTCAAGGGTGAGCTCATCCATTTAGAGCCCCGTATGGCGGTCATCTGCTGCGGCGGCGTGGGCTTTCGCTGCCAGATCACCATGAATACCGCCCGCCAGATGCCTTCCATCGGCGGCGAGGCCATGCTGTATACCATGATGAACGTGCGGGAGGACGCCATCGAGCTGTTCGGCTTTGCCGAGCAGAACGAGCTGACCTGCTTTAAGCAGCTGACCGCTATCTCCGGCGTGGGTCCCAAGGTGGGCATCTCCATCCTGTCGGAGCTGTCCCCGGAGCGGGTGGCGCTGGCGGTGGCCGCCGGTGATTATAAGGCGCTGACCAAGGCCGCCGGCGTCGGCCCCAAGCTGGCCCAGCGCATCGTGCTGGAGCTCAAGGACAAGGTGGACGGTCTGTCCGCCGGCCAGACCGCCGGCGGTATGGAGCTGCCGGCCGGCGCGGCGGTATCCGCCAGCAGCAACGCCGCCCAGGCGGTGCAGGCGCTGACGGTGCTGGGCTTTACCGCCGGCGAGGCCTCTGCGGCGGTGGGCAAGCTGGACAGCGCCCTGCCGGTGGAGACCCTGGTGCGGGACGCTCTCAAAATGCTGGCCCGCCGCGGCTGATAGCGGCAAAGGAGGGACGGTATGTCCTACGATTGTATCATCATCGGAGGCGGTGCCGCCGGTCTGGCGGCATCGGTCTTTTTGTCCCGGTGCGGCTCCGGCCGCCGGATATTGGTGCTGGAGAAAAACCCCCGGGTGGGCAAGAAATTGCTGGCCACCGGCAACGGCACCTGCAACCTGACCAATATCCACGCCACCGCCGCCCGTTACCATGGAGACAGGGCGCTGGCCCAGGCGGCGCTGGACGCCTTTTCGGTGGAGCAGACCCTGCACTTTTTCACCGATATCGGTGTGGACTGCGTCACCCGCCCGGACGGCAAGGTGTATCCGGCGTCGGAGCAGGCCGGCGCGGTGCTGGACTCTCTGCGCCTGGAGGCGGAGGCCCACGGCGTGGAGATACTGTGTGAGAAAAAGGCCGACCGCCTGGAGAGGACCCGGGACGGCTGGCGTGTATGGGCGGGGGCGGACGGCTTCTGCGCCCCGCAGGTGCTGGTCACCGTAGGCGGCGCGGCGGCGCCGGCCTTGGGCGGCAGCGCCGAGGGCTATCGCCTGCTGACGGAGCTGGGCTATGAAAAAACGCCGCTGTTCCCCTCCATCGTGCAGATACGCACCACCACCGACTTTGTCCGGGCGGTGAAGGGCATCCGGGTGGATGCCGCCGTCCGGCTGCTGCTGGAGGCCAAAGAGCTGGCCTGCCACACCGGCGAGGTGCTGTTCACCGACTACGGTCTGTCCGGGCCGGCGGTGATGCAGATCTCCCGGCCGGTGGCCGACTGGGAGCGGAAAAAGCGCGGCCAGCTGGTGGCAGAGCTGGATCTGCTGCCGGATTGGGATATGGATGTGTTGACCCGGCGGATCGCCCAGCGCAGCGGTCTGCCCGGACGGACCCTGGAGGATCTGCTGACCGGCCTGATGCACAAGCGGGTGGGCCAGACGGTGCTGCGGGTGGCCGGGGTGCTGCCCCTGACCCGACCGGCGGACACCCTCACCGCTGAGGAGTGCCGCCGGGTGGTGGCCACCCTCAAGGGATGGCGGCTGCCGGTCACCGGCACCCAGGGCTTTGGGGGCGCACAGGTGACCGCCGGCGGTATCCGGGGGGCAGAGATCGACCCCCACACCATGGCCTGCAGGCAGCACCAGGGTCTGTACGCTGCCGGCGAGGTACTGGACGTGGACGGCGACTGCGGCGGCTTTAATCTGCAGTTTGCCTGGAGCAGTGCCTATGTGGCGGCCCGGGCCATCGCAAAGAGCTGGTAAAAAGGAGGTGAGCGGTATGCTGCGTGTGACCGGAATAACCCTACCCCTGTCCTATACCGAGGAGGACCTGCGGCGGCGTGCCGCTGACCTGTTGGGGATCTCCCCGGCGGATATTGTGTCCCTGCGCCTGCGCAAGCGGTCGGTGGACGCCCGCAAAAAAGAGGCGGTGCATTTCACCGCCACGGTAGACGTGGCGGTGGACCAGGAGGAGAGACTCCTGCGCCGCCATCAGAAGAACAACAAGATCAGTCGGGTGGAGGAGAGCCCCTATATCCTGCCTGCCCTGACAACGCCGCCGGCGGTGCCGCCGGTGGTGGTGGGTAGCGGCCCGGCGGGCCTTTTTGCGGCCCTGACCCTGGCCCGTGCCGGGGCACGCCCCATCCTGCTGGAGCGGGGCGGCGACGTGGACAGCCGCCGGGCGGCGGTGGAGACCTTTCGCCGCACCGGGGTGCTGGATACCGCCTCCAACGTGCAGTTTGGCGAGGGCGGCGCCGGTACCTTTTCGGACGGCAAGCTCAACTCCGGCATCAAGGACCCCCGCTGCCGGCAGGTGCTGGAGACCTTTGTGTCCGCCGGCGCGCCGGAGGAGATCCTGTGGCAGGCCAAGCCCCACATCGGTACCGACCGGCTGCAGGATACCGTCCGTGGCCTGCGACAGGAGATCCTGCGGCTGGGCGGTCAGGTGCGGTTTTATCATCAGGTGACCGATCTGATCATACAGGGCGGTGCTCTCGCCGGCCTGGTGGTGCACACCCCCGAGGGGGACGAGGAAATGCCCTGCACCCAGGTCGTCCTGGCCATTGGCCACAGCGCCCGGGATACGGCCCGGATGCTGTATAGCCGGGGCCTGCCTATGGAGCAGAAGCCCTTTGCGGTGGGGGTGCGGATCGAGCACCCCCGCCGTATGATTGACGAAAGTCAGTACGGCCCGGCGGCGGGTCACCCGGCCCTGGGCGCGGCGGACTATAAGCTCTCCTGCCGTCCGGAGGGCGGTCGGGGAGTGTACACCTTTTGTATGTGCCCCGGCGGCGTGGTGATGGCCGCCTCCTCCGAGGAGGGGGGCGTGGCGGTCAACGGCATGAGCGAGCACGCCCGGGACGCCGTCAACTCCAACAGCGCCCTGCTGGTGGGGGTGGAGCCGGCGGACTTTGGCTCGGATCATCCCCTGGCGGGCTTTGATTTTCAACGTAAAATGGAGCAGGCCGCCTATCGCCTGGGCGGCAGCAATTACCGCGCCCCGGCCCAGCTGGTGGGGGATTTTCTGGCGGGGCGTGCCTCGACCGGCCCCGGTGCGGTGATTCCCTCCTATCTGCCGGGGGTCACCTGGACCGATCTGCGGGAGTGCCTGCCCGGCTTTGTGGCCGGTTCATTGCAGGCCGCTCTGCCGCTGTTTGGACGGCAGCTGCGGGGCTTTGACCGCCCGGATGCGGTGCTGACCGGGGTGGAATCCCGGTCCTCCTCTCCGGTGCGTCTGCTGCGGGACAGCCGGGGACAGTCGGCGGTGGCGGGGGTATATCCCTGCGGCGAGGGCGCCGGTTATGCCGGCGGCATTCTGTCGGCGGCGGTGGACGGCATCCGCTGCGCCGAGTGGGTGCTGGAGCGTTTATAAACGAAAAAAGGAGCACAGACAGCGTCTGTGCTCCTTTTTGTATGGTTGCAGATTATTCTTCGTCCGTATCCTTCAGGGCGTCCAGAGAGATAAAGGGGTCGGCGTCGCCGGTCACCATGGGCAGCTCGCCGTTCCACTTTTCGATCTTGAAATAGTCGATGACCTCCTGGGTCAGGGAGGAGTTCAGGATCTTGTTGGCCTCGGCCTGGGCCTCCGCCTTGATGCGCACCGCCTCGGCCTCGGCCTCGGCGTTGGTGATGGCGGTCTGCTTTTCGGTCTCCGCCTTGAGCAGCTGCTGCTGGGCTACCTGCTTCTCCTCGATGGCGGTGATAAAGGCCTCGGAGAAGTCAAAGTTGATGATGTTCACGTCGGTGATGTACAGACCGTCGGCATTGAGCTTTTCGTTGAGCCCCTTGATGAGGCCGTCGGAGATGAGGGAGCGGTTGGTGACGCTCTCCTCGGCGGTGTATTTAGCGGTGATGGCCTTGAGCACCTCGTTGACCGCCGGCACCACCAGCACGTCCTCATAGGAGGCGCCGATGTTCTTATAGATGCTGTAGGACATCTCGGTGTCCACCCGGTAGTTGATGGCTAGGGTGGTGGACACGGTCTGCAGGTCCTTGGAGAAGGCCTCGGTGTCCACCTCCAGTTTGACGATGCGGTTGTTGATCTTGACCACCTGCTGGACAAAGGGCGCTTTGACGTGCAGGCCCTCCTGCATCACGTTGTCGTTGACCCGGCCCAGAGTCACCACCACGCCGGTGTGACCGGCCTCTACGATGACCAGGCACTCGGTGGCCACAATGACAGCCAGGATGACGGCGATGACGATCCATACGATGGTTTTGGGTAGTTTAAAGGATTTATTCTTTTCCATAATTCTGTGAACCTCCTATATGGTTTGTTGAGGTCATTATACTGCGCCGACCGGCAATCGTCAAGGGGAAAGGACCCCCCAACATATTTCCAAACTGTAAATTTTCATAGTCTCCGGATAGGGGAGGAGCCGCCTGTGCAACGCACAGACGGCTCCTAAGGGGATGGGGTATATAGAGAGAGGATCAGTTCAGCTTGATGGTGGTAGTGCCGGTGACGGTGGGCGGCTGTGCCCCCTTAGAGGTGGTGGTAGCCGTATCCTCGTCCGTAGGGGCGGGGGTATAGGGCACCACCCGGTCGCTCTCGACCGCGAGGTTGTTCTGCACGTAGTCCACAAAGGCGGTATATACGTCCTTGCCCACGTAAAAGGCCTTGCCGGTGGATAGCATATTGGTGAATAGATAGCCGCTCTCGTCCAGCGATAGGACGTGGGAGATGCCGAATAGGTTGAGATGCACCGATATATCAATGGTGTCGTAGAAGGTCATCTGCTGGTCGTACACATTGGGCAGGCTGCGGTCCGCCAGCAGCTCCCACAGTTTTTCTGCGGGCAGCCGGCTGTAGCGGGTGTCGTGGAAGTTAAACTCTTCATCCCGGTATTCAAAATAGACGTTACCCGCCGTCATGGTCTCGGCCAGATTCAGATCGTCGATCAGATCCCCCAGGGTGGCGGGGGAGTAGTCGGCGTTGAAGGCAGGATAGTAGATCGGATCCTCCCCGTACCGTATGGCCACCGCCGCCTTGGTGCTGATGCCCTTGATGGCGTAGAGGTGGACGGTTTCGGTGTAGATGGTGTCGGTATAGACGTCCTGTCCGGTGGCGGTGACGTCGGTGATGTAATCCCCTACCAGTTCGTCGGCCGGCAGCAGGGGATGCTCCCGCACGTAATGGTCAAAGACCGTGTTGTTCCAGTCAAAGGAGGGGAATTTTTCCACGATGGATTTTTCGTCCCACTTTTTGACGTACGCGATTTGGTGTCGTGTTGTGGTGGTATCTTGCGGTGCCGGTGCTGTGGCGGTGGGCTTCCAGGTGATGTTGTCTTTCATGGTGGTTTTCTTTCTGGTGGTGGTGCTGTTTCCGGCCTGGGGTTTGATGGTGGTTGTGGTGGTTGTGGTGGTGTCGTCGCCGGTCTCTCCGCTGGCGTCCGTCACGTCGGAGACGTCCAGGGACACGTCACCCGTCTGGGTGTCTGCGGATACGTCGCCGGTCTCATCGCTGGTGTCCGAAGACTCGACGTCCGATTGGTCGATGATGGGGGGCGGGCTCTGCTGCCACCAGGGGCCGGTGGCCAGCCCCACGGTCAGTGCCACGGCGGCGGCCGCCGCGGCGATGCGGGGCAGCCAGATGCGTACCACAGTCCGGCGGGGCGGTCTGGCCGCTTCCTCGATCAGAGCCTCGTCGATGTCGCCGCACAGGTGCTGCAGACGTTCCTCTTTTTTCATATAGCAATACCTTCCTTTTCCAAAAACTCTTTGAGCTGCTGTCGCATACGGGACAGGGCCATCTTGACACGGCTTTCTTTATAGCCGTAGGCCGCGGCGAGTGTGCGAATGGAGTCGCCGTACCAGTAGCGGCGCAGGAACAGACCGCGCTGCTCGGTGGGCAGGCTGTACAAAAAGCGGTTGAGCGCCTCCCGCACCGCTATGTCGTCGGAGGGATCTCCCTGCCTATCGGGCAGACAGTCCCGCCACTCCTCCAGCAGGATGGCCACGGTGCCGCCGCCCCGTCTATCGGCGGTGAGGGCGGCATATCGGTTCAGCGCCAGATGGCGGGCAATCTTGCCCAGATAGGGGGCCAGCCGCTCGGGCTCGTGGGGCGGTATGGCGTTCCATGCCCGCAGATAGGCGTCGTTGACGCACTCCTGCGCGTCCTGCTCGTTCTGCAGGACATTATAGGCGATGCGGTTCAGATACGTCCGGTATTTGCGGTCGGTCTCCGCGAGAGCGGACTCGTCCCGTTCCCAGAACAGCCGCACGATATGAGAATCGTCCATACAGCCACCTCCCTTTCGGCAGTTTGAAAAGCCTTTCACCTATATACACCGGTTTTTGCAGCAAAAGGTCACGCGTTTTTGGAAAGAGTTTCCGCTTTTTACTATATATTTCATTTTTGTGGTTGTCAACACGTTTGTCCGTGGGCGAAAAAGGGAAAAGCCGCCCACCACAAAGACGGACGGCTTTTCCATAGGGGAATGGGGTATAAAAAGGGGTAGTCATAGGGAAATTCAGTCGCCGGTTTTCACCCGGTCGTATACCACCGTGCAGTGATCCTGCACGTAGTCTATGAAGTTGGCGGCGGCCTCTTCGCCAATGTAGAAGGCGTTTTGAGAGGATACCAGATCGGCGCAGAGATAACCGTTTTCCGATACCGTCAGGGTGCCGTGTTCATCCAGCAACGGGAGACTGACGGACACCTTTATAGGATTGTCCAGAGACGGTGTTTCCGAATAAACATTGGGGCGTTCGCTGTCGGAGAACAACCATTCAGCCATTTTTTCGTAGGTTAGGCCGGCATACTCCGCCTGGTGCAGGTTGTCCTCGGCGTCCCGATAGTCGTAGCGGATGTTGCCGATCCGTAATTGCGTAAGAAAACCAAGATGAGTCACCATCCCGCCCAGTGTGGAGGGCCAGTAGTTTATATTGACCGCAGGATAATAGGCGGTATCGCCCTCGTAGCGAATGGCCACGGCGGCTCGGTTGTTGGTGCCGTCAATGTAATAAAGTTTCGCTTTTATCGTATGGGTGGTGTCGGTGACGGGATCGTAGCCGGTGACGTTGATGTCCGTGATGTACGCTCCCCAAGCCTCTCGGGACAGCGGCGTTTTCTTCACCACGTAGGTGTAGGTGGGGGCGTTCCAGTGAAAGGTGGGGAACACGTCGACTATGGCTGTGCCGGACCAAGGGAGGGTGGTGGTCGTGGTGGTGCCGGCGGAGGTTTTATATTCGGTCTCAGTTTTTTTGGTCGTGGTACTGAAGGTGTGCTTTGACGTGGTGCTTTTGCCGGCAGCGGTGCCGGTGGTAGGGGCTTTTTGGGTGGTGTTTTGGGGGGCTTTTCTGGTGGTTCTTTTGGTGGTGCTTTTGGAAATGTTGTTGTGAGAGGTTATCTTTTGGGTGGTGGAGGTGTTCGGGCCGATGGTGGTGGTTGCCGTCGTGGTGGTATCGTCGGATACGTGGCTGCCGGCGGTATCCTCGGTGCCGAGAGTGGTCTGGGTGGTATGGGTACTCTCTTGGGAGACATCGGAGGTGCCGGAGGTGTTAGAGCTGTCGGGGGTGGGGTCATCCACGATGGGCGGGGGGCTCTGCTCCCACCAGGGGCCCGTGGCGATGCCGATGGTGAGCACCACCGCCGCCGCTATGGCGGCGATGCGGGACAGCCACAGGTATAGCGTGGCGTGAGGGTGGGCGGCATCCTCGATCAGTTCGTCCTCAATGCCGCCAAACAGGCGATGCAGACGTTCTTCTCGCTTCATACAGAAATGTTCTCCTTTTCCAAAAACTCTTTGAGCTCCTGACGGGTACGGAGCAGTTGCGTTTTGATGCGGCTCTCGCTGCCGCCGAAGGTGGCGACCAGATCGTTAATGGAGTCGCCGTACCAATAGCGGCGTACAAACAGACGGCGATGCTGGGCGGATAACCCCCGCAGAAAACGGCTGATGGTTTCCTGTATGGCTACCTCATCCTCCACCTGCCCTGCGGTGTCGGGCAGGCAGTCCCGCCACTCCTCCAACAAGGTGGCGGTGGTGCCGCCGCCCCGCTTCTGAGCGGTGTTGGCGGTATAGCGATCCAGCGCCAGATGGCGGGCGATCTTGCCCAAAAAGGCGCAAAGCCGCTGAGGACGGTGGGGTGGAATGGCGTTCCACGCCCGCAGATAGGTGTCGTTGACGCACTCCTGCGCGTCCTGCTCGTTTTGCAGAATGTTATGCGTAATACGATGCAAATAGCCGCTGTACTTTTGTTGGGTCTCGGCAAGCGCGCGCGGATCCCGTTCCCAATACAAAGCCACGATACGGTGGTCATCCATTCCCATTCACCCCCCGGCTCTCTGTAGAGCCTTTCATCTCTATACACGGCATCCGCCGGCCAAAGGTCACAATTTTTGGAAAAAAGTTCGTTTTTTCTATTATACATCCTTTTGTGTGCATGGCGCAACAGCAAAAAGAGCCGCTGGCATCTGTGCGCAAGGCTTCCTCGGTGGGGGAGGCTTCTCTCTGTCCCGTTTTATTGAATCTTGTATCGGATGCGTGATTTTCCTTTACAAAAAGAGCCGCACCCGGTGGGGTGCGGCTCTCGCCATAGTTGCTCATTTCATCGCATCCATAGACTGGGTCAGCAGAGTCAGCTTTTCCTGCAGACCGGCGGCCTGCTCCCGGGCGCCGTTGACCACCGCCTCGGGGGCCTTGTCGGTAAAGGCCTTGTTGTTCAGTCGCGCCATCACGCCGTCCAGCTGCTTTTTGACGTTGTTATACTCCCGCTCCAGTCGGGCCAGCTCGGCGGCCTTGTCCACCAGGGCGTCCATAGGGATCTTGACGGTGGCGGCGGCGGTGACGATGCTCACCGCACCCGGCACCTCAAAGCTGTCGCCCACCTGCACCTCGGCGGCAGAGGCCAGCCGCTGCAGGAAGGGGATGCCGGCGGTGAAGGTGTCGGCAAAGGCGGTCTCGATGTACAGATCCGCCTTTTTGGAGGGGGGCACGTTCATCTCGGCACGGCGATTGCGGATGCCGCGGATGGCCTCCATGACCCGCTCCATCTCCTTCTCCTCAGCGGGGAAGTGGTAGGCGGCGTCGTAGACCGGCCACGCGGAGATCATCAGGCTCTCCCCCTCGTGGGGCAGGGTCTGCCAGATCTCCTCGGTGATGAAGGGCATAAAGGGATGCAAAAGCTTCAGCATACCGGTCATCACGTACAGCAGTACGCGGCGGGCGGAGTCGGCGCCCTCGCCCTGCAGGCGGGATTTGCACAGCTCGATATACCAGTCGCAGAAGTTATCCCAGATAAAGTCGTACAGCTTGCTGACCGCGATGCCCAGCTCGAACTTTTCCAGGTTGTCGGTGACCGCCTGGGTCAGCTCGTTAAAGCGGGACAGGATCCACTTGTCCTCCAGCGTCAGCTCGGCGGGCAGGGTCAGGGGGATCTGGTGGCCCTCAAAGTTCATCAGCAGGAAGCGGGCGGCGTTCCACAGCTTGTTGGCAAAGTTGCGGCTGGCCTCCACCTTGTCGGTCATATAGCGCATATCGTTGCCGGGGCTGTTGCCGGTGGCCAGCATAAAGCGCAGGGCGTCGGCGCCGTACTTGTCGATCTCCTCCAGGGGATCCACGCCGTTGCCCAGGGACTTACTCATCTTGCGGCCCTGGCTGTCCCGCACCAGACCGTGGATGAGCACCGTCTTAAAGGGGCTCTTGCCGGTGTAGTGCAGACCGGAGAAGATCATACGGCTCACCCAGAAGCCGATGATGTCGTAACCGGTGACCAG
>JAFQKB010000029.1 GCA_017397125.1 Clostridia bacterium | reverse complement strand
TGCTGGATAGGTATGTTGATTACTTCAACAACCACCGTCCGGCTGCCGCTTTGGGCTACAAAAGCCCAGTTCAGTACAAGACCGAACTGGGCTTTTGATACTTTGTCTTTTTTACTGTCTACTTTTTCTTGACAGATGCAGTTGGGATTTCCCAACGGCGGTTTTCTTATGCTATGTAGGACGGTTGGAACCCGATCAGAACTCAACCTTGACAGTGGTGTCGGGACCGTCGGCCAGAGCGGCATCCACCAGCTCTTCAATGTTGCCCTCGGCCACGCACATCACGGTGTCGGCGGCGCCGTAGTACACCTTCAGGGTGCCGTCGTCGTCGGCGATGGCGCCGCAGGTGAACACCACGTTGGGCACGTAACCCGTGCGCTCGTAGATGGCCTCGGGGGCAAGGATGAAGTTGTGGCAGCGGCCGATAACCTTGCGGGGATCCTCCAGATCATGGACCGCGCAGCCCAGACGATAGATCTGGCCGGCCATGGTGTTGGTGGTGGCGTGATAGATGTTCAGCCAGCCTCTGGAGGTCTTGATGGGAGGAGCACCGGGGCCGATCTTGTTATCCTGCCAGATGTCATAGGAATCGGTGGTCATAATGAACTGCTGGTTACCCCAGTGGATCAGGTCGGGAGAATAGCTGATGAAGATACCGCCGTTGCCGGAGTTGGCAAAGTTGGGACGCTCGAAACGGACGAACTGGCCGTTGATCTTCTCCGGGAACAGCACACAGTTACGATAGTCGATGGCGGTGGTGAGGGCCACGCGCTCGATGTTGATGAAATCCTTCGTCTTAGCCAGACCGATCTGGAAACCGTAGGTGGCAAAGCAGGAATAGAAGATGTAATAGGTATCCCCGATCTTGGTGACGCGCGGATCCTCTACGCCCTTGTTCTCAGGGTTTTTGAACATACCGCTCTCCGCCTTCTGGAATACCGGCTCGGGATGGATCTCAAAATTGTATCCGTCCTTGGAGCGCGCCAGACCGAAAACCGAACGGCCGTCGGTTCTGCCGCAGCGGAGCAGAAGGATGTATTCGTCTCCCAGCTTTGCCGCACCTGCGTTGTAAACGGTCTCACACTTGAAGGGCATATCCTTGGGGGTGATAATGGGATTGCCTTCATACTTTTTCAGCATTACCTTTGACATGATTTCTCCTCCAACGTTTTTGTCGTTTTGCAAACCTGCAATGATTCCCGCGGCCTGCGCCACACTTTCGCCTGGATTTATATTTCCAAAGCGCCCCACGGACAAGAGGGGGAGACCCTTTGCTCTGCCGTCGACTGTTGTCGGTCGGAACGGTCAAGCCTTGCTTGGGGTGGATCGGTTCATCGCATTGTGAATATTATAACATATAAATTTTCTATTGTAAAATGTTTTTTTGGGTTTTTTAACCATTTATGAAAAAACGAGAAAAAACGCCCTGCCTTCTCAGCTTGTTGACCAGGAACAAGGGCAGATACATGATGAACATAACCACCGGCAGCAGGATGGGAAAACCCCACAGATGGCTGCCCAGCAACTGCTCGAACAGCTCCAGCGGATTTCCCTTGTCCGGCCGCATCAGGAACATAAAGTTGGTGTCAAAGGCAAGATTGACAAAGTAGATCGGGATGGCCAGACCGATCAGCAGCAGGATGCATTTCGGCATGGTCTTCAGATCCGGTCTCACCTCGCCGCTGGACACCAGCAGGATGGGATACATCACCAGCAGCCCGTGGATAGAAAAGCTGTGTATGCAGGAGAAATTCCAGCAGGGGAGGGTGGTCCAGTTGGGGAACAGCAGCGCCAGCGACGCACCGGCGATGCTGAAATAGTAGAGGAAGTTGCGCACCGTGTTATTCTGCTTGAACAGATCGAAGGCGATCAGCAGAATGTTGATGCCGCACAGGTGCAGCGGCAGATACCCGACGCCAAATTCACCCACAATGCCGTGGAATACATCCTTGGCAATCTCAAGGAGAACGATGACGGAGCCAATGACGATGCGCATCACTCTGCGTTTTTTGTCATCCAGTCGTTTGTACAGCACAGCCGCAGCGATAATGCACAGGATCGTACACGCCAGCCAGATCAGATGCATGGGCCCGAACGTGCGAAAGCCAACCCCCTCGGGAATGGTATCTTTTGTCATAAAAAACATAATCATCACCGAGGGGAATTATAGCACATCCTGTCGAAAATGTCACGACAAAATTTGCAAGGCCGGAAACAGATTTCTATGGAGGAACATCCCACAGAAAAAGGGAGGGCTGAGATGGCTCAACTCTCCCTTTTAAGGATTGCTGTATATGGAATCAGTGCGAGTCTGTCCACTGGACCCAATCAACCTCGTCTTTTTCCTCCGCGGTCACGGAATTAAAGTAGTCCTCGGAAACGGCTTTGTCATCCACGTAGCACACGTAGCTGTCATTCTCACCGTGTTCCACGCGCCACAGTTCGATTTCTTCATAATCACTGCCTGCGAACTGCAATTTGGAGCAACCGTAGGTTTTTCCGGCGTTGCTGTTCCAATAGAAAGTCCCGTCACAATCGATGCGATACATGCCGCGCAGACTGAAAGAATAGCCGTAGAGAGAAGATCCGCTTTTTGAAATGATCAGTTTATCTTCTTCCCGATCCAACTCGAGGATCAGCTCTTGCTCACCATCCCCATCCATATCCAGTAACGCATATTTTCGTATGGTGTCTTGCTGTTTGGCCAGATAACTGGACAAATTGTAGGCGAGAGGATTACTGTCTCCAAAATAGGAGGCGACGGAAAACTGTTGCTGATTTTCCAGTAGAGCCGCAAAATGCGCAGGGAGTCCTGCCGTCGATTGGACGAGGGTGGTGGTCGTGGTATCGCCCGAAGGGTCCTCCGAGGATACGTCGGGGGTGCCGCCGCAGGCGGACAGACCTAATACCAGCACCCCTGCCAGCAATACACATAACCATTTTTTCATAACGATTCCTCCTTCATCAACAATCTATTCATATTTTACCATGGGCATATGGGAAAAAGCAAGTGAAAAGTGAGGGCTGGGATTGCCTTTTTCTATTGACTTTTCCCAGTATTTTCCGTATACTGGAGTTAGTATCAAACCGAAAGGAAGGCTATCATCATGGCATTTGACAAAATCGTATTTGAGGATCACTTTGACGGGGATACCCTGAACCGGGATATCTGGGACTACGAGATCGGCTTCATCCGCAATCACGAGCCCCAGTATTACACCGACCGTCCCTGCAATGTATACGTTAAGGACAGCATGCTGCACATCGTCACTCTGCGGGAGGACTACGAGGGTGCCAAGTACACCTCCGGCAGCATCAACACCATGGGCAAGTATTCCTGCCTCTACGGCCGTGTAGAGATGCGGGCCAAGCTGCCCTGGTCCAAGGGCCTGTGGCCCGCCTTCTGGATGATGGGCGAGAACTTCCCCGTGGTCAACTGGCCCCGCTGCGGCGAGCTGGACATCATGGAGATGATCGGCAAGGAGGACGACCCCGCCTCCAACGGCTCCCAGACCATGAGCATCCACTATTTCTCCAAAGAGGCCAACGACATCCATTCTTCTATTGAGAATTATCGCTCTCCCTATGAGCGCTTCGGTGATGATTTCCACATCTGGGCCGTGGAGTGGGAGGAGAACGAGATCCGCTGGTACTTTGATGACGTGATGACCCGCCGCGCCGAGCTGACCGAGGATATGATGGGCTGCTTTAATAAGCCCCAGTTCATCCTGGTCAATACCGCTCTGTCCGATTGGAACGACAACGAGCGCCCCGACGACGAGCACACCGTCCTGCCCCAAGAGTATCTGATCGACTACATCCGGGTGTACCAGTAAGAGGAGAAGAAGCATGGCATTCGATAAGCTGATTTTTGAGGATCATTTTGACGGAGATACCATCAATCGGGATAACTGGAGCTTTGAGATCGGTTTCATCCGCAATCACGAGCCCCAGTATTACACCGACCGCCCCTGCAACGCCTACGTAGAGGACAGTATGCTGCACATCGTCACCCTGCGGGAGGACTATGAGGGCGCCAAGTATACCTCCGCCAGCCTGAACACCCAGGGCAAGTTCTCCTGCACCTACGGACGCATCGAGATGCGGGCGCAGCTGCCCTGGTCCCGGGGCATTTGGCCCGCCTTCTGGACGCTGGGCGACAATATTTCGGTGGTGGATTGGCCGCACTGCGGCGAGATCGACATTATGGAGGCCACCGTTACCAAGGATCCCGAGACCAACGGCGAGATGCGCTCCACCCTGCATTTTCAGACCAAGGGCACCGATGAGCACAACTGCATCACCGGTTATTTCCATCTGCCTGCCGGCGAAAAGTTTGCGGACGGCTTCCACATCTATGCCGTGGAGTGGGAGGAGAAGGAGTGCCGCTTCTATTTCGACGACCAGTGCTTCCACACCCAGGAGATCACCGAGGATATGAAGGATTGCTTCTTCAAGCCTCACTTTATCCTTATCAACACCGCCCTGTCCGACTGGAACGAGGACGAGCGTCCCAACGACACCGAGACCGTCCTGCCCCAGCATTACATCATCGACTATATCCGCGTGTATCAGTGATTGAGTCGCGATTCCCCGCCGTTTTCCGGCGGGGAATTTGTGCATAAGAAGAGATTTCACACAGAGAGGACGTGGCCGGCATGGCCTTTGATAAACTGGTTTTTGAGGAGCACTTTGACGGCGATACCATCAATCGGGACGTCTGGGATTACGAGATCGGCTTTATCCGCAATCACGAGCCCCAGTATTACACCGACCGTCCCTGCAACGCCTATGTGCAGGACAGTCTGCTGCACATCGTCACCCGCCGGGAGGACTATGAGGGCGCCCGCTACACCTCTGCCAGCCTGAACACCTTGGGCAGGTTCCGTTTTCGCTACGGCAGGATCGAGATGCGGGCCAAGCTGCCCTGGAGCCGGGGGCTGTGGCCGGCCTTTTGGATGATGGGGGAGAATTTTCCCGTGGTGGACTGGCCTCATTGCGGCGAGATCGACATTATGGAGATCTTTTGCACCAAAGAGGAGTACACCAACGGCAAGCTGACCATGAGTCTCCATTGGCAGAGTGAGGAAAAGGATAGCCACGATCGCGTCATCCGCTCGTATCAGCTGCCTCAGGGCAAGCTTGCCGACGATTTCCACACCTACGGACTGGAGTGGGAGGAGAATGAGCTGCGCTGGTGCTTTGACGGAGAGGTAAAGCACGCCGTCCCCATCACCGAGGATATGAAGGGCTGCTTCAACAAGCCCCACTTTTTCCTCGTCAATACGGCCCTGTGCGATCATAACGAGGAGCGCCGTCCCAACGAGGAGGATACGGTGCTGCCCCAGGAGTTTCTCATCGATTACATCCGTGTGTATCAGTAACGGAATGTGCAAAATCCCTCTGTTCAGGCCGGATAGAGGGATTTTTTCGTTGACCTGTATGGAAATGTATGGTAAAATAAAAAGGACGGCGGTAACACAGCGCCGAAAACGGATAGAGGTGTGACCTTATGAGTACAATATTGAAACTGACCCCTTCCTTTAAGGATTATATTTGGGGCGGCAACAAGCTGATGAAAGAATACGGCGTTACGGATATGGATCGCGTGGCCGAGGCCTGGGTACTGTCTGCCCACCCGGACGGCCCCAGTTATCTGCCGGACGGCAGCACCTTTGTGCAGGCGCTGGAGCAGGCGGGAGCCGCCGCCCTGGGCGCCAAGGCCGCCGCTTTTAAGGATTTTCCCCAGCTGATCAAGCTGATCGACGCCCGCAGCGACCTGTCGGTGCAGGTGCACCCCAGCGACGAGTATGCCCTGGCCAATGAGGGCCAGTTCGGCAAGACCGAGATGTGGTACATCCTGGATGCGGAAGAGGGCGCCGGCATCTATTACGGCTTTCAACGGGACGTGACCCGGGCCGAGATGGAGGAGGCCATCCGCACCAATACCCTCACCGACATCCTGCGGTTTGTGCCGGTGCAGAAGGGCGAGAGCTATTTCATTCCCTCCGGCACCATCCACGCCATCGGTAAGGGGCTGCTGATCGCCGAGATCCAGCAGAACTCCAACGTAACCTACCGTGTGTACGACTACGGCCGCCGGGACGCCCAGGGCAACACCCGTCCTCTCCACGTGGAGAAGGCGCTGGAGGTGTCCGACCTGACCCGTGCCGCCGATGCGGCCGAGCCCACCCAGGTGGTGGTCGAGGGCGGCGTGTTCACCCAGGTCAGTTCCTGCTCCTATTTCACCGTCACCGAGCTAAAGGCGGACGGCACCGTCACGGTGGGCGAGCCCGACAGCTTTACGGCGGTGCTGGTGCTGGAGGGCGAGGGCACCATCGCCGGTCAGCCCTTTGGTCGCTACGACACCTTCTTCATCCCCGCTGACGCCGGAGAGGTGAAGCTGAGCGGCTGCTTTACCGCGTTGCTATCTACCCTGTAATCTGCGTATTAACAATAAGGAGAGATGTATTATGTATACCATCGGCATTGATCTGGGCGGCACCAACATTGTGGCCGGCCTGGTGGACGAGAACTGCAACATCGTGACCACCGCTAAGGTGAAGACCAATCTGCCCCGGGACCCGCAGCTGATCATCGAGGATATGGCGGCGCTGTGCTTTATGGTGATGGAGCAGGCCGGCGTAACCAAGGATGACGTGGCCTACGTAGGCGTCGGCTGCCCCGGCACCTGCAACGTGGAGACCGGCGAGGTGGAGTATTCCAACAACCTGCGCTTTGCCCACGTGATGCTGGGCCCGATCATGAAAGAGCTGACCGGTCTGCCGGTGTACATCGAGAACGACGCCAACGCCGCCGCTCTGGGCGAGGCGATGGCGGGTGCGGCCCGTGGCGCCGCCAAAAGCGTATGCGTGACGCTGGGTACCGGTGTCGGCGGCGGCATCGTGCTGGACGGCGAGATCTATAGCGGCTCCAACTATGCGGGCGCCGAGCTGGGTCACATCGTCATTATGGTGGATGGCGAGCCCTGCACCTGCGGCCGTAACGGCTGCTGGGAGACCTATGCCTCTGCCACGGCGCTGATCCGTCAGACCAAGGCCGCCATGGAGGCCAACAGGGACAGCCGTATGTGGGATCTGGTGGGCGGCGATATCAGCAAGGTGGACGGCCGCGTCTGCTTTGACGCCGCCAAGCAGGGGGATGCCGCTGCCCAGGGCGTGGTGGACCAGTACGTAAAGTACCTGGCCTGCGGTCTGGTCAACGTGATCAACATCTTCCAGCCGGACGTGCTGTGCGTGGGCGGCGGTGTCTGCAACCAGGGCGAGAACCTGCTGGGTCCGGTGCGCGCATATATCGAGAAGGATCGTTACAGCAAGTATTCGGTCAAGCAGACTAAGCTCTGCGTGGCAGAACTTGGCAACGATGCCGGTATCGTCGGCGCTGCCTGCCTGCACAAGGATTGATAGAAAAAGAACACAGGCCCGGCCCGTTGCCATACGGACCGGGCTTTTCGTAAAAAAGCAGAGTAGGAGGGACCTTTAGTGAGCCGAAAACGGGTGTGTATGCTGGATTGGCTGCGGGGCGGCGCCATTCTGTTGGTGGTCGCCTATCACATTCTGTACGATCTGGCCTTTATGACCCCGCTGCCTGTACCGGCCTGGCTCACCCCGGGACATCCGGCGGTGGAGGCGGTGCACGTGGGCTTTTTGTGGGTGCTGTTTGCGGTGTCCGGCATCTGCTCCGGCTATTCCCGCAATCTGCTGCGCCGGGGTGTGCTTTTGTATCTGGCCGGCTTTGGGGTTACGGTGGTCACCACACTGTTTCTCCCGGACTATGGCATCGTGTTCGGCGTTCTCTCCGGCTTTGGTGCCTGCATGGTGCTGACGGCGCTGGCGGCCCCGTTGCTGGACCGAATCCCGTGGCCGATCCTCACCGCCCTGGGGGTGTTGCTGTGGCTGGTGTTCCGCACCTTTCACAAGGACGGGGTGCTGCACTTGGGCTTTGCCGAGATGGCACCGGCCCTGCCCGACGTGCGGTATCTGTATCCGCTGGGCATTGCCCACCCTTCGTTTACCAGTGTGGACTATTTCCCGGTGATACCCTATTTCTTTATGTTTCTGGCCGGCCGTGGCCTGCACCGCCCGGTGTCCAGGGGCAGCTTTCCCAAATGGTTTTACCGCTCCCACGGTCGGGTGCTGGAATGGATCGGCCGTCACTCGCTGATCATTTATGCGGTGCACCAGCCGATCCTGTTGGGGATCCTGTGGCTGGTGGACCGACTGCTGTAAGAAAGGAATGTATATGATGAAGAAAAAACATAAAGGTCTCAAGATCACCGCCTGCGTGCTGGCGGTGCTGGTGCTGGTCTACGGCGTGCTGGCTCTCTGGCCGCGGCCCACCAACTTTTTGCTGGACAACCCCATGATGAAGGACGGCGACCTGCCGATCCTCATCGCCCATGGCGGCGGAAACCGGGAGTTTCCGGACAACACCCTGGAGGCTTTTTACAACGCCTACAGTGTGGACCCCCGGGTGATGATGGAGACGGACGTGAGCATCACCAAGGATGGTGTGGTGATCCTCTCCCACGATATCTCCCTGGATCGTAAGACCAACGTAACCGGTCTGATCGAGGAGTGGAACTACACCGATCTGATGGCACAGAAGGTGGACTTTGGCTACACCAACCCGGTGGAGGAGGATGAGGACGGCATCAACCGCCTGGCGGGAGAACTGACCCACTTCACCGATGAAAACGGAGCGGAGAAATACCCCACCGACGTGCCCTATCCCGCCGGTGTGTCGCCCCGGGACCAGCAGGTGTTTTTAGCCACCACCCTGGAGGACCTGCTGGTGGCCTTTCCGGATAATCGCATCAACGTGGAGATCAAGCAGTACGGCGAAACCGGCTTTCGGGCGCTGAAGGAGATCCTCCGCCTGCTGGAGGAGTACGATGCTTTTGACCGGGTGGTGCTGGCCAGCTTCCACGACGAGCTATACAATGAGTACAAACGGCTGCAAAAGGCCGGCGAGGTGCCGAAGGAATTTATGTACTCTCCCGGTGTGGGCGGTGCGGCCACCTTTTTCGTGCTGCAGACCCTGGGCCTGGACGCACTGTACCGGGACGGTATGTGCGTGTTTCAGCTGCCCACCGACCAGTACGGATTTAACCTGGCCACCGAGGGCTTGGTGGATACCGCCCACCGGCACAATCTGGCGGTGCACTATTGGACCATCAACGACAAAGAGGAGATGAAGCAGCTCATCGCCATCGGTTCGGACGGCATTATGACCGACTATCCCCATCGGCTTAAAGAAGTGTACGATGGCTATCAATAAGCAACGGAAAAAGCCCGAAACCGCGATGGTTTCGGGCTTTTTCGTTGTGTTAAGTAAAATAACTTTACACCAAAGAATCCAGATATTTCTTAATGGCGTCAATGGATTGGTCGCTGATGGCGTGCTCCATTTTGCAGGCGTCCTCGGCGGCGATGTCGGGGTCCACCCCCAGCAGGATGAGGGCGCGGGTCAGCACCGTGTGCCGCTCAAAAATGGTCTCTGCCACCTGCCGTCCGTCCTCGGTCAGGGTGATGTAGCCGTCCTCATCCACGTGGATGAAGCCGCCGTTTTTCAGCAGCCCCATGGCGCGGCTGACGCTGGGCTTGGAATAGCCCATGTGCTCCACGATGTCGATGGACCGCACCGCCGGCAGGCGGCGGCTGAGCACCAAAATAGTTTCCAGATACATCTGGCCGGATTCCTGTAAATGCATACTAGCACTCCTAACGATCGTATTGTATATCAGCGTCCGTAGCCGGTCAGGTCGCGGATCACCTCGCCGGCCAGGATGAGGCCGGCCGCGGCAGGAACAAAGGAATTGCTGCCGGGGGTGGGCTTGGCCCGCCTCTGGGCGGGGCGGGTGTCGCTCTCGGGTGCGGGTGTCTCTGCGGTCGCCGCAGCCGGCACCAGCGGGTCCTCGGTGGAATACACCACCTTCAGATGCTTGATACCCCGGCGTCCCAGCTCCTTGCGCATCACCCGGGCCAGGGGGCAGACGGTGGTCTTGCTGATGTCCGCCACCCGCAGGGCGGTGATGTCCAGCTTGTTGCCGGCGCCCATACAGCTGATGAGCGGCACGCCGGCGGCGGTGGCCGCCTCGGCCAGGGCTATCTTGCCGGCCACCGTGTCGATGGCGTCGATGACGTAGTCGTATACTGTTAGGTCAAATTCTGTTGCCTTCTCCGGCAGATAAAAGGTGCGGTGGGTGCGCACCACCGCCTGGGGGTTGATGGAGGCGATGCGGGCGGCGGCGGCGTCCACCTTATACTGCCCTATGGTCTGGTGGGTGGCGATGATCTGACGGTTGAGGTTGGATACCGCCACCCGGTCGTCGTCGATGAGGTCCAGTGCTCCCACGCCGGCGCGGGCCAGCGCCTCGACGGCATAGCCGCCCACGCCGCCGATGCCGAATACCGCCACCCGGGCGGCCGCCAGTTTCTTCATCGCCTCGTCACCCAACTGGATGGCGGTGCGGGAAAACGCCTCGTTCACAGGAACACCTCCTCACCTCAATTGCCCTGTCATCATACCATATTGTGTCGTCCTTTGTCAATGTTATCCGCCTTGACAGCCGCAGGGACGGGTGCTATAATTCTGTCATTACGGAAAGGGGAGAGTGCCATGTATGTTGCATGCAGTATCACTGACCTGATCGGCGGCACGCCGTTGCTTGCTTTGTCGCGGTTGTGCCCGTCGGCTTGCGTACTGGCCAAGCTGGAGGGCTTCAATCCCGCCGGCAGCGCCAAGGACCGGGTGGCGGCGGCCATGATCGGGGCCGCCGAGCAGCAGGGGCTGCTGTGCCCGGGCGCCACCATCATCGAGCCCACCAGTGGCAACACCGGCATTGGCCTGGCGGCGGTGGCGGCGGTCAAAGGGTATAAGGTAATTCTGACCATGCCGGACACCATGAGCGAGGAGCGCCGCCGTCTGCTGCGGGCCTACGGCGCCGAGCTGGTGCTCACCCCCGGCGCCGAAGGCATGAACGGCGCCATCCGCAAGGCGCAGGAGCTAGCGGCGGCCATCCCCGGCAGTTTTATCCCCGACCAGTTTGCTAATTCTGCCAACCCGGCGGCCCACTACGCCGCCACCGGCCCGGAGATCTGGGCGGACACCGATGGGGATGTGGATATCTTTGTGGCGGGCGTGGGCACCGGCGGCACCATCACCGGTGTGGGTAGATATCTCAAGGCGCAAAAGCCCGCTGTGCGTGTGGTGGCGGTGGAGCCGGCCGGATCGCCGGTGCTGTCCGGCGGTGAGGCCGGCAGCCACGGACTCCAGGGCATCGGTGCCGGATTTATTCCGGCGGCGCTGGATACGGCGATATACGATGATATCCTGCCCATAACCGAAGAGGCCGCCTATGCTGCCGCCCGGAATCTGGCCCGCAAGGAGGGTATCCTCTGCGGCATCAGCGGCGGCGCCGCTGTGGCGGCAGCCTTAGAGCTGGCCGCCCGCCCGGAGAATGAGGGCAAGACCATCGTGGTGCTGCTGCCGGATGCCGGCGACCGCTATCTGTCCACCCCCTTGTTCGAGTGAATACAAGCCATATACAGCGCTGTAACTCATTGTTTACAGCGCTGTGATTTTTTGCTTGACATATACCCCTAGGGGGTATATAATGAGGGCAAGGAAGTGATACTATGGACAAACAGAACGCCTGCCAGTGCGGCAGAGAAACGGTGCGATCGGAGGAGGAGCGCAAGCGGCTCGTTCACCGGCTCAACCGCATCGAGGGTCAGATCCGCGGCATCCGCGGTATGGTGGAGTGCGACGCCTATTGCACCGATATACTGACCCAGTCGGCGGCGGTCAGCGCCGCCATGAACAGTTTTAATAAGGAGCTGCTGAATAACCACATCCGTGGCTGTGTGTCCCGGGATATCCGGGAGGGACACGACGAGGTGGTGGACGAGCTGCTGGATATTCTGCAGAAATTGATGAGGTGATGGTATGACGCAATATCGTGTGACGGGCATGACCTGTGCGGCCTGCAGCGCCCGGGTGGAGCAGACGGTATCCACTCTGCCGGGCGTGGAAAAATGCACGGTCAGTCTGCTGACCAATTCCATGACGGTGGAGGGGGATATAGCCCCCGACGTCATCGCCTCCGCTCTGAGTCGGGTGGGCTTCGGGGCCGCCCCGATGCAGGGGGAGAGCGAACCGAAAAAAAGCCCCGACAGGCTGGAGGATGACGCCACCCGACCGCTGTTGCGGCGTTTGCTGGTTTCGTTGGGCTTTTTGGCGGTGTTAATGTACCTGTCTATGGGGCATACTATGTGGGGATGGCCGCTGCCGGCCTTTTTGGCCCACAACCCGGTGGCTGTCGGCCTGGCTCAGCTGCTGCTGACCGTCATCGTGATGGTGATCAACCAGCGGTTTTTCATCCATGGTGCCAAGAGCCTGCTCCACGGTGCCCCCAATATGGATACCCTGGTGGCTCTCGGCTCCTCTGCAGCCTTTGTGTACAGCACCTACGTGCTGTTTACCATGACGGCGGACCCCACGACGGCGATGGCCGGCCTGCACGATCTGTACTTTGAATCCGGAGCGATGATCCTCAGCCTCATCACCTTCGGCAAGATGCTGGAGGCCCGCTCCAAAGGCCGCACCACCGACGCCCTGCGGGGGCTGATGGAGCTGGCGCCCCGCACCGCCACCCTGTTGGTGGAGGGGGAGGAGCGCACCGTCCCGGCGGAGCAGGTGGCGGTGGGAGATATCTTCCTGGTGCGCCCCGGCGAATCCGTCCCGGTGGACGGCGTGGTGCTGGAGGGGGAGAGCGCGGTCGATGAGTCCGCCCTCACCGGCGAGAGCGTGCCGGTGGACAAGGGAGTGGGTGACACCGTGTCCGCCGCTACTCTCAACCAGTCCGGGTATCTGCGCTGCCGCGCCACCCGGGTGGGCGGGGAGACCACCCTGTCCCAGATCATTCGTATGGTGGAGAATGCGGCGGCCACCAAGGCGCCCATCGCCAAGATCGCGGACAAGGTAGCCGGCGTGTTTGTGCCGGTGGTGCTGGGTATCGCCCTGGTGACGGTGGCGGTGTGGCTGCTGTGCGGTCAGACGGTGGGCTTTGCCATCGCCCGGGGCATCTCGGTGCTGGTCATCAGCTGCCCCTGCGCCCTGGCCCTGGCCACCCCCATGGCCATTATGGTGGGCAGCGGCATCGGTGCCCGGCACGGGGTGCTGTTTAAGACCGCCGCATCCCTGGAGCAGACCGGCCGCACCCAGATCGTTGCTCTGGATAAGACCGGCACCATCACCGCCGGCCAGCCCCAGGTGACGGACGTCATTCCTGTGGATAGTGAAGCGGACCTGCTGGCGGTTGCCTGCGCCCTGGAGCAAAACAGCGAGCACCCTCTGGGTGCGGCGGTACGCCATTACGGCCAGGGGCGGGGCATTACGCCGGCGGCGGTCACCGATTTCCGCGTGCTGCCGGGCAATGGTCTGACCGCCACTCTGGACGGCGCTTCTGTTGCCGCCGGCAACCGGGAGTTTATCGGCCGGTACGCAACCGTCTCTCCGGATACCGAGCGCACCGCCTCCGCCCTGGCCGAGGAGGGCAAGACCCCCTTGTATTTTGCGGCGGACGGCCGTCTGCTGGGCATGATCGCTGTGGCGGACCGGATGAAGGAGGACAGTCCCGCGGCCATCGCCCAGCTCAAGGAGATGGGCATTCGGGTGGTGATGCTCACCGGCGACAACCGGCGCACCGCCGAGGCCATCGGCCGCCAGGCCGGGGTGGACGAGGTGATCGCGGACGTGCTGCCCCAGGATAAGGAGGAGCACATCCGCCGGCTGATGGAGCAGGGCGCCACCGCTATGGTGGGGGACGGCATCAACGACGCCCCGGCCCTGACACGGGCCCACACCGGCATCGCCATCGGTGCCGGCACGGATATCGCTATGGATGCGGCGGACGTGGTGCTGATGCACAGCCGCCTGACGGATGTGCCGGCGGCCATCCACCTGAGCCGGGCGGTGCTGCGCAATATCCGGCTCAATCTCTTCTGGGCCTTTTTCTATAATGCGCTGGGCATCCCCCTGGCGGCGGGTGTGTTCATCCCGCTGTTCGGGTGGCAGCTGAGCCCCATGTTCGGGGCGGCGGCCATGTGCCTGTCCAGCTTTTGCGTGATGACCAATACATTGCGGCTGAATCTGTTCCGGATGCACTCGGAGCAGTTGCATAATCACCACGGCTGTTGCTGTGACCACTGTGAGGAGGAAAAGACGATGGAAAAAACGATCAAGGTAGAAGGCATGATGTGTGCCCATTGTGAGGCTCATGTTAAAGAGGCGCTGGAGGGTATCCCCGGTGTGGCCTCTGCGGTGGCGGACCGGCTGTCCGGCACCACCACGGTGACCCTGGCAGAGGACGTGGAGGACACGGTCCTGCGCGCCGCCATTGAGACAAAGGGCTACAAAACGCTGGATTGATACAAGAGATCCCCCGGCAGCGGTGTCGGGGGATTTTTTACGCCTGCCGGCAAGCAATGGGTTGCCAACCGGACGAATATGTGATAAACTGGTCGGGAAATGTATGTAAGGAGGATGAACATGGCTATTTCCAACAAGCAAAAAGACCGGATACGCCGCGCGATTCGTATATTGATGGTGATGATAGCCGTGTTTTTGCTGCTGTTGGCCCTGGCGGTGCCGGTGGCCAACAACGCGGTGGCACTGGGTGTGGAGCGGGAGCTGAAGGCGCTGCCCCTGCCGCCGGATACCGAGGTGGTCACCTCCATCTCCAAGGCGGCTAAGCTGATCGGCAACGGCAACGGTATGCAGTATTTCGGCGCTGTGCTGTTAAAGAGTGAGCTGTCCTCCCAGGAGCTCAACGCCCACTACGCCGCCTATGCAGAGGACCAGTATGACTATCTGGTGGAGCCCCAGTCGGGCACCGAGATCTGCCCCCGGGGCAGCGCTCTGCACGGTGGCGTGCATTTTTCGGTGTCCGCGGACTCGGCGGGCTATTACGTACTGTATTCCTGGGGCAGCGCCCCGGAATGGGCGCGGGATTGGCTGGATACCGACCTGCGCGGTCACTGACGGATAGGAGCGTAGTTGCAAGCTATGGAACGTGAAAAATTCGGCTCCCGGTTGGGCTTTATATTAATTTCGGCGGGCTGCGCCATCGGCCTTGGCAACGTGTGGCGTTTTCCGTATATGGTGGGCCAGTCCGGCGGCGCCGCCTTTATTCTGGTGTGTCTGGCCTTTCTGCTGCTGTTTGGTCTGCCCATTATGGCTATGGAGTTTGCGGTGGGCCGCGCCAGCCAGCGCAGTTTGGTCTGCTCGTTTAAGGCCATCCAGCCCAAGGGCACCAAATGGCATCTGTTCGGCTGGGTGGGTCTGGCAGGCAACTACCTGCTGATGATGTTCTACACCACCGTCTGTGGCTGGATGTTCGTATACTTTCTCAAGACGGTGCGGGGAGACTTTGCGGGTAATACCGCCGCCCAGGTAGAGGCGCAATTCGATGCGATGCTGGCCTCTCCCGCCACGCTGGTGGGCTTTATGGTGCTGACCACGGTGCTGGGCTTTGGCATCTGTTCGTTGGGCCTAAAAAAAGGCGTGGAAAAGATCAATAAAGTAATGATGGTGGCCCTGTTGGCCATCATCTCTCTATTGGCGGTGCGCACCGTCACCCTGCCGGGGGCCGGCGAGGGCCTGCGGTATTACCTGGTGCCGGATTTTAACAAGATGGCGGAGCTGGGTGCGGGCCAGGTGGTCTTTTCCGCCATGGGCCAGGCGTTTTTCACCCTGTCCATCGGTATGGGCAGCATGGCCATCTTTGGCAGCTACATCGGCAAGGACCGCCGTCTGCTGGGTGAGAGCATCTCCATCGCGGCCCTGGACACCTTTGTGGCCATTATGGCCGGTCTGATCGTTATTCCTGCCTGCTTTGCCTATGACATCGCCCCCGATGCCGGCCCGGGCCTTTTGTTCGAGACCCTACCGCAGGTGTTCAATTCTATGGCCGGCGGACGGATCTGGGGTGCGCTGTTTTTCCTGTTTATGATCTTTGCCGCCATGTCCACCGTAACGGCGGTGTTTGAAAATCTTATTTCCTTTGGTATGGACACCTGGGGCTGGAGCCGCCGCAGGTCCTGCGTGATCAACGGTGTGGCGGTGATGCTGCTGTCCCTGCCCTGCGCTCTGGGCTTTAATGTCCTGTCCGGGTTTACGCCCCTGGGTGCCGGCTCTACTGTGATGGATCTGGAGGATTTTGTCATCAGCAACAACATCCTGCCCCTGGGCTCGCTGGTGTACGTGCTGTTCTGTACCTGGAATAAGCGGGGCTGGGGCTGGGCCAGGTTTATGGATGAGGTGAATACCGGCCGGGGCACCCGATTCCCCAAGGGGCTGTATTTCTATTGCAAGTATATTCTGCCGGTGATGCTGCTCGTCTTATGGGCGCACGGCATTTACACGACGTTTTTTGCCGGTTGATTTTTGGCAATTGCAGCACAGCTCTTTACAGCAAACCTGAAATGTGGTAGAATATCTGCATCATTCAGAAAGGGAGTATGCGATATGTCCAATATTTGGCACGACATTGATCCCAAACGGATCCATCCGGAGGATTTTATCTGCGTCATTGAGATCCCGAAGGGAAGCCGCAAGAAGTACGAGCTGGACAAAGAAACCGGCCTGATCATACTGGACCGTATCCTGTATACCTCCACCCACTACCCGGCCAATTACGGCTTTATCCCCCGCACCTATGGCGATGACGGCGATCCACTGGATGTGCTGCTGCTCTGCTCCGAGGCGCTGGAGCCTATGAGCCTGGTGCGGGCCTATCCCATCGGTATGATCAATATGCTGGACAATGGCCAGAACGATGAAAAGATCGTGGCCATCCCCTATAACGATCCCAACTACAACGTATACACCGATATCGATCATTTGCCCCGCCACGTGTTTGACGAGATGCGGCACTTTTTCACAGTATATAAGAACCTGGAGAATAAAACCACCGCCGTGGACGAGGTGGCGGATCGGGCGGCGGCCATCCAGACCATCGATGCCGCCATTGATCACTATATCGACGTTTTTTGCAAATCCCATCGTTAAACTGAATCGTGTCTGCCACCGGGTAGACGGTGCTGAAACAACAGCGCCCATTCATCTCTCATTAGGTCTTTGAAGAGAGATGCGTGGGCGCTTTTTTTACAAAAAAAGGAGAATGTTTATGTGGAGAAACCCGTTTCGTCAGCTGAATAAAAAGGATTGGTGCTTGCTGCTGGTGTCGCTGGCGGTGGTCATTCTGTGCAATAGCCTGGCCGGGCAGGCCTCTTTGTCCACACGCCTAGGGTCGATCCTGGGTGTGGTGGCGCTGATCTTTATGGCCAAGGGGGACGTGTGGGGACAGATACTTACAGTGGTGTTCAGCGTTCTTTACGGCATCACCTCTTGGCAGTTTCGCTATTACGGTGAGATGGTGACCTATCTGGGGATGACCCTGCCCATGGCGGTGCTGGCGGTGTTCAGTTGGCTGCGCCACCCCTATGAGGGAAATACGGCCCAGGTGGAGATCCATCGGCTCACCCGCCGCCAATGGGTGTGGATGGTGGTGCTGACGGTGGTGGTCACCGCCGTGCTGGGCGTGGTCCTTTGGTGGCTTAAGACGCCCAATCTGTTCTGGAGCACCGTGTCGGTGATCACCAGCTTTTTGGCGTCGTATCTCACCTTTTACCGCAGCTCCTACTATGCCATCGCCTATGCCGCCAACGATGTGGTGCTGATTATTCTGTGGGTTCTCGCATCTGTAAAGGACCCTGGCTTTACACCGATGATTGGGTGCTTCTCGATGTTTCTGCTCAACGATTTGTATGCTTTTTCCAGTTGGAAAGGGCGTGAAAAAACACAACATACTGGTGAAAGAAAGTAAGGTTGTGTTTTGCTGATGGATGTGCTGGGATCACGGACCTCTGCAAAACGGTCTATCCGGAAAAGAGGGGCGACATGGAGCAGAAAAGAAGCACCTTCAGCGGCCGATTGGGCTTTGTACTGGCGGCAGCCGGGTCGGCGGTGGGGCTGGGGAATATCTGGCGGTTTCCCTATCTGGCGGCCAAGTACGGCGGCGGTATGTTTCTGCTGGTGTATCTGGTGTTGGTGATGACCGTGGGGTTTTCGCTGATGGTGGCGGAGATCGCCATCGGCCGCAGGACCGGCCGCAGCGCCATCGGCGCCTTTCGGGCTCTGAATCGCCGGTATACGTTTATCGGCTATCTGGTGTCGGCGGTCCCTTTTTTTATTTTGCCGTACTACTGCGTCGTGGGTGGTTGGGTGGCCAAGTATTGGGCAGCCAGCACCCTGGGGCGTGGCGGCCTTCTGGCCGATAGCGGCTATTTTGACGCCTTCGTTTCCCGCCCGATAGAGCCCCTCGTATGGTTTTTCCTGTTTCTCACTCTTACCGCCCTGCTGGTGCTCACCGGCGTGGAGAAGGGAGTGGAAAAGGTGTGCAAATGGATGATGCCGGTGCAGGCGGTGCTGAGTGTGCTGGTGGCGGTGTACGTGATGCTTCTGCCGGGCGCCGGCGAGGGGGTTGCCTACTATCTCAAGCCGGACCTGAGCCGTTTTTCCATCCGGACCGTGCTGGCGGCCATGGGGCAGATGTTCTTCTCCATGTCCCTGGCTATGGGGGTTATGATCACCTACGGCTCGTATATGAAAGAAGAGGTGAACCTGCACACCGCCGTACGGCAGATCGAGCTGTTCGATACGGGCATCGCCTTTGTGTCCGGGCTGATGGTGGTGCCGGCGGTGTTTGCCGTGGCCGGTCCCCAGGCGCTGGATACCGGCCCCGGGCTGATGTTTGTCACGCTGCCCCGACTGTTTGACCGTATGCCCGGCGGCCATCTTGTGGGGACGGTGTTCTTTTTGTCGGTGCTGCTGGCGGCGCTGACCTCCACCATCTCCATGATGGAGACGGTGGTGTCCATTCTGCAGGACCGCTGGGGATGGAGCCGCCGTGGGATATGCGTGGCCGTGTGGGCCGTTGTGCTGCTGGCGGGGGTGCCGCTGTCCCTGGGCTACGGTCCTTGGAGCGGCTTTCGTGTCCTGGACCGGCATTTTCCGGACCTGTTGGACTTTATGACCAATCAGATCCTGATGCCGGTGGCGGCGCTGCTGACCTGCTTGTTTGTGGGGTATGCCCTTGGGCCTCGGTCGCTGATTGAGGAGGCACGGCTCAAGCGGGGCGAGGCGGCGGTGTTCACCGTGGTCATCCGCTATGCGGCGCCGGTGTGCATCCTCCTGATCCTGCTCACCTCTCTGTTGAGTTTTTTCGGTGTTCTGCAGATATGACAAACGGCCGGGCCGCGGAGAGTGCTCCATTTGCCCGGTCTTTTTGTTGCAACCCGGCGTGGTTTGTGGTATACTGTTAAAAACTGCGGAGTGAAAAGAGGTATCTGTATGCAACGAACCAAGCAATCCACCCGTTTCTGGCTGGCGCTGGTGATCTTTGGGCTCACCGGTCAGGTGGCCTGGGTGGTGGAGAATATGTATTTTAACGTGTTCATCTATCAGATGTTCCACGCATCCGCCGGTGCCATATCCGCTATGGTCAGCGCCAGCGCGGTGGCGGCCACGGTGACCACCCTGCTCATCGGTGCTCTGTCGGATAAGGTGGGCCGCCGTAAGGCTTTTATCTGCGGCGGCTATATTCTGTGGGGTCTCTCCATTGCCGCCTTTTCGCTGGTGCGCACGGATGTGCTGGGGGCCTTGTTTCCGGCGGTGTCCACCGCCGCCCTGGGGGTCACGGTGGTCATCGTCCTGGACTGCGTGATGACCTTTTTCGGCTCTTCGGCCAACGACGCCTGCTTCAATGCCTGGCTGACCGACTCCACCGACCGCACCAACCGGGGCGCCGCCGAGGGCATCAACGCCATGATGCCGCTGGTGGCCATACTGGTGGTGTTCGGGGGCTTTATGTCCTTTGATCTGTCCCTGGCCTCCAGTTGGACCACCATTTTTCTCATCATCGGCGGTGCGGTGGTGCTGATGGGCATTCTCGGCCTGTTCCTCATCGAGGACCGGGCGGTGGCGATCCCGGAGAACAAGCACTATTTCCGCAACATCGTGTACGGCTTCCGCCCCTCGGTGATGCGGCAGAATCCGGTGCTGTACGCCACCCTGCTGGCCTTTGCGGTGTTTGGCATCTCCATTCAGATCTTTATGCCGTATCTTATTCTGTACTACAGCGTTTCTCTGGGTATGACCGACTACGTGCTGATTATGGCACCGGCGATCATTGTGGCCTCGGTGGCCACCGCGTTTTACGGGCGGCTGTACGACCGCTTCGGCTTTTTCCGGTCCGTTGCGCCGGCGCTGCTGCTTCTGTTGGCCGGTTACGGGGTGCTGTATTTCTGCCGGGCCACGGTGCCGGTGTTTATCGGCTCGCTGCTGATGATGACCGGCTATCTGGCGGGTATGGCGGTGTTCGGCGCTATGCTCCGGGACCATACCCCGGAGAAAAAAGCGGGTATGTTCCAGGGTCTGCGCATCGTGGCCCAGGTGCTTATCCCCGGCATCATTGGCCCCGCCATCGGCGCCGCGGTGCTGAAAAACGCCGACACGGTGCTGAACAACGACGGTACTACTTCCTTCATACCCAACGTAAACATATTCCTGGCGGCGGCGGTGGCGGCGCTGTTCGTGTGGGTGGCGCTGGTGCTGGTGCTGCGGCTGAAAAAGAAAGGGGAGAGCACCCGTGAAGCCTGAGCTGGTACCGCTGTACACCCCGTCGGGTGAGCGCTTGGCCGCCGACCCCGACCGCATCCCGTGGGATGCTTATCCCCGCCCGCAGCTGCGGCGGGATTCCTATCTGTGTCTCAACGGCTGGTGGGATTTTGCTGTAACGCAGCAGCCGGAATGGCCCGAGGAATACGATCGCCGTATTCGGGTGCCCTATTGCCCCGAGAGCCTGCTCTCCGGCATCGGTGAGGTGCCGGCGCCCTACAGCCATTTGTGGTATCGGCGCACCTTTACGTTGCCCGCGGGCTTTTGTAAAGATCGCGTGATTCTGCATATCGGTGCGGCGGATCAGATCGCTTTCGTGTTTGTAAATGGGAATTATATCGACTCCTATATGGGCGGATACACCCCGTTCTCGCTGGACATTACCGATTACTTGTCCGATGAAAACGTTCTTATGATCTCGGTGGTGGATCAGCTGCCGAACGCCGTATTACCCTACGGCAAACAGAAGTACAAGCGGGGTGGTATGTGGTACACCCCCGTCAGCGGCATCTGGCAGACGGTTTGGCTGGAAAGTGTGCCGAAAAACTATGTAAAGTCCATCGACTTTACAACCACGAAAAATGCCGCAACCGTGCGGGTTGACGGGGTTTCGGAGGGCACGCTGACGGTGACGACCCCCTCGGGAGAGGTGACACTTCCCGTGGTGGACGGCGTGGCGGAGTTTGCTACCGATACACCCCGTCTGTGGTGTCCCGAGGATCCCTATCTGTACGAATGTACGCTGGAAACCGCCGAGGATACGGTGCAGTCTTACTTTGCCCTGCGCACCCTCACCACCGAGACGGTGGACAGCGTGCCCCGGCTGTGCCTCAACGGCAAGCCGGTGTTTTTGCACGCCGTGCTGGATCAGGGCTACTGGAGCGACGGCCTGTTCACCCCGCCCCTGCCCACCTGCTACGAGTGGGATATAGTTAAAATGCAGGAGCTGGGCTTCAATACTCTGCGCAAGCATATCAAGATCGAGGCGGAACGGTTTTATTACGACTGCGACCGGTTGGGTATGCTGGTGTGGCAGGATATGGTCAATAACGGCGATTATTCCTTTTTTCGCGACACCGTCCTGCCCACCGTCGGTATGAAGCGCCTGCGGGACAAACACCTGCACCGGAACGCCGCCACCCGTGCCGCCTTTGAGGCGGGGATGGAGCAGACGGTGCGCCAGCTGGGCGGTCACCCCTGCATCGTGGGATGGACCATCTTCAACGAGGGCTGGGGCCAGTTTGACAGCCAACGGATGTACGAAACGCTGAAATCCTTGGACGCCACCCGTTTTATCGATACTGCCTCCGGCTGGTTTAAGGGGGCGGACAGCGACCTGGTCAGCGAGCACGTGTATTTTAAGCCTTTCCGCTTTAAACCGGGTCAAAAGCCGGTGTTTCTCTCGGAGTTCGGCGGCTATTCCTACAAGCCGGAGGGACACGTGTCCAATACCAAGCAGACCTATGGCTACCGCCTGTTTGACGATGCGGCGGCCTATATGGACGCCGTGGAAAAGCTGTATCGGCTGGAGATCATCCCCGCCGTGGCGCAGGGACTCTGCGGCGCTGTGTACACCCAGCTCTCCGACGTGGAGGACGAGACCAACGGCTTTTACAGCTACGACCGCCGGGTGTGCAAGGTGGATCCCCAGCGGATGCGGGCGCTGGCCGCCGCGCTGCAGATCAAAAAGGAGGAAGACAGATGAACGTATGCATATACGGTGCGTCCAGCACCCAGATCGACCCCGGCTATATCACCGCCACCGAGGCGTTGGGCGAGGCCCTGGCCCGGGCCGGGCACAGCCTGGTATACGGCGCCGGCGGCGCCGGACTGATGGGGGCGGCGGCCCGGGGTATGACCCGGGGCGGCGGTCACATCGTGGGGGTGGTGCCCTCTTTTCTCAAGGTGGACGGCATCCTGTACGAGCATTGCGACGAGATGGTGTACACCGAGACCATGCGGGAGCGTAAGCAGATTATGGACGAGCGCTCGGACGCCTTTATCGTCACCCCCGGCGGCATCGGCACCTACGAGGAGTTTTTTGAGATGTACACTCTCAAGCAGCTGGGTCGGCACAACAAGCCCATCATCATCTACAACATCGGCGGCTATTACGACCGTCTGCTGGAGATGCTCCGCTTTACGGTGGAGGAGAGGTTTATGCAGCCCATGAGCCTGAGCCTACTGAGTGTGGCCACCACCCCGGAGGAGGTGCTGGCACAGCTGGCACAGCCGGTGACCGACGCCGTGGACATCAAGAAAATAAAATTTGTATAAATTTTTTGGAAAATCATGTAACCTCCGCATCTCGTTTGCCGTGTGTATAGGTGAAGACGTTATAAAAAGGAGGCGTAATGTATGAAACGGATTTTTGTAAGCGTATTGTGTCTTTGTCTTTGTGTGACGGCGGCGGCCTGCGGTCGGCCTGACGTGACTCCGGAGACCAGCGACCTGTCGGTCGTGAGCGACGTGTCCACCACGACTACCGCGACCACAACCACAGAGGAAAGCACCACGACCACCCAGGAGACCACCACTACGACGGCCACCACCACATTGGGCCGCACCACCGGCGGAGGTAACGGCGGTGGCTATGACTGTATTGGTATTCCCACCAGACCCACCACAACCACCACGACCACTACGGTCAAGCCCACCACGACTACCATCCAGGAGCAGACCGTGGACCTGTCCGCCTATGCTCTGGCACAGTCGGCCGACGTGGTGAATGAGAAACGTGTATACGATGGCTATACCGACGGGTTGGTGGGTTACTACAGCCGGGTGTTGCCGGCGTTTTTGGATGGAGACAGCGGATCCAACCGCCTTTGCTCGCCCCTGAGCGCCTATCTGGCGTTGGCGATGCTGGCAGAGACTGCCGCCGGCAATTCCCGCCGGCAGATCCTGGATCTGCTGGGCGAGCAGGACACGGATGCCCTGGGGCGCCGTGCCGCCGCTCTGTGGAACAGCGTCTATAGCGATAAATCCGGCGCCCAGTGTCGGCTGGCCAATTCTCTGTGGCTGGACGAGTATACGGTGCCGCATTGTTCTGTGCAGACAGTGGATCGGCTGGCGGATCCCTATTACGCCTCGGTGTTCCGTGGCAAGATGGGTACCAAAGAATACGACGCTATCCTGCAAGAGTGGCTCAACAAAAACACCGGCGGCTTGCTCAAGGAGCAGGCCGGGGGAGAATCCTTTCCGGGAAACGGCGCCTTCTCTCTGGTGAGCACCATCTACTTCAAGGTGGACTGGGAGAAAGCCTTTAATGAGCAGAAAACCCGCGAGCGTTCCTTTAATACAGACAGCAACCAGGGTGTGGTACAGTGCGATTTTATGAACGATTCCACCAAAAACACTTACTATTGGAAGGGCGAGGAGTTTATCGCCATCAACCGGACGATGAACGGCAACTATTCCATGTGGTACGTTCTGCCCAATGAGGATGTGCGTGTGGACAATATGCTGCACAGCCAGGACGTGCTGGGCATGGTGACCGGCACCGGCGGCGGTGCTCAGCGGATCAATTGCGATCTGGTCACCGCGGTGCCGAAATTCGACGTCACCTATAAAAAGGATCTGTCGGCGGATATCCGCTCACTAGGCGCTACCGACGTGTTCGATCCGATGGCGGCGGACCTCACCGCCCTGCTAGGGGAGAATGCCGGCAAGGAAGCCTGCGTCGGCGGTGTGTCCCACGCGGTGCGGATCGTATCGGAGGAAAAGGGTGTGGAGGCTGCTGCGTATACCGGTATCACCGTGGCTATGAAGGGCACCAGCACCACCACCCGTGTCCGCCCGCTGATCTACTTTACCGCTGACCGCCCCTTTATGTTTGTCATCACCGGCCCGGATGGCTCCATCCTCTTTGCCGGTGTGATCGGAAATCCTACCCTCAAGTAAGAATAGCACATTGCCTCCGGCACCCGGTCGCCGGAGGCTTTTGCTTTTTTGGAAAAAATCGCCACGGCGCGGAGATGCACATAAACAACCGCTGTTTTTCGCACACTAGAACGGAAAAACTGCGAGGTGACGAATGTGAAAAAACGGTGGATCTTTGTGCTTTTGTTGGTGGCTGTGGCGGCCGGCGTGACGGTGGTGGCGGGTTGGCCTCAGCCGACGGTCACGGTCAAGACCGCCACACTGACTCCCCAGCTGGTGGAGCAGACGGTCACCTGCACCGGCGCGGTGGAGGCGGCCGAGAGCACCGGCGTGTTCGCTCCCATATCCTGCGTGCTGCGGGATGTGGCGGTGGCCGAGGGTCAGCGGGTGCAAAAAGGGGACGTGCTGGCCACGGTGGACCGGGAAGCCACCCGGGCGATGCTGTCGGACCCGGCCCAGCTGATGGTGCTGGCGGCTATGCCGGAGGAGCTGACCGCCCCGGAGGACGGCATCGTGGTGCAGGTTAAGGCCACCCCCGGCACGGTGCTGGAGATGGGGGTGCCCTGTGCGGTGCTGGCTCTGCAGTCGGATCTGCAGGTGCGTGTCGCCATCCGCGAAAAGGACCTGCGGGTGCTGGAGACCGGTATGCCGGTGCGGGTCACCGGCGACGGGTTTCAAAAGGACGCCTACGCCGGTACCTTGACCGAGATCGCCTCCGCTGCCCGCAGCGGCAGCAGCTCCGGTACGGTGGTGGAGGGCGTGGTCACCCTAAAGGCGGGGGAGATCGACCCCTCTCTGCGGCTGGGACTCACCGCCAAAGCGGCTATTGTCACCTCGGTCACCGATGGGGGCGTGGTGGTGCCCTATGAGGCGGTGCTCACCGAGGAGGAGCAGTCCTACGTGTACGTGCTGGAGGATGGCTGTGCCCGGCGGCGGAATATCCGGGTGCAAAGCCAGCTGGCCCAGGGCGTCCTGCTGGCGGACGGCGATCTGTCCGGTGCCCGGGTGATCGCCCAGCCGGGCCGGATCGACCGGGACGGTATGGCTGTGGTGGCCGCGGAGGATACGCCGTGAGCGGGGTGTGGCGCAGCGCCTGGATCGCTCTGGGGCGCAAACGCCTGCGCACCGTTCTGACGGTGAGCAGCATCGCCATCGGCACGGCGCTGGTGGTGCTGATTCTATGCATCGGCCGCATCGGCACCGATGCGGTGGGTCGGGAACTGGAGAGCATGGGCATCAACGGCCTGTCGGTCAGCTCCTCGGAGGGGCTGACCGCCGCCTCTCTGTCCAGCGTTCGCTCTCTGCCCCAGGTCAGCAACGCCATGCCCCTGTGCCTGCAGTTTGCCACGGCGCTGGCGGATGGCGGCGCCTATTCGGTGGTGGGGTGCGGCATCGACTCCGGCGCGGACCAGGTGATCTCGCTGGAGCTGCTCCACGGGCGGATGCTCTCCCGTCAGGACGTGGCCGGCGAGGCGGCGGTGTGCGTGGTGGACGAGGCTCTGGCATGGGACGTGTACGGCCGCTCCAACATCGTGGGCCAGCCCATCACCATGCTGTACGAAAACGGCACGCTGGAGCTGACGGTGGTGGGGGTTTCCGCCACCGGCAGCAGCCTGCTGCAGAACGTGACGGCACTGATTCCTTATATGGTGTACGTGCCGTATACCTCTCAGCAGACCGCCACGGGGCTGTTTGTGTTTGACCAGATCGCGGTGCGCCTGGCGGAGGACACCCCCTCCGAGGAGGCGGAAAAGGCCATCCGCCGGGAACTGGCGCGCAACGGCGAGTCTCTCAACGCCCTCACGCTGGAGAACCTGGCATCCCAGCGCCAGCGGCTGGACGCGATGATGGACATCGTATCCCTGGCCCTGACCGCCATCGGCGGTGTGTCTCTGCTGGTGTCCGGGTTTGGCATCCTGACAGTGATGCTGTCCTCGGTCAACGAGCGCACCCGGGAGATCGGCATCAAAAAGGCTATCGGCGCCACCCGGGGCCGCATACTGACCGAGTTTTTGGCCGGTGCTCTGCTGCTCAGTCTGCTGGGCGCTGTGGCGGGGATTCTCCTGGGCTGCGGTGCGGTGCTGGCCGGGTGTCTGCTGCTGGGGTATCCGCCGGTATTTCCCGTGGTGGAGTTGGCGGTGGTGTTTGCGCTGACGCTGCTGCTGGGGGTCCTGTTCGGTGCATATCCGGCCTATCAGGCCGCCGGTATGCGGCCGGTGGATGCCCTGCGCTACGAGGGATAAGCACGACTTTGTTTTTTCATAAATCCTGTATTTACTTTTCACGACGTTTGTGGTATACTGTATTGGAGCGTATTATGCGCTTTTTGGTTTTGGCGCATGGACGCATTCTATATTGCACAGTGTCCGGGGGCTGTGTGCTCCCGTCAGCCCTTTTGTTTGTCATCATACTGCTTTCAGGGGTGTTATAAGAAGTGAGAAAATACAGGATCAAAGGCGGAATTCCTCTGTCCGGCGCCGTGGACATCAGCGGCGCCAAAAATGCCGTGGTGGCCATTTTGCCGGCCGCTCTGCTGGCGGACGAGCCCTGCCGTGTTGAAAATATCCCCAATATCAAGGACGTGGCCGTCTCCCTCAAGCTGTTGGAGTCCTTGGGTGCCAAGGTCACCCACATCGACGACAACACCGTAGAGATCGACCCCACCACCGTGGGCACCTGCGAGGTCAACGACGACCTGGCGCGGAATATGCGTGCCTCTTATTATTTCATCGGCGCCCTGCTGGGCAAGCATGGCCGCGCCCGGGTGCCGATGCCGGGCGGCTGTTGGTTTGGCGAACGTCCCATCGACCTGCACCTCAAGGGGTTCCGCGCTCTGGGCGCGGAGGTGACCCCGCTGGAGAACGATTGCATCGAGGTCTGCTCCAACCAGCTGATGGGCAATTCCATCTATCTGGATACGGTCAGCGTGGGCGCCACCGTCAATATTATGCTGGCGGCGGTGCGGGCCATGGGCATGACCATCATCGAAAACGCGGCCAAAGAGCCCCACATCGTGGATCTGGCCAACTTTCTCAATACCATGGGTGCGGATATCCGCGGCGCCGGCACGGACGTCATCAAGATCCGCGGCACCCAGTATCTCCACAGCGCCACCTATTCCATCATCCCGGACCAGATCGAGGCCGGCACCTATATGGCGATGGCGGTGGCGACCAAGGGGGACGTGCTGGTGCGCAACGTGATCCCCAAGCACCTGGAGTCCATCACCGCCAAGCTCATCGAGATGGGCGCTATCGTGGAGGAGATGGACGATGCGGTGCGTGTGCGGTGCAGTGATACCCTGCAGCATTGCAATATCAAGACCATGCCGCACCCCGGCTTTCCTACGGATATGCAGCCCCAGATCGCGGTGCTGCTGTCCACCGCCCAGGGGGTCAGCCACATCACCGAGGGCATCTGGGAGAACCGCTATCGCTACGTGGACGAATTGCGTCTGATGGGTGCGGACATCGAGGTGCGGGGCAATACCGCCACCATCACCGGTGTACCTCAGTTGACCGCCGCCGACGTGATGGCGGTGGACCTGCGGGCCGGCGCGGCCATGGTGATCGCCGGCCTGGCGGCCGAGGGCACCACCGAGATCGGCAATATCCGCTACATCGAGCGCGGGTACGAAAACATTGTCAATAAGCTCACCCGTCTGGGTGCCGAGATCAGCCTGATCGAGGTGCCGGACGAGGCGTAAGATACAACCAAGGCCGCAGAATCTGCCAGAGGGCGGTTTCTGCGGCTTTTTCGCAGAGAGGATACATAGAATGCTACGCTATTGTTCTTTATTCAGCGGCAGCAGCGGCAACAGTACCTACGTGGGTACGGCGGCAGGCGGTGTGCTGATCGACGTGGGCGTATCCGCCAAACGGATCGTCGCCGCCTTGCAGCAGCGGGACATCGACCCTGCATCCATCCGGGCGGTGCTGCTCACCCACGAGCACACCGACCACGTGGCGGGTCTGCAGGTGCTGTGCCGCCGGTTCGGGTGGCCGGTCATCGCCTCCGAGGGTACGCTGGACGGCCTGTGGGAGCAGAACCGGCTGGAGGATACGCAAAAAATGTATATGCTGCCGGCGGGCCGGTCGCTGACGGTGGCGGATCTGCGGATCACTCCATTCGAAACACCCCACGACAGCCGGCAGTGCCACGGCTACCGCATCGACAGCGCCGACGGACGCTCTCTGGCCATGACCACCGACCTGGGCTATATGCCGGACAGCGTGCGGCAGGCCATCACCGGCTGCGATTTTCTGCATATCGAGTCCAACCACGACCCGGATATGCTGCTGGCCGGCCCGTACCCCTACGTGCTCAAGCAGCGCATCCGGGGTCCCGGCGGACATCTGTCCAACGGCGATTGCGCCGCTGTGCTGCCCGATCTGGTGGCGGCAGGGGCCACCCGCATCGTGCTGGCCCATCTCAGTGAACAAAACAACACCCCGGAGCTGGCCCGGTCCTGCGCCACGGCGGCTCTGTCCGCCGCCGGTGTGACGGTGGGCCGGGACTGTCTCTTGTCGGTTGCCAAGCCGGTGGGGGACAGCCCGGTGGTGTATTTCTGACGGAGGGATACAGATGCTGAACGTCACCCTGCTGTGTGTGGGAAAACTGAAAGAAGCCTATTGGCGGGACGCCTGCGCCGAATACGAAAAGCGGCTGGGTGCCTTTTGCCGGTTTCGCCTCGTCGAGGTGGCGGAGGAGCGCCTGCCGGACAATCCCTCCGGGGCGCAGATCGCCGCCACCGTAGAGGCGGAGGGCAAGCGGCTGCTGGAGCAGCTGCCCCGGGACTGCGCCGTGATCCCCCTGTGCATCGAGGGCAAGGAGTTGGATTCGCCGGCCCTATCCGCCCGTCTGCAGAAGCTGGCGGTGGACGGCGTCAGCCACGTAGCCTTTGTCATCGGTGGCTCCTGGGGTCTGTCCGAGGCGGTCAAGCAGCGGGCGGCGCTGCGGCTGTCCATGTCGCCGATGACCTTTCCCCACCAGCTGGCCAGGGTCATGGTGCTGGAGCAGGTATACCGCGCCTTTCAGATCGCCTGTGGCGGAAAATATCATAAATAGACGCATAAGGAGAAGAAAATGGCTTTGATAGAATTTTTACATAGCAAAGCGCGTGCGCTTGTGGTGTTTTTGTTTTCAGAAATAGCCCTTGGTTTGTTTTTTCTCTCTACTATAGTGTCTTGTGCAGTATTTGACTGGCCGTATTATGGTCTGATTTTCGGCATTATTTTAATGGTGGCCGCCATTCCGTTTCACTGGAATGGCAAGAAATGGAAGATGGGATATGTTGTGAGCTTTTTGCTCAATTCTGTAGGTAGCGGTCTGTCGGTATCTACTTTGTATTTGGATAAGGATGTATCCGTTATTCCGTTCGAACTTCTTGTCGCTGCTCTGCCTGCGGCGGGAGTGTTGTTGCTGGTGTATTTGATGTTGCAGATTTTTCACAAGACCAAATCTGTTACCGTCACGGTAGCCTGTTTTCTCAATGCGGCGCTAACGGTGGGTCTGTTGGTGATGTGGATTATGCACGGATACCAGTACTACAGTTTTGCTTTTTTTAGTTCTCTCATTTCGTTTTTCTATCTTTGTGTGTATGGTATTACCGTGGGTCACGAGGAGCGTTCTCTGCTGCGTGACATATCTTTTGGTGGCTTTGGTTCCTTCATTATTTTGACAGTAGTGGTGGTGTTCATTCTGTCGGAGGGTGAACTTTTGGAGGGATTGGATATGAGTTCGGGATCTGGTGGCAAAAAAAGAAAAAAGAAATAAAAAGAACAAGGCCCGACACCGTGTTTGGTGTCGGGCCTTGCCATTTTCTTTTGATCCCGCCGTGTCGTAATGCCGTCGGCATAACCTGCTACTAGTTAAAGCAGGTGGGTATCGCCCGTCTCTTTCCGGCTCCCTTCGTCCGCCGTGGCGGGAGGTCTGCGCTCCGGAGACGGAGCAGGATTCCCGTATCCAAAGTGTAGTAGGGTTAAAAGACGGCAGTCCGCGGGCACAGCAGGAAGCACAATCAGCTCAGGGTGCCGTCGGCCGGGGCCTCGATCTCGTTGATCTCGTAGTATTCCGCCAGGCGCTCCTCAAAGATCTCTGCGATGTTCTCAAAGATCTCGTCGTCCTCGATGGGGACCAGCAGGTCGTCGCCCTGGTCGTTGACGACCTCCAGGATGACCAGCTCGCCGTCGTCCTCGATGGCGCTCTCCGCCTCGCTGTAGATGGGCAGCAGGGCCACGTAGCGGCCCTCGTCGGTCTCGATGGCGTCCAGCAGCTCGAACTGGTGCTCGTTGCCCTCGTCATCCAGCACGGATACGATATCATTTCCGTATTCTTCAGACATTTCATTCACTCCTTACTGTTGTTTGTCAGGTACATCCCAATGATACTCCAAATTTGCGTGTTCGTCAAGATGGATTTTGTTACCGCTGCCGCCGGTGGTGCATACACTGGTCATAGGACGAACCGATGGGAGGGATCGTATTGGCAAATCAATATATTCACGTTGGCTCCATCACCAACGCCATGCGGGGCCGCCGTCTGCTGGAGGCCCAGGGCATCCGGGCGTATCTGCACCGCACCTCCCATCCGGCAGAGGGCGACGGCTGCGGCTACAGTCTGCTGGTGACGGGTCAGGCGCAGCGGGCCGAGCAGATTTTGCGCAGCGGCGGTGTTCGCGTGGTGCGCATCAGCGATGCATTGTGAGAGAGGAGGGACAAGGATGATCTATTGGGACAATGCGGCCACCACCTGGCCGAAGCCGGCATCGGTGCGAGCGGCAGTGGGACAGGCCCTGGTGCGTTATGGCGCCAATCCCGGCCGGGCCGGGCACGATATGGCTATGGCCACCGGCCAGGAGGTGTATACCTGTCGGGAGGAGCTGGCGGAGTTTTTCGGGCTGAAGGACCCCACCGGGGTGGTGTTCACCCTCAACTGCACCGCCGGGCTGAATACGGTCATCCGGGGTCTGCTGGAGGAGGGGGGCCGGGCGCTGACCTCGGACCTGGAGCACAATGCGGTGCGGCGGCCTTTGGCGGCGTTGTCCGCCCGGTATCCCCGGTACGACACGGCTGCCTGGTCGCCGGATGAGGATGAAACGGTGGAGCACTTTCGCCGGGCCATCCGCCCGGATACACGGCTGCTGGTGTGCACCCACGCCTCCAATGTGTTCGGGGTCACCCTGCCCATTCGCAAGCTGGCCAGGCTGGCTCACGACCACGGGCTGCTGTTTTGCGTGGATGCGGCCCAGAGCGCCGGCGTGCTGCCTGTTGATATGGAGGCGGACGGCATCGATTATCTGTGCGTGGCACCCCACAAGGGGCTGTACGCACCTATGGGCACCGGCCTTTTATTGTGCCGGGAGCGGGACAAGATCCCGCCGCTGGTGCGGGGCGGTACCGGCAGCTATTCCGTGCAGGCGGTCCAGCCTCCGGATCTGCCGGACCGACTGGAGAGCGGTACCCCCAATACCGCCGGCATATGCGGTATCCGGGCCGGTCTGCGGTTTGTGCGGGAAAAGGGGAGGGAGCGCATCTACGCCCACGAGATTGCCCTGCTGCAGCGGGTGTATGACCGTCTGGCGTCCCACCCCGGCATCCGGGTGTATACGCCCCGGCCGGCGGTGGGGCGCACGGCGCCGGTGCTGTCGCTCAACGTGGTGGGTCTGCCCAGCGAGCAGACGGCGGCCTTGCTGAATGAGCAGGGCATCGCGGTGCGGGCCGGTCTGCATTGTGCGCCGCTGGCCCACACCCGATTCGGCACGATGCCGCAGGGCACGGTGCGGCTGGCACCCTCCGCCTTTTCCACGCCGCAAGAAGTCAAAAAAATAGGTGATATTTTTTCAAAAATTGCTAAAAAATCATTGCACAGTGGAAAAAATATGATATAATAATAGAAAAGTGGGATTTTGCGTGTTGCAATAGCGTTTTCCCGTTTCGAAAGAGGCTGCAGACGCAGCGCCGGAGTGGCGATACCGTCTGACACAGGAGGTTGAAAGAATGGCCGCCTTTTTTCAGATGATCTGGCAGCAGGTCACCCAGTTTTTCACAACCTACAACTGGATAACGGACACGCTGGACATTCTGAGTGTGGCGTTGTTCCTGTATTTCATCATCCGCCTGGTGCGGGATTCCCGGGCCGAGCAGCTTCTGCGTGGTATCCTGGTGCTGCTACTGCTGTATGCGGTGGCGTATCTGGTGGGCCTGACCACGGTGCAGTATCTGCTCAAGGCGGTGTTTGACAACGGCCTGCTGCTGCTCATTGTGGTGTTCCAGCCGGAGGTGCGCCGGGCGCTGGAGCAGGCCGGCCATTCCCGTGGCGGCATCAGTCGCTTCCTGGGCGGGCTTAATTCTGTGGACAACGCTGCCCACATCGATCAGTGGAACAAGGCCATCGAGGCCACGGCGGATGCCCTTGATATTTTGCAGAAGCAGAAGATGGGCGCTCTCGTTGTTATGGAGCGCGGAACCAAGCTGGGCGAGATCGTCCGCTCCGGCACCATTATGGAGGCAGAGCCGTCTGCGGCCCTGATCTCTGCGGTGTTTTATAACAAGGCGCCTCTTCACGACGGTGCCATGATCATCCGGGACGGTAAGGTGTATGCCGCCGCCTGCATCCTGCCGCTGTCTGACAATCTGCAGATCAGCCGGGAGCTGGGCACCCGTCACCGGGCCGGCGTGGGCATGAGCGAAAACTCCGATGCCGTGGTGATCATCCTGTCCGAGGAGACCGGTATGATATCGGTGGCCGAGGGCGGCGAGCTGGAGCGCAATTTCACCCACGACACGTTGGTCAAGACTCTGGCCGACCGCATTCTCTGGAGTCAGGATGGCACCGACGGCAAGAAAAAGCGGCTTCGTCGCCGTAAAAAGAGCAAGGAGGCGGAGGCATGAAAAAACGACTTTCTTTCAGCCGTCTTCTTCATCACGATAAGCTGATGATGGTGGTATCCCTGCTGTTGGCTATCCTCATCTGGTCTCTTGTGGTGTACGGCCAGGGTAACCTGGAGGAGCGAGAGATCACCGGCGTGCCGGTGTCTGTCACCCTCAACGACTATGCCAGCGAGACTCTGAAGCTGCGTATCGTCAGCGGCGCCAATCCTACGGCCACCGTGCGGGTGCAGGGTACCCGGGCGGAGCTGGAGCGGCTGTCGGCACAGGATATTACGGTCACGGCGGATACCGGCAATGTGATCAAAGAGGGCACCTACGTGCTGCAGATACGGGCAACCTCCTCCGGCGATTTTTCCGTTGTGGGCCTGGTGGGTGACGACGGCACCACCAGCACGGTCACCATCACCTGTGACGTGTGGCGTGAGCAAAGCTTCCCCATCACGGTGGAGATGCCCAAGCTTACCGTCACCGATGCCACCCAGTACCAGTTTGGTACCCCGTCCGTGAGTGGTGCCGCCGTTACCGAGGGCGCTGTCATCGTGGCAGGACCCAAGTCCGATATCAACCGCATCGCCCGGGTGGTGGCCAATATCCCCGACGAGGCTTCTATTTCCGAGACAGCCGTGTTTACGGCCGATCTGCTGGCCTATGATGCTTACGACCGTCCCATCGACTCGGTCTCCTTCCTGCAGGCAGAGGATGCCAAGGTGAACGTGACCGTGCCGGTGATGGTCTACCGCAAGGTAAAGCTCAACCCCACCATCAACCACATTCCGGCGGGCTATGCGGATAAGGAGGACTTATTCACCATCACCCCGACAGAGGTAGAGTTGTGGGGCGTTCCCTCTGAGGTGGACGAGTATATCGCAGCCATCCAGAGCCAGCTGGTGATGGATTTTGACCTGATGACGCCGGACGATCTCAAAAAGGAAATCGTGCTGGAGGCGGCGGAGGGCATCCGCCTGCTCAACGGCAGCGAGACCCTGACCCTCAAGATCAATCTGTCCAATATCCACTACAGCATCGTTGAGGTACCGCTGACCGAGGAGAACGTTCGTATTCTCAACTGTCCGGAGGGATATACGGTCAAGGTGGAGCAGAACCGGCTTCCCAACGTCCGTCTGTGCGGCATCTCCAGCAAATTGCGGCGCATCAAGCCGGAGGACATCGTGCTGGTGGTCGATGTAGCGGACAAGATCCCGGGCCAGCAGGAGATCCAGGCCCGCCTGGAGCTGGGCGAGGACACCGTGTGGGTGTGCTACGGCACCACCGATGGGGTCAAGGTGCTCATTTCTATCGCCGAATCCTGATCTGATACAATAAAAAGACTGCGGAGCCATGCGGCTCCGCAGTCTTTTTTAGTTCTCTTTTTTGGTTAGTGTCAGTGTATGCTGGGCCATGTCGCCGGTAAGATCGTAGTCCCAGAGGGCCTTGGTCTCGCCGTTGAGCAGGGGATTCACCATCTTGGCGGTCAGGGTTGCGTTCTTGAGGAACAGCAGTCCGTTGTCAAAGGTGTCGTCCGAAAAACTCAGCTCCACCGTGGTGTCACCGGCGTTGACCCGGGCGGCGATCATCGTGGCGATGGCCTGTCGCTCATAGGTGTCGACGTAGGTGCGGTTGCGGAAGAAGAAATTGTCCGTCGTCATAGAGCAGGTGTCGATGCCGGTTTGACCCTCGTCGATGTGGTGGGTTTTGGACAGCTGTTCGGTGGTGATATTGAGATAGGTGTGGCGCAGCAGATCCTCGGCATCGTCCCAGGTTAGGTCCAGGTGGTAGTTGATGTCGTTGACCGTAACCAGGTTCCACATATGTTGTTCATTGGTCTCCAGAGACTGGCCGGTCACCAGCGTGCTGTGGATGCCGCACCGCCTGAGCAGCAGCTGCATGGCGCGGGCGTAGCCCTCGCACACGGCGGTGCCATCCACCAGGGCGCCGTAGGCGGTGTAGGCGGAGGGATCGCTCTCATACCCCTGTTCGGCGGCGGTATAGTCGTAGGTGCAGGCTCCTGCCAGCCGGTCGTGGATGTATAATTCAATGAGGTATTGGTCCATCGTGTCCGGCCGCCCCGTCAGCAGGTCGGTCACCGCTGTCTCCAGACGGGCGATGGCCTCTGTGCGCTGGTCGGCGGGCTTTGTGTAGGCTAGCACCAGCGTATCGTAGTAGGTCTGCTCCTGGGTGGAGTATCCCAGCATGCCATAGGTGTTGCTCACGTAGAAAAAGTGGGGATTGTCCCGGAAAAAGGCGTTGTACAGGCGGGCCATATGCTCCTGGGACTGCACGGGATGGGGCAGCCGGATGTGGATGCCCGGATGCTCTTGAGCGGTGCTCTTATCGTCACCGATGGTGACGGTCTCGTCCACGGCGGCCCCGTCGGTGAGGGCGGTGTAGATAGAGCCGTAGCAAGCCCGTTCTTCCTGGGATAGATAACGGTATTGCCAGTTGTCCAGAAATTCGTGCTGGTACTTGGTGGGGCTGGGGGGTATGATCGGCTGGGGTAGGAAGAAACAACCGCACAGGCTGGACAATAGTGCGAGGACGGCCACCAGGGGGAGAATTCTTCGTTTGACCATAGACGTCTCCTCCTTCGCTTATTCGGCGTACAGACCGGTCTGGGTACGGATGGCGGTCAGATCCGGTGTGAACAGGCCGTCGGCGGTGGTGCCGGACAGAGTGACACGGCGGCAGAGGGTGCCATCGTTTTGCTCCGCCAGGTACACCAGGGTGGACCGATAGCTGTTGAAATGATCGATGCGCAGATCCGTCTGGGCCGCATTGGACAGGGCGGCGAAATGACCGCTGAGAGAGCGGTCAGGCAGCAGATGTTGGTTGAGCACCGCCGCCGTCAGGTCCGCCGCCACCGTGGCGGCGTTGTTCGGGTTTTGCCAGTGGGTGTAGCGCAGCAGCGCTGCCGCCTGGCCGGGGGCCAGAGATCGCTCTCCGGCGGATATTTTCACCTTAGCACCGTTTTGGTCGGTGTAGGACACGTCCTCCGCCAGCATAAGAGTCAGCCCGTTTTCCAAATATCCGAAATAGGTCTCCGCTGCAGCGGCAGAAAGGGTTATGTAATGTTTGACAGGCAGCTCCAGGGCGGCGGCCACCGTCTCCTTGGCTCGGGCTGAGCCGTGCTTGCGCAGGATGTCCGCCAGAGTGGAGCCGTCGGCTGCCCCTAAGGAGGCCGGCACCGGGGCCACGGTGATGCGGCCGGCGGCGGGGTTGGCCTGGATGAGCACAAACTGCTCGTGCCCGGCCTCGTTGATGATGAGCAGACTGTTGGCGGTGCCCGCCAGCGGCTCTGCCGATACGGGGAGGGACGTATCCGAGCCGTCTGACTGATCAGGGCCTATAGACTGGCGGTATCCGATGAACAGCCAGGCGCCCAGCACCGCCAGCACCACCAGCAGCACCAAAAAAGCCAGTATAAACTGCACCGGGCGGCTGGGCGGCCAGCGCTTGGGCTTGATGAAATATAAGGGCACAGAAACGTCCTCCTTTCGTAAAAATTCTTGTTTTTCAGCGGGCTTCTTCGCCCAACAGGGTCTCTCCGTCCCGGCCGGTGATGACCACCGGGATCATACGGCCGCCGGGACATCCGGTTTTTACCCGGACGGTCACGTAGGTGTCGGTGTGTCCGTCCACGGTGCCGTCAGGGTATTCGGTCTCCAGCAGCACCGGCACGGTCCGGCCGATATAGGTGTCGGCATAGGCCTCGGCGGTCCGGCGGCAGACGTCCGCCATCCGCTTGCTGCGGCGGCTCTTTTCGGTGTTGTTCACCTGGCCGGGCAGCCGGTCCGCCACCGTGCCGGGTCGGCGGGAATAGGCGAACACGTGCCCCCGGGCAAAGGCGATATCCTCCACAAAACGGAGGGACTGCTCAAATTCCTCCGGGGTTTCCCCGGGAAATCCCACCATCACGTCGGTGGTGAGGGCGCAGCCGGGGAACTGCCGGCGCAGCCGATCGCACAGGTCCTTGTATTCCGCCGTGGTGTAGTGGCGGTTCATCCGCTTGAGGGTGGCGTCACAGCCGCTCTGCAGGGCCAGGTGGAACTGGGGACACAGCTTTTTCTGTGCTGCCAGCCGGGCGATGACCCGGTCGGTCATAAAGTCCGGCTCCAGCGAGCCCAGCCGCACCCGTTCCAGCCCCTCCACCGAGCAGGCTACCTCCACCGCGTCGGCGATGGAGAGACCGTTATCCTGGCCGTAGGCGGTGAGGTTGATGCCCACCAGCACCACCTCCTTGTAGCCTCGTTGCGCCAGGCGGGTCAGCTCCTGTCGGATGTCCTCCGGGTCCCGGGAGCGGACACGGCCCCGGGCATAGGGGATGATGCAATAGGAGCAGAATCGGTTGCAGCCGTCCTGAATCTTCACAAAGGCCCGGGTACGACCCTGAAAATCGTCGATATCCAGCGGCTCGTACGCCGTTTCGTGGGACGGGATATCCACTATGCGCTGCCGGTGGGTGAGATATGCCTCCAGCCGCGGCAGGATATCCCGGCGGGCGGCGTTGCCCAGCACGATGTCGGCCTCGGTCAGGGCGGCGGCAGCCTCGGGTTGTGCCTGGGGCATACAGCCGGTGAGCACCAAAACGGCGCCCGGCGCCTGCCGCCGGCACCGCCGCAGCAGCTGGCGCAGCTTGCGGTCGCTCTCACCGGTGACGGTGCAGGAGTTGATGACCAGCACGTCCGGCGCAGCCGAGTCGGGCGCAAATTCTGCGGTGGTATAGCCGGCCTGCTCCAATAGACGGCGCATGGCCTGGGTTTCGTATTGATTTACCTTGCAGCCAAGAGTATAAAAGGCAACCATCATAGTGAAAAGACCTCGATACACAATAATTCACTCTACATTATAACGGGTAAACCGGGAAAATGCAACGGATTCCCGCAAATTCCAAGAATTTTCGCAAAAGCCTTTTGTTTTTATGGTTGTAATTTCGTTTGAAAACTGCTATACTGTCGTGTGCGTATAGATGTTTATCGGGAAAAGGAGGCTCTTGTATGGCATATTCATTCTTTGCTATGCTTTCCCGTATGAAAAATATTCGCCGGTGGGCGCTGATGCGCAATACCCGGTCGGAGAATATCTGCGAGCACTCCCACGAGGTGGCTGTGGTGGCCCATGCGCTGGCTCTGCTGACCAACCGCCATTACGGCGGTCAGGTGGACCCCAATCGCTGTGTGATGCTGGCGGTGTACCACGACGTGCCGGAGATCCTTACCGGCGATATGCCCACCCCGGTAAAATACTACAATCCCGCCATCCGCGAGGCCTATCGCCAAGTGGAGATCTCTGCCTGCGATAAGCTGCTGGATATGCTGCCGCAGGATCTGCGGGAGGAGTACAGTCCTCTGCTGCTGTCGGAGGAGGATTCGGAGGAGCACCGCATCGTCAAGGCGGCGGATAAGATCTCCGCTCTCATCAAGTGCATCGAAGAGGTGGGTCAGGGCAACCGGGAGTTTGCCAGCGCCCGCCGTGCCACCGAGCAGGCTATCCGGGATATGCATCTGCCGGCGGCGGATGAGTTTTTAGAGCTGTATCTGCCCGCCTACGAGCTGCCCCTGGACGACCAGGGTTGAGTGGATTTTTTAGTGTAGAAAGAGGCGTGTTCTTTTGTATTCGATTCTCAAAAAAGAAACATTGAATACATCGGTGATTCGGATGGTCATCGCCGCCCCGCTGGTGGCGGCCAAGGCCCGGCCGGGCCAGTTTGTTATTCTGCGTGTGGACGCCGCGGGCGAGCGCATACCCCTGACCGTGGCGGACTATGACCGGGAGAAGGGCACCGTCACCGTGATCTTCCAGACGGTGGGGGCCACCACCCTGGCGCTCAGCCGCCTGGAGGTGGGGGATAGCCTGGCCGATTTTGTAGGTCCCCTGGGGCGGGCAACCCGGACCGAGGGCCTGCGCAAGGTGGCTGTGGTGGGCGGCGGCGTGGGCTGCGCCATCGCCTATCCCGTGGCGAAAAAACTGTATGAGCAGGGCGCCGAGGTGTGCTGCATCACCGGCTTTCGTAACCGGGATATGGTGATCCTGCAGCAGGAGTTTGCGGCGGTCAGCCATCGGCTGGTCACCCTGACCGACGACGGCTCTTTTGGCGAAAAGGGGCTGGTTACCGATGCCCTGCGCCGGCTGATCGACAGTGGCGAGCGGTACGACGAGGTGATCGCCATCGGCCCTCTGCCGATGATGAAATACGTGTGCAAGCTTACGGAGGAATACGGCATCCGGACGGTGGTCAGTATGAACCCCGTGATGATCGACGGCACCGGTATGTGCGGCGGCTGCCGCCTGACGGTGGGCGGCGAGATGAAATTCGCCTGTGTGGACGGACCGGAGTTTGACGGACACCAGGTGGATTTTGACGAGGCGATGCAGCGCAGCGGTATGTACCGGGATGAGGAGCGCCACGCCTATGAGGCGGCCTGCAACCTCTTCAAAAAGGAGGTGCAGTGATATGGCGAATCTGTCTCCGAACCGTAATCCGATGCCCACCCGCGACCCGATGGAGCGCCGCCGGGATTTTGGTGAGGTGGCTCTGGGATACACCACTCAGCAGGCGGTGGACGAGGCCCAGCGCTGCCTGCAATGTAAGCATAAGCCCTGTGTGGGCGGCTGCCCGGTGTGCGTGGACATTCCTGCCTTTATTCAGTGCGTGGCCCGGGGCGATTTTGCCGCGGCCTACGAGGTCATCTCCCGCTCCAGTTCTCTACCGGCGGTGTGCGGCCGTGTGTGCCCCCAAGAGACCCAGTGCGAGAGCCGCTGCGTCCGTGGCAACAAGGGCGAGCCGGTGGCCATTGGCCGCCTGGAGCGCTTTGTGGCGGACTGGCACGCGGCTCAGACCGATGCGGCGGTGACAAGGCCGGCCGCCAACGGCCATCGCGTGGCGGTGGTGGGGTCCGGTCCTGCGGGCCTGGCCTGCGCCGGCGATCTGGTCAAGCTGGGCTACGACGTGACCCTGTTTGAGGCGCTGCACCTGGCGGGCGGCGTGCTGGTATATGGCATTCCGGAGTTCCGCCTGCCCAAGGCCATTGTGCAGCAGGAGATCGACACCCTGCGTCAGCTGGGCGTGCATATTGAGACGAATATGGTCATCGGTAAGGTGCTGTCGGTGGATGAGCTGATGACCGGGGGCGGCTTTGAGGCGGTGTTTATCGGCACCGGCGCCGGTCTGCCCCGGTTTATGGGCATCCCCGGTGAGAACCGCAACGGCGTGTATTCCGCCAACGAGTTTCTGACCCGTGTGAATCTGATGAAGGCGTACCAGCCGGGCAGTGCCACCCCCATCCGCCCCGGCCGCCGCGTGGTGGTGGTAGGTGGCGGCAACGTGGCGATGGATGCGGCCCGCTGCGCCATGCGTCTGGGGGCGGAGGAGGTGACGGTGGTGTACCGCCGTTCTGCCGAGGAGCTGCCCGCTCGGGCCGAAGAGGTGGAGCACGCCAAAGAAGAGGGGATCCTTTTCCGCTTTCTGTCCAATCCGGTGGAGATAATACCGGATGATGCCGGCAATGTCGGCGGGGTGCGGTGCGTGGAGATGGAATTGGGCGAGCCGGATGCCTCCGGCCGTCGCCGTCCCACCGTCAAGCCGGGCAGCGATTTTGTGATGGAGGCGGACTGCGTCATTATGGCCATCGGCACCAGCCCCAACCCGCTGATCAAGGCCACCACCGCCGATCTGGAGACCCATCGGTGGGGCGGCATCGTAGCGGATAAAACCGGTGCCACCAGCCGTCCCGGGGTGTTCGCCGGCGGTGACGCGGTCACCGGCGCAGCTACGGTGATACTGGCCATGGGCGCCGGAAAGACTGCCGCCGCGGCTATGGACAAGTATATTCGGGACAAGGCGAAATAAGACTGTTTTTTGCGCGGATGCTACGATGGCGTCCGCGCACTATTTTTCTGCGTTTTGTGCTTGAAAAAAGCAGCGACTTAGAGTATAATATGTTAAATAGACTCGTTCGCATATTTTCTTCCGCCCACCGCATACTAATCCGGGGTGATGAAGAATGAGTGAAGAGCAAAAAGATAAGCAAACCGGGGATAATACCGAGATCGGTCAGCAGATGCAGACCATGGAGGATACCGGGTCGGTGACCACCGACAACGGCCGCCATCGCATCCACTGTATGACCATCGTGGGTCAGATCGAGGGCCACTATGTGCTGCCCCCGGAGACCAAGTCCACCAAGTACGAGCATATGATCCCGCAGCTGGTGGCGGTGGATGAAAGCACCGAGATCGAGGGGCTTTTGATCCTGCTCAATACGGTGGGCGGTGACATCGAGGCGGGCCTGGCCCTGGCTGAGCTGATCGCCGGGATGAAAAAGCCCACGGTGTCTCTGGTGCTGGGCGGCGGCCATTCCATCGGCGTGCCGCTGGCGGTGGCGGCGGACGTATCCTTTATCGTGCCGTCCGCCACCATGACCATCCACCCGGTGCGCATCAATGGGCTGGTGCTGGGTGTGCCCCAGGCCTTTACCCACTTTCAGCGGATGCAGGAGCGCATCATCGATTTTGTGTGCTCCCATTCTGGGATGGACCCGGACCGCTTTGCTACCCTGTGTATGAACACCGGCGAGCTGGCCACCGACGTGGGCAGCGTGCTGGATGGGGAGGAGGCGGTGCAGGAGGGGCTCATCGACCGGCTGGGCTCTCTGCACGAGGCTATCGAGACCCTGTACCAGATGATCGATAAAGCCAAGGACAGCCCGTGACGGGCGTTACATATCACGATATTGATTGACGGAGGATATACATAATGGCTACGAAAAAAAAGACGACACGCAAAAAGAGCGGCCGCCAGACGGCGACCCAGGCCGGCGCCCGCAGACAGGTACATGCGGTCATCCTGCTGGCGGTCGCGGTGCTGGCGCTGTGCTTTGCCATCATTCCGGGCGAGAATGTGTGGACCTGGATCCACAACGCGCTGCTGGGTCTGTTCAGCTTCAGCGCCTATCTGCTGCCGGTGCTGCTGACCTTTGTGTCCATCATGCTGGCCCTGGAAAAGGACGTGGGCAGCGTGACGGTGCGGGTGTGGCAGAGCGGCGTCTTTACCGTTTTGCTCAACAGCGTTGTGTATGCGTTTACGGTCAATTCAGCCGAGATCAGCTTCTGGAAGGCCATCGGTACCTGTTATACGGATGGCACCGCCTACCGCGGCGGCGGTGTGGTGGGTGTTCTGCTGGGCTGGCCCTTTGAGCGGATGTTCGGCGATACCGGAGCCAAGATCATACTGATCCTGCTGACGGTGGTGTTCCTGATGCTGGTGACCGGCACCACCATCCTGGCGGTGATGCGTGCCGTGCGCAAGCCGGTGGAAAAGACCAAGGAGACCATTGAGGCCGCCATCTCTCACACCGCCGAGCGCCTGCAGACGGAGCGTGAGCGCACCGCCAACATCGACATCGACATGGGCGAGGGCTACGCACCCAAGCGCCGCACCCGTAAGGAAAAGACTGCTCCCGCGCCCCAGGAGCCGGCGTTCCCGGAGGTGGAGCCGGTGGAGCAACCGGCCCTATCCAATGAAAAGCTGGAAGAGCTCAAGGAAAAAATCGCCGCCATGAACGGCGAGCCGGAGAAGAAAAAAGAAGAAGAAACCCCCATGATGTCCGCCGAGGAGGCACAGAAGGAGCTGGAGGCCGATCTGCAGGCCGACAACGAGAGTGTCCCGGAGGAGAGCATCTATCGCTATCCGCCTCTGTCTCTGCTGGATCGGGGTGCAGCGGGAGAGGACTCCCGCATACAGGATGGCGACCGTATGGCCACCGGCCGTCTGCTGGTGAGCACTCTGCGGGATTACGGCATCAGCACCGAGCTGGGGGATATCACCTGCGGTCCCTCGGTCACCCGGTATGAGCTGGTGCCCAGCGCCGGCGTAAAGATCAGCCGCATCACCGGTCTGGCGGACGATATTGCTCTGCGTCTGGCCTCCACCGGTGTGCGCATCGAGGCCCCCATCCCCAACAAGGCGGCGGTGGGCATCGAGGTGCCCAATAAGGCCCGCCGTACCGTGCGGCTACGCTCTCTGCTGGATACGGCCGCATACAGAGAGGCCAAGGGCCGCCTGACGGTGGCTCTGGGTCAGGATATCGAGGGCCGTGCGGTGCTCACCGACCTGGCTAAGATGCCCCATCTGCTGATTGCCGGTACCACCGGCTCCGGTAAGTCGGTGTGCACCAACTCCATGATCCAGTCGGTGCTGTTCCGCGCCCGCCCGGACGAGGTGAAGATGATCCTCATCGACCCCAAAAAGGTGGAATTCGGCGTGTACAACGGTGTACCGCACCTGCTCATTCCGGTGGTTACCGACCCGCGCAAGGCGGCGGCGGCCCTGGGCTGGGCGGTCAACGAGATGCTCAAGCGTTACCAGATGTTTGCCGAGTCCAAGGCCCGCGACATCGGCGATTACAACGAGCTGGCCCGTAAAGAGGGCAAACTCCCGCCTCTGCCGCTGATCCTCATCGTCATCGACGAGCTGGCGGACCTGATGATGGCCGCCGGCAACGAGGTGGAGGATTCCATCTGCCGCCTGGCCCAGATGGCCCGTGCCGCCGGTATGCATATGGTCATCGCTACCCAGCGTCCCTCCGTGGACGTCATCACCGGCCTCATCAAGGGCAATATCCCCAGCCGTCTGGCGCTGACCGTGGCCAGCGGCGTGGACAGCCGCACCATTCTGGACGGCATCGGCGCCGAAAAGCTGTTGGGCAACGGCGATATGCTGTTTATGCCCCTGGGTCAATCCAAACCCCAGCGTATTCAGGGCTGCTACGTATCCAACCAGGAGGTGGAGCGGGTGGTGGAATACCTGAAAAATAACGAAAAAGCTCAGGAGTACGACCAGGAGGTCATCGAGCAGATCGAAAAGCAGGCGGCCGCCGCCGGCAAGTCGGCCGGCCGCGACGATGCCGAGGATGGGGACGATACCGACGAGGCGTTGCCCCAGGCCATCGAGATCGCCGTCAACGAGGGCAGCATCTCCACCTCCATGCTGCAGCGCAAGCTGCGCTTCGGCTACGCCCGGGCGGGTCGCATCATCGACCAGCTGGAGCAGAGGGGCATTATCGGCCCCAGCGAGGGCAGCAAGCCCCGCAAGGTGCTGATCACCCGGCAGCAGTGGATCGAGATGAATATGAACAACGAGACGGAGTGATCCGTCAGAAAAGAGGCTGTATGGCAAGCTACCGTGGTACCTACACAGCAAAACAGAAAAAAATCCGGCTGATTCTTACCCTGGCGGCTCTGGCCATATTCCTGTTGGTGGAGCTGATTGGCCGCATCCCGGGCATACCGTTCAACGGCTGGAGCGATATCTACGCCGCTCTGGGTCTGGCACCCTCTCCGGTGACCGCCGAAGGGGAGATGGAGGTCCATTTTATCGACGTAGGTAATGCGGACTGCATTCTGGTGCGGCAGGAGGACAAAAACCTGCTCATCGACGCGGGCGAGCGGGGGGACGGCGACGAGATCCTGGATTATCTCAACAGCCACGGCATCACCGCTCTGGATCTGGTGGTGGCCACCCATCCCCACGCCGACCACATCGGCGCTATGGCGGATGTGATCGACGCGCTGCCTGTGGGCAAGTTCCTTATGTCCTTTATGCCGGAGTCCGAGACCCCCACCACCGCCACCTATCTGGATATGCTGGAGGTGCTGGACCGCAAGGAGATCGTGGTAGAGGAGGCGGTGCCTGGCACCGTCTACGAGCTGGGCACCGCCCGGCTGCAGATCCTGGCACCCTTTGAGGAGAGCAAGGACGCCAACGATATCTCGGTGGTTACCCGCCTGACCTTTGGGGACCGGGCCTTTGTGTTCACCGGCGATGCGGGCACCAAGGTGGAAAAGCAGATGCTGTCCAGCGGCTATACTCTGACGGCGGACGTGCTCAAGCTGGGCCACCACGGCAGCAACACCTCCAATTCCGACGCCTTTATCCGCCGGGTGGATCCTGCCTATGCGGTCATCACCTGCGGCGAGGGCAATAGTTACGGCCACCCGCACCAGGAGCCCATTGATCTGTTGCTGGATATGGACATTCCCTTCTATCGGGCGGATGTGTACGGTCACATCGTATTCACCACCGACGGCAAAGAGCTGACCCTATCCACCCAAAAGGGAGGGACCACCTATGAATGAACAAGCGCTGCTGAGCTTTGACCGCCGGGAGGGAGACCTGGCGGTGCTGGTGGACGAGGAGGGTATCAGTTACCCGGTGCCGCTGACTGCGCTCCCGGAGAACAGCCGGGAGGGGATGATGTTCCGCCGGATGGGGGATACCTTTGTGGCGGATGAGGACGCGGCTGAGGTCCGTCGCCGCCGGGTGCTGGAGCTGCAAAACCGGCTGCGCCGCCGCAAATAACATAGTTTATACTGAGAGAAGCCTTCCTGCACCGAGGGCTTCTCTTTTATTTATTACTATATATGTTTTTGCTCCGTTTTCCTTGACTTTGTCAGATGATACTGGTATAATGTACGATGACTTAAAATAGGTAAGTGTTCATTTTCAGTGATGAAACAGGAGGGTGAAGCCATGATACGCAGTATGACCGGCTACGGTCGCAGCCAGGATACGGTGGACGGCCTGTCCGTCGTCGTGGAGATCAAATCTGTCAATCACCGCTTTTACGAATATTCCTCCCGTCTGCCCCGGGGCTACGGCTTTTTGGATGACAAGCTCAAGACCTATCTGCAGCAGCGCATCAGTCGGGGTAAGGTGGACGTCTATGTGCAGATCCACACCCTGGAGACCGCCGGCAGCGAGGTGGTGGTGGACCACGGCCTGGCCGAGAGCTATCTCACCGCCCTGCGGGAGCTGGCCCAGCGGTACGACCTGCGGGAGGATGTATCCGCCACGGTGCTGTCCCGCTATCCCGATATCCTCACCGTCCGCCAGGCACAGCTGGACGAGGATGCGGTGTGGGCGGCGGTGCAGCAGGTGACCGACGAGGCACTGACCCGCTTTGTGGCTATGCGCGAGGTGGAGGGTGCCCGGATGCGGCAGGACGTGCTGTCCCGTGCCGATACCATCCGCCAGGCGGTGGCGGTGGTGGAGCAGCGCTCCCCCGAGACCGTCCGCGAGCATATGGAAAAGGTGGAGAACCGGATGCGGGAGCTGCTGGCCGGCGTGCCGGTGGACGAGGCCCGGCTGCTCAACGAGGCGGCGGTATACGCCGATAAGGTGGCGGTGGCCGAGGAGACGGTGCGTCTGCGCAGCCACCTGGATCAGCTGGAGCAGCTGCTGGACAGCGGCGAGGCCGTTGGCCGCAAGCTGGATTTCCTGGTGCAGGAGATCAACCGGGAGACCAACACCATCGGCTCCAAGTGCAGCGACCTGGAGCTGACCCGCATCGTGGTGGACATCAAGGCGGAGATCGAAAAGATCCGCGAGCAGATTCAGAATATCGAGTGACGGTTGACAGGAGGAATGAAAATGAAGCTGATCAACATAGGCTTTGGTAATATGGTGTCTGCCGGGCGGCTGGTGGCCATCGTCAGCCCCGAGTCGGCCCCCATCAAGCGGATCATACAGGACGCCAAGGACCGGGGTGCCCTCATCGACGCCACCTACGGCCGCCGCACCCGCGCGGTGCTGGTGATGGACAGCGACCACGTGATCCTGTCCTCGGTCCAGCCGGAGACGGTGGCCAACCGTATGATGGACGACCAGGAGGAGGAAGCGGATGAGCAAGAGTAAGCGAGGATTTCTCATCGCCCTGTCCGGCCCCTCCGGCTCGGGAAAGGGTACGATCGTCAAGTCTCTTTTGTCCCAGCGGGACGATATGGTGCTGTCGGTCTCTATGACCACCCGGGCACCCCGTCCCGGCGAGGTGGACGGCGTCCACTACCATTTTGTCACCCGCGAGCTCTTTGAGGAGACCATCCGCCAGGACGGCTTTTTGGAATACGCCGAATACAACGGCAACTATTACGGCACCCCCTCTGCGCCGATCAATCAATGGTTGGCTGAGGGTAAGACCGTCATCCTGGAGATCGAGGTCCAGGGCGCGGAGAAGGTGATGGATCACCGGTCGGATCTGGTGTCCATATTCATCACCAGTCCCTCGGTGGAGGAGCTGGAGCGCCGCCTGCGGGGCCGCGGCACCGAGACCGAGGAGGTCATCCGCAAGCGGATGAAGACCGCCCAGTACGAGCTGAGCCGGGCTTTCCGCTACCAATATGTTGTGCTTAACGACGAGGTGGAGCTGGCAACCGCCCGCATCAACACCATCGTCGATGCAGAAAGTATGCGCTATTCCCGTATGGAAAATACTATTTTGGAGGTACTGAAAGATGTTAGCACCCAATGATATCGAAGAGCTGCAGGGCAAGAACAGCCGCTATGCGGTGGTGGTGGGCGTGGCCAAGCGTGCCCGCCAGATCGCCGAAGAGGCCGAAGCCAACAAGGAGATCCTGGTGGACAAGACTGTGAGCCTGGCCATCAAGGATTTCAAGGCGGGGGATTGCACCCTGTTCGTTTCCCACGACGAGGACTAAACAGCAGCCGACAGCGATAAGGAGGGAGAAGGATGTCTGGGACGACGGTGGTTCGCATTGCTGTGGAGCAGGCAACCTTTTCCTTTGACAAGCTGTATTCCTATCTGTGGCCCGCCGCCTGCGGTGTGCCTCAGGTCGGGGTGCGGGTGCTGGTGCCCTTTGGCGGCGGCAACCGTACCCGGCAGGGTCTGGTGATGGAGTGCGTGGAGCAGGCGGAGACCGCCGGGCTGAAGGCGGTGTCCTCTGTGATGGACGAAAAGCCGCTGCTCAGCCCGGAGATGGTGGCGTTGGCCCAGTTTATGCAGGAGCGTACCTTCTGCACGCTGTTTGACGCGGTGCGGGCTATGCTGCCCACTGGCCTCTATCTGCAGATCAAGCCGGTGCTGCGTCCGGCGGCGGACGTGCCGTCTCAGGTGCTGGATACCCTCACCCCCAATGAGCGGCAGCTGCTCGCCTTTGTGTCCAAGTGCCCCGGCGGTGCGGACCAGGAGTCCGTTCTCCGCCGCCTCGGCATGGAGGAGGAGGCTCCGGCTCTGCGGCATTTGCTGGAGCTGGGCGTGTTGGTGCGCTCAGAGGATGGCTTTCGCCAGGTGGGGGACGCCACGGTGCGCACCGTCCGTCTGCTGCCCCGGGACCCGAATGCCCCGGACCCCAATCTGACCGACAAACAGCAGTCTGTTCTCTCGCTGTTGGAGGACGTGGGCGCCGCCTCGGTCCGGGAGGTGTGCTATTTTGCCGGTGTGACGCCGGCGGTGATCACCGCCCTGGCCCGCAAGGAGCTGGTGCAGCTATACGACGCCGAGGTGCTGCGCACCCCCTACGACGTGTCCGACCCGGAGCCGGCGGTTGCACCCCACACCCTCAATGAGGAGCAGCAGCAGGCCTTTGATCGCCTGCACGGGCTGTATTGCGCCGGTCGGCCGGCGGCGGCTCTGCTGTACGGCGTCACCGGCAGCGGTAAGACCGCCGTGTATATGAATTTGATCGATAAGGTGCTGGAGGATGGCCGTCAGGTCATCGTACTGGTGCCGGAGATTTCCCTTACCCCCCAGACGATGGCGCTGTTTTTACAGAAATACGGCCGTCGGGTGGCGGTGCTGCACAGCAGCCTGGCCATCGGCGAGCGTATGGACGAGTGGAAGCGCATCAAGAGGGGAGAGGCCCGCATCGTGGTGGGCACCCGCTCGGCGGTGTTTGCCCCCTGCGAGGATCTGGGTCTCATTGTGATGGACGAGGAGCAGGAGCATACCTATAAGTCCGAGTCCAATCCCCGTTATCATGCCCGGGATATAGCCCGGTTCCGCTGTGCCCATCACGGGGCACTGCTGCTGCTCACCTCGGCGACCCCGTCGGTGGAGAGCTATCACGCCGCCCGGACCGGGCGGTACACCCTGGTGGAGCTGACCAGACGCTACGGCGACGTGCAGTTGCCCCGGGTGGAGGTGGTGGACCTGCGGCAGGAGGCAATCGGCGAGTCGGTGCTGGGTCCGACGCTGCTGGAGCGTATGCGGACCTGCCTGGAGAATGACCGCCAGGTCATTCTGCTGCTCAACCGCCGCGGCTTTCACACCCACGTGTCCTGCCGCTCCTGCGGCCAGGTGATATCCTGCCCCTCCTGCAGCATTTCTCTTACATACCACCGGGCCAACGACCGGCTGATGTGCCACTATTGCGGCCATAGCCAAAAGGCGCCGGCCAAGTGCCCCACCTGCGGCTCGGATAAGCTTCGCTACGCCGGCCTGGGTACCCAGCTGGTGGAGGAGGAGCTGGCCGAGATGTTCCCCGACGTGCCGGTGCTGCGCATGGACACCGATACCACCCTGTCCCGCACCTCCTATGAGGAAAAGTTCAAGGCCTTTGCGGATGGACAATACCGCATTATGATCGGCACCCAGATGGTGGCCAAGGGCCTGGATTTTCCCAAGGTGGGTCTGGTGGGTGTGCTGTCGGCGGACCAGTCGCTGTACAGCGACGATTTTCGCAGCTACGAGAGCACCTTTGCCCTGCTGACCCAGGTCATCGGCCGCGCCGGCCGACGCACAGAGCAGGGCCTGGCGGTGGTGCAGACCTACACCCCCGACAATCCGGTGATCGAGCTGGCAGCCGGGCAGGACTATTCCGGCTTTTTCGGCCTGGAGATCAACGCCCGCCGTATGATGCACTATCCGCCCTATGCGGACCTGTTTATGTTCGGCTTTACCGGCCTGCAGGAGCAGCGGGTGCGTCAGGCGTCCCGCCGTATGCTGGAGCTGCTGCGGGCACAGGCGACGGGTGAGCACGCGGATCTGCCGCTGATCGCCCTGGACCCGACCCCGGCGGCGGTGGTGCGGGTGGCCGGTAAATACCGGTATAAGATGCTGGTGAAGGCCCGGAATACCAAGGCCATGCGGGATATGGTGCGCAAGCTGATGCACACCCTCCACGCCGACCCGGCGGCCCGGGGCGTCACCGTTTACGTAGACATCAACCCGGCATCCATGCTGTGATGCCGTTTAGAAAGGGGCTTCGAATATGGCAATTCGAACCATTTTAACCGATGAAGAGCCGATTTTGCATAAAGTGTGCAAGCCGGTGGAAAAATTCGACCAGAGGCTGTGGTTGCTGTTGGACGATATGGCGGATACGCTGAAAAAGTCCGGCGGCGTGGGCTTGGCCGCGCCCCAGGTGGGTGTACAGCGCCGATTGTTCATTATGGACACCGGCAACGGCCTCAAGGAGTGCATCAACCCCACCATCCTGGAGCGTCGCGGCGAGCAGGAGTGTGTAGAGGGCTGTCTGTCCAGCCCCGGCGAGTACGGTATGATCCACCGCCCCGCGGTGGTCAAGCTGCAGGCCCAGAACCGGGACGGTAAGTATTTTATCGTCACTCTCGAGGGACTGGCGGCCCAGTGCGCCGACCACGAGAGCGATCACCTGGACGGCATCCTGTTCAAGTCCAAGGTGGACCGGATGCTGGCCCCCGACGAGCTGGCATAAGCCTGATTTTAGCGAAAGGAGGGCACGGAAAATGAGGCTGATCTTTATGGGTACACCGGATTTCGCCGTGCCCAGCCTGGAGCGTCTGCTGGCGGACGGTCACACCGTCTCGCTGGTGGTGACCCAGCCGGATAAGCCGGTGGGCCGCAAGCAAATACTCACTCCGCCGGCTGTAAAGGTGTGCGCCCTTACACATGGTCTGCCGGTGTACCAGCCGGCTTCTATGCGCACCGAGGAGGCCTATAACCGCCTGGCCCAAGAAAATGCCGATGCCATCATCGTGGTGGCCTATGGCAAGATCCTGCCCCGGTCCATTCTGGACCTGACCCCGGGCGGCTGCATCAACGTCCACGGCTCGCTGTTGCCCCGATACCGGGGTGCGGCGCCGGTGCAGTGGGCGGTGCTCAACGGCGACGCCGAGTCCGGTGTCACCACCATGCAGCTGGACGAAGGCGTGGATACCGGCGATATTCTGCTTATGTCCCGCCGTCCTCTGGGCGATACCGTCACCGGTGGCGAGTTGTTTGACCTGCTGGCGGCGGACGGCGCCGAGCTGCTCAGCCGCACCCTGGCAGAGCTGGCGGCCGGCACCTTGAAGCCCACGCCCCAGACCGACGATTGCGCCTGCTACGCCTCCATGCTGGATAAGTGTATGTGCCCCCTGGACTGGCAAAAGCCGGCCCGCACCCTCCACAATCAGGTGCGGGGTATGAACCCCTGGCCGGTAGCTACCTGCCGCGTGGACGGCAAGTGTATGAAGGTGTATTCCACCCGGGTGGGGGATGCCACCACGGCCGCACCCGGCACGGTGGTGGCGGTGGCGCCGCTGACGGTGGCCTGCGGCGACGGCAACACCTTGATTTTAGAGGAGATCCAGGCAGAGGGCTCCCGTCGGATGGCGGCGGCCGACTATCTGCGGGGACATCCCATCGATCCCGGCACGGTGCTGGAGTGATTTTGAAAGGACGCTGACTCGATGCCTTTTTTCTATTTTGACTATTGGTATCTCATTTTGGTTTTGCCGGCGGTGCTGGTGTCCCTGTGGGCACAGATACGGGTAAAATCCACTTTTGCTAAATACAGCCGCCAGTCGGTGCGCTCCGGTATGACCGGTGCCCGGGCCAGCCAGTATATCCAGCAGGCCAACGGCATCCGCACCGGGGTGGAGGCGGTGGCCGGGTCCCTGAGTGACCACTACGACCCGCGCAGCAACACCATCCGCCTGTCCCAGGACGTGTATGACCGCGCCACGGTGGCGGCGGTGGGTGTGGCTGCCCACGAGACCGGCCACGCCCTGCAGCATGCCGAGGGCTACGGCCCGGTCAAGCTGCGCACCAAAATGGTGCCGGTGACCAATTTTGCCTCCGGTCTGTCCCCGATACTCATCATTCTGGGGATTATTTTCAGTATGACTGCGCTGGCCTATGCCGGCATCGCCCTGTTCAGCGTGGCGACCCTGTTCCAGCTGGTGACCCTGCCGGTGGAGTTCAATGCCTCCCGCCGGGCGGTGGTGGCTCTGGAGCAGAGCGGTCAGTTCTCCGACGAGGAAATGAGAGGCGTGCGCCGCGTGCTGACGGCGGCGGCTCTGACCTATGTGGCGGCGCTGTTTGTATCCCTGATGAGCCTGTTGCGGCTGATTCTGCTGGTATCCGGCAGAGGCAGTCGCCGCCGCTGATGGATGCCCGCCGCGCCGCGGTGACGGCGCTGCTGCGTGTCCAGGAGCAGGGCGGCTATTCCAACATCCTGCTGGATGAGCTGCTGGAGGGCTCCGATCTGTCCGGCGCCGACCGGGCGCTGGCATCCCGGCTGCTGTACGGTGTCACCGAGCGGCGGCTGACCCTGGACTATTTGCTGAATAAAACCTCTACCACACCGGTCAAAAAGATGCACCCCGCCGTCCGCGAGATCCTGCGGGTGGGTGCGTATCAGCTGGTGTATATGGATAAGACACCGGCCTTTGCCGCCATCCACGAGGCGGTGGGGCAGACCCGCACCTTTGGCTGCGGTCGCCTCTCTGGCTTTGTCAACGGTGTGCTGCGGCAGGTGCAGCGCCAGGCCGCCGGCCTGCTGTCGGAGCTGCCCGCCACCGATAAGGGCTTGGAGATTCGCTATTCCGTTCCCCGAGCGTGGATCCGCGCCTGGCGGGATGCCTATGGCGAGCAAGCCCTGCAGGGCCTGCTGACCCATCTGGAGGATGCCCCCCCGGCCTATATCCGGGTGAATACCTGTGTCACCACCACCGCTGCCCTGCGGCAGACGCTGGAGGAGGCGGGTGTCACCTGCACGGTGGTGGACGGACTGCCGGATGCGTTGCTGGTGTCTCCGGCTTCGGCACTACATACCTTGCCGGCGGAGCTAAATACCCACTATTATTTTCAGGATGTGGCATCCCAGTGGTGCTGCCGGGCTCTGGACCCGCAGGCGGGCGAGCGTGTCGCCGACGTGTGCGCGGCGCCGGGCGGCAAGACCATGACGGTGGCCCAGTATATGGGGGACACCGGCTGTATCGTGGCCGGCGACCTCCACGACCATAAGTGCCGCGCTCTTACCGAGCGGGTGCGCCGTTACGGCTTTTCCTCCATCGCTGTGCGCCAGCGGGACGCCTCTCTGCCCCCGGCAGCAGAGGAGGAGGGCACCTACCATCGGGTGATGTGCGACGTGCCCTGCTCCGGCCTTGGGGTGATCCGGCGCAAGCCGGAGATCCGCTATAAGCAGCCGGAGGACTTTGCTGACCTGCCGGCGCTGCAGCTGCAGATACTGGAGCAGGCGGCGCGTCTGGTGCGCCCCGGCGGTGTGCTGCAGTATTCCACCTGCACCCTGCGCCCGGAGGAGAACGGCGCCGTGGCGGCGGCGTTTTTGGCCGCTCACCCGGAGTTTGCACCCCGGCTGCTGCCTGTCGAGCCCTGCTTTGCAGCTATGGGGGCGGCGCCCTCCCACGAGATCACGTTGTTTCCTCATATTCACGGCTCCGACGGCTTTTACATCGCCGGCTTCGTGAAGAATACCCAATGACCGAGAGGTGTCTGTTTGGCTACGATCGACCTGCGCTCTCTGCCGCCGGAGGAGCTGGCGGCACAACTGAAAGAAAAAGGATATCCCGCCTTTCGGGCCACCCAGATCCGTCAATGGCTGGATCGGGGTGTGACCGACTTTGAGCAGATGACCAACCTGCCCAAGGACCTGCGTCAGGAACTGGCGGCGCTGTACACCGTGCCCGGTGTCACCATCCTGCGCAAGCTGGTGTCCGCCATCGACGGCACCGTCAAGTATCTGTTCCGCCTGGACGACGGCGAGACGGTGGAGTCGGTCCTGATGCAGTATAAGCACGGCTGGAGCCAGTGCCTGTCCACCCAGGTGGGCTGTAAGATGGGCTGCACCTTCTGCGCCACGGGTATGGGCGGCTTTATCCGCAATCTGTCCGCCGCCGAGATGGTGGCCCAGATCGAGGCAGCCCAGCAGGACGCCGGTGTGCGGGTGTCCTCCATCGTGCTGATGGGTATGGGCGAGCCCTTGGATAACTACGACCAGGTGGTGCGCTTTCTCCGTCTGCTGGGGGAGGAGGGCGGCGTACATATCGGCATGCGCCACATATCTCTGTCCACCTGCGGTGTGGTGCCCGGCATCTACCGCCTGATGGAGGAGCAGATCCCCTTAACCTTGTCTATCTCGCTGCACGCGCCCAATGATGAGATCCGTTCCCGGTCTATGCCGATCAACCGGCGCTGGCCGATGGACGAATTGCTCCGGGCCTGCCGCGATTATATAGAGGCCACCGGCCGTCGCATATCCTTTGAGTATGCGATGATCGACGGCGTCAACGATTCCGACGCCTGCGCGCTGGAATTGGCGGACCGCCTGCGCGGTATGCTGTGCCACGTCAACCTCATCCCGGTCAATGCGGTGGAGGGAAAGAGCCAGCAGCGCAGCTCCAAGGCCCGCATCCGTGCCTTTATGGATATATTAGAGAAAAAAGGCATCAACGTAACGGTACGCCGCACCCTGGGTGCGGATATCAACGCCTCCTGCGGCCAGCTGCGGCGGCAGGAGCAACAACCAGGTCCCGGAGTGGACAGAAAGGAGGCATTACCATGAATGTGATTGGACAGACACACATCGGCTTGGTGCGTGAGAACAACCAGGATGCGCTGGAATACGGCACCCTGGGCAGAGCCGCCCAGTATGCGGTGGTGTGTGACGGCATGGGTGGTGCCAACGGCGGTAATATCGCCAGTAAAATTGCAGTGGAGGTAATCGGCTCCCGCATCCGTGACGGCTTTCGCGAGGATGCCAGCAGCAGCTTTGCAGAGCATCTGCTGGCCAGTGCCATGGCGACCGCCAACAGCGGCGTGTACGACCGGGCACAGCAGCAGGAGGAGCTGTCCGGTATGGGCACCACGGTGGTGGCGGCCATCACCTGTGGACGCACCGCCTACATCTCCCACGTGGGCGATAGTCGGCTGTATCTCTTCCGCGGCGGCGCGCTGACCCCCATCACCCGGGACCACTCTGTGGTGCAGGAGCTCATCGAGACCGGTCAGATAACCGAAGAGGAGGCTCGGTCCCATCCCCGTAGGAATTTTATCACCCGAGCGCTTGGCGTGCGCTGCGACGAGTCCGGCGAGTACGACGAGCTGGATCTGGAGGCGGGTGACCGCCTGCTGCTGTGCACCGACGGCCTGACCAACGAGGTGGATACCGCCGGTATCCGTGCTCTGTTGGAGCAGCCGGCTGAGCAGGCGCTGCCGGCACTGGTGCGTGCGGCGCTGGATGGCGGCGGTGCGGATAATATCACCGTCGTTGTGATGGACATAGACTAGTCGCGTGGTCGCGGATTATGATTACAGAAAGATGAGGACTGAAGATATGGATAAATATTTAGGTAAGCGTCTGGACGGACGTTATGAGATGCGCGAGCTGATCGGCGTGGGCGGTATGGCCTACGTCTACAAGGCGTATGACAATATCGACGATCGCACCGTGGCGGTAAAGATCCTGCGGGATGAGTTTCTGACCAACGACGAGTTCGTGCGTCGCTTCCGCAACGAGTCTAAGGCCATCGCCATCCTCAACCACCCCAACATCGTCAAGGTGCTGGACGTGGGCTTTGGCGAGCGGCTGCAGTACATCGTGATGGAGTACATCGACGGCATCACCCTCAAGGAGTACCTGGACCAGCGCAAGGACCTGCGCTGGAAGGAGGCGGTGCATTTCACCGTCCAGATCCTGCGTGCCCTGCAGCACGCCCACGATAAGGGCATCGTGCACCGGGATATCAAGCCCCAGAACATTATGTTGCTGTCCGACGGCACCATCAAGGTGACCGACTTCGGCATCGCCCGCCTGACCCGCAGCGAGCTAAAGGTCACCGCCGTGGGGGACAAGGCCATCGGCTCGGTCCATTACATCAGCCCCGAGCAGGCCCGCGGCGAGATCACCGACGAAAAGGCGGACCTGTATTCTGTGGGCATTATGCTGTACGAGATGCTCACCGGCAAGCTGCCCTTTGAGGCGGACAACGCGGTGTCTGTGGCCATTATGCAGATGCAGTCCGAGCCCACCATGCCCCACGAGATCAACGCAGACATTCCCGAGGGTCTGGAGCAGATCACCATGAAGGCGATGCAGAAGGACGCCACCAAGCGGTATCAGTCTGCGGCGGAGATGCTCAGCGACATCGACGAGTTCAAGCGCAACCCCTCCATCAAGTTTGAGTACACCTATTTTGTGGACGATACGCCCACCCGCTACGTGGACGCCATCACCCGCGTCCGCGGTGAGAATACTGACACTGCCGCCGACGAGGAGACGGAGACCACCGGCAGCAAGGGCAAGGTGCCTGCGGTGGCCATCCTGGGCGTGGTAGCCGCTGTGGTGGTGGTGGCCGCTGTGGTGTTTGCCATCCTGTTCAGCCGTATGATGAGCGGCAAGAAAGAGGAGATGGTGGTGGATAACTTTGTGGGTATGAGTTATACCGACGAGGTGTCCATCCACGAGAACATCCGTAATTACGAGATAAAACTGGAGAGCGGCTACAACGCCGAGTACCCCGAAGGCTACGTATACAACCAGGATCCGGCGCCCAACACACGCATCAAGGTCAAGGGTACGCTGATACTGTACATCAGCATGGGTGCCCGTGAGGAGACGGTGCCCACCATGACCCCGGGTGAAAATGCCAACCTGGTCCGCAGCCGCCTGGAAAAGGCCGGCTTTACCGTCAGAGAGGCAGAGGAGAGCAGCCTGGATTGCAAGAAGGGCACCGTTATCCGCCTGACCCCGGAGCCCGGCTCCAAGGTGCAGTACGGCACCGAGATCACCATGTATATCAGTTCCGGCGAGCCGGCGGCGGATCCCATCGATATGCCCAACGTGAACGGCCTGGAGGTGGGCAGCGCCATCGACAGCCTGGTGGCTGCCGGCTTTGACCGCAACAAGGTCAAGATCGAGTATGTGAACTATAACGCCAAAAAGGACGTGGTCATCGCCGTGTCCCCGGACTATACGGTGCAGCAGTTGCCGGATGTGAACATCATCCTGACGGTGAGCACCGGCTTCCAGGACGTGGGCGTGGACCTGCTGCTGCCGGATGTGAGCGGCGCGGTGGACCTGCAGTTCTTTGTGGCCGGCAAGCTGGATACGGCGCTGACCAACCACAACCAGGGCATTCTGCCGGTGGACGTGGGCAGCGTGAGCTTTACCGTCAGCGAGGCAAAGAGCAGCTATGTGGTCCGTGTGTCCATCTCTAAGGCGGGCAAGAACGACTATCAGGACTATGCTGTGTTCCAGATCAATGGCGAAACTGGTGCCATCGAGTCCAGCCAGTATTTCGACTTTAAGGACAGCACCACCACCAGCAGCAGCACTACTACCACCAGCAGCACCACCGGCAGCACCTCCACCACCTCCTCTACCCAGCAGGATGTGGATGTGTCCGGCCCGACCCATACCACCGGTGATGCCAGCGACGTAAGCAATCCCACCGACGTTTCGAATGATGCATCCACCCCGGACCCGGATGTGTCCGGCGGTCAGGAATAATAGGCTTATGACACAACAGATACAAGGAATTATTTTGCAGTCCATCGGCGGCTTCTACTACGTAGAGGCCGCCGATACGGTCTATACCTGCCGTGGACGGGGTATCCTCCGCCGCCAGGGTCTGACCCCGGTAGCCGGGGACCGGGTCACCATCACCGTAGAGGAGGGGGACACCGGTGTGCTGGAGTCGGTGGCCCAGCGCCGCAACTGTCTGGTGCGTCCGCCGGTGGCTAATCTGGACCTGCTGGTGCTGGTGGCCTCTGTGTGCCAGCCCCGCACCAACACCCTGGTGCTGGATAAGATGATCGCCGTGGCAGAAAAAAAGAATATCACCCCCATTATCGTCATCAATAAGAGCGACCTGGGTGACCCTACCGAGCTGGAGGCGATCTATCGCACCACCGGCCTGGAGTGCTATACGGTGTCCGCCACCGATCCGTCCACTCTGACCACCCTGCGGCAGCGGCTGACGGGGCAGGTGAGCGTGTTCGCCGGCAATTCCGGTGTGGGGAAGAGCAGCATTCTCAATGCCCTGGACTCTACGCTGGAGCTGTCCACCGGTGAGATCAGTCAGAAGCTGGGCCGTGGCCGCCACACCACCCGCACCGCTACCCTCTATCATCTGGCGGGCGGCTATCTGGTGGATACCCCCGGCTTTTCCTCTTTGGACCTGGAGCAGGTGGAGCCGATCTATAAAGAGGATCTGGCCGACTGCTTCCGTGAGTTCGCCCCGTACGAGGGCACCTGCCGCTTTGCCGGCTGTGCCCACTATAAAGAGCCCGGTTGCTCGGTGCGCCGTGCGGTGGAGGCGGGGGAGATCTCGCCCAGCCGATACGAGAGCTACGTCACCATGTACGAGGCGGTCAGGGATATAAAGGAGTGGGAAAAGGTATGAGCCGTTGTGTGATCGTTTCCGCCGGACCTTTTCGGGACCCGGTGTCGCTGGCCGGACGGCTGCAGCCGGAGGATTATGTGATCGCCGCCGACGGCGGCTGGCAGCTGGCCGCGCTGATGGGGATTACACCGTCGGTGCTGGTGGCTGATTTTGACTCCATGACCGTACCGGTGCTTCCGGATGGTGTAAAGGTTATCACCTTGCCGACCGAAAAAGACGTCACCGATACTGCCCAGGCGCTGAAGATCGGCTATGAGGCGGGCTATCGGGAGTTTTTGCTGCTGGGTTGCACCGGCGGGCGGCTGGATCATCAGCAGGCGGCCCTGACCGTGGCGGCGGATTACGCCCGCCGTGGCTGCGCGGTGACGCTGGCAGACGAGCAAAACGAGATTTTCCCGTTGTCCCCCGGTAGCTATATTTTTCCGGCCGAGGTAGGCGAAAAGCTTTCGCTTTTTGCCTTTGGCGGTGACGTGACCGGGCTGTTTGTCTCCGGCGTCCTGTACGAGGTGGAGGATTTCACCCTGTCGCCGTTTGATCCCCTGTGCGTCAGCAATGAGTGCCTGGATGAGGACGTGTGCGTTTCTTTCAAGGAGGGCACGCTGCTCCTGTATTTTTCAAAGGATTGACACTCTTTTCCGTCCCGATGCATATTCTGTTAGTAGCACAGAATGGCGCGTGGGGGAGAGTGAGCGTAATGCGACGACGGAGAAGGAACAGCACGGAGCTTTGTTTTGTGGCCTTTGGCGTGGGGCTGTTGGCCTGCCTGGTGTTTCCTTCGGAGTTTGTGGTGGTATTACTGGGTGCGGCGCTGATCTTCTGCGGCCTGTCCTGTGGCAGACGATGAGAGAGGCGGGGTTACATAATGCGAGTGGTAGTTTTTAAGAGCCCTAAATTCCTGGGTGGCATCCTGCGCCGGTTGTTCGGCATTCACAAGGAGCCGATGGATACATAAAAGAGTGAAGCCGTGCTGAGATACAGCACGGCTTCACTCTTTTATATCACAACTTTTATAGGATAAAGAAAAACAGCCGATGGTCTTCCATCGACTGTCTTCTTGGTGGAGATAAGCGGGATCGAACCGCTGACCTCTTGAATGCCATTCAAGCGCTCTCCCAGCTGAGCTATACCCCCATATGGTGCTCGGAACAGGCATTATAATAGCAAATCTCTTACGAAAAGTCAACCCTTTTTTTGAAAAAGTTTTTGAAAATTTGAATTTATGTAATTTTTCGTTCAGGGGTTGCAAAAATAGAAAGAAGAAACTATAATGAAGGGTAGTGTAATTCATTATATAATAAAGGAAGGTGATACAAATGGAGAGCAATCCGGTTCCTCCCCGAAGTAGTGGGTCTATTATTGCGATCTGTGTGTGTCACCGGGTGTTCTTGATATAGTCGTCCCGTATCGGCACAGACCGCCTGACGTTATCGCTATCTGCGGATAGCAGACGGGAGGTTTTAGTATGGCTGAAGAGAAATACTTGCCGGTGAATCCGGAGGGCGCCGCCTACCCGGATTATACCGAAGAGCTGACCCTGCTTTTGCGCAGTCGCCGGCCTATGGCTGAGTTGCGCCAGGAGATGGAGGGCTATCACGACAACGATCTGGCTGACCTGCTGGAGCAGCTGCCGCCCCAGGACCGGCGGCGGTTGTACCGCATTCTCGGCCTGGAGCGGATGAGCGACGTGTTCGCCTATCTGGAGGACGTGGGCACCTATATCGAAGAGTTGGATGCCGAGCTGGCGGCCGACGTTATCGAGGGTATGGACGCCGACGATGCGGTGGAGGTACTGGAGGAGCTGGACGAGGACAAGCGCCAGGAGTTGCTGGAGCTGATGGATCCGGACGCCGCCGAGGACATCCAGCTGATCGATTCCTACGACGACGACCTGATCGGTAGTCGCATGACCACCAACTACGTGGCCATCGGTCGGGATCTCACCATCCCAGAGGCGATGAAATCCCTGGTGCGCCAGGCGGCGGACAACGACAATATCGGTACTCTGTACGCCCTGCAGGAGGACGGCACCTTCTACGGCGCCATCGATCTGAAGGATCTGATCGTTGCCCGTAAGGAGGCGCAGCTGGAGGACCTGATCGTCACCTCCTATCCCTTTGTATACGCCACCTGGACGGTGGAATCCTGCATAGAGCAGTTGAAGGACTATTCTGAGGACTCCATCCCGGTACTGGGCGAGGACAACCGCCTGCTGGGCGTCATCACCGCCCAGGAGCTGATCGAGGTCGTGGACGAGGAGATGAGCGAGGACTACGCCCGTCTGGCCGGTCTGACCGCCGAGGAAGATCTGGAGGAGCCTCTCTTGCGCAGTATGCAAAAGCGCATTCCCTGGCTGATCGTGTTGCTGTTCCTGGGCCTGGGTGTGTCGGCGGTGGTCAGTCTCTTTGAGGATGTGGTCAGCAGCCTGACCCTCATCGTGTGCTTCCAGTCCCTGACCCTGTCTATGGCCGGTAACGTGGGCACCCAGTCTCTGGCCGTCACCATCCGTGTGCTGATGGATGAGCAGATCAGCGGCCGCGAGAGCGCCGCCCTGGTGTTTAAGGAGCTGCGGGTGGCCTTTCTCAACGGCACGGTGCTGGGCCTGGCGTCCGCCGGCCTGATCGGTCTGTACGTTTGGCTGGTCAAGGGCAACGACCCGCTGTTCGCCTTTGCCACCTCCGGCTGTATCGGTCTGTCTATGGCCATCGCCATGACCATATCCGGCCTGACCGGCACCGTGGTGCCTATGCTTTTCAAAAAACTGCGCATCGATCCGGCGGTGGCCTCCGGCCCGCTGATCACCACCATCAACGACCTGGTGGCGGTGGTGGCCTATTACGGCCTTGCCTGGTGGATGCTGATTCATACGCTGCAATTTGTCGCATAATAGAGGAGGATATATATGAACGTTGTCGTTGCCCAGTCCGGCGGTCCCACCGCTGTGATCAATGCATCTCTGCTGGGTGTCTACCGGGCGGCTCGGCAGTGGCCCCAGGTGGACATCGTGTTTGGTTCGCTCAACGGTATTGAGGGCATCCTCAACGACCGCCTGGTGAACCTGAATGAGCAGCTGGATACGGACGAGCAGCAGACGTTGCTGCGCCAGACTCCGTCTGCGGCGCTGCGCTCCTGCCGGTATAAGCTGCCGGCGGTGGAGAAGGATCCGGCTGTGTACGAGACCATCCGTGCCACGCTGGAAAAGCACGACATCGGTGCCTTTTTCTACATCGGCGGCAACGATTCCATGGATACGGTGGATAAGCTCTCCACCTATTTTGCCTCGGTGGGCAGTCCCATCTGCGTGATGGGTGTGCCCAAGACCATTGATAACGACCTGTGCCTGATGGACCATACCCCCGGCTATGGATCGGCCGCCAAGTTTGTGGCCACCGCTATGTGGGAGATGATCCGGGACTGCACCGTGTACGAGCTGGACAGCGTGCTGATCGTGGAGATCATGGGCCGGGATACCGGCTGGCTGACGGCGGCGGCGGCGCTGCCCCGTCTGTTTGGCTGCGACGCACCCCATCTGGTGTATCTGCCGGAGGTGGATTTCTCCGCCGAGCAGTTCCTGGAGGACCTGCGTGAGGCTCAGAAAAAGAGCCGCACCGTCATCGTGGCGGTGTCAGAGGGCGTGGAACTGGAAGGACTGGATGATTTTCAGTCCGGCAAGGTGGATACGTTCGGCCACAAGTACCTCTCCGGCATCGGAAAATGCCTGGAGGAGCTGGTCCGTGACCGCATCGGCTGTAAGGTGCGCTCGGTGGAGCTGAACATTCTCCAGCGTTGTGCCGCCCACATCGCCTCCGAGACCGACCTGGAGGAGGCGGAGCAGCTGGGCGCAGTGGCGGTACAGGCGGCTGCAGTAGGGGAGACCGGCCAGGTCAGCGCCATTGTCAGCCGCGGCGATGGCTATACACCGCTGTACGACATCGTATCGGTGCGTGAGGTGGCCAACAAGGTCAAATACGTGCCCCGCCAGTGGATCAACGAAGCGGGCAACGACGTGCTGCCGGAAGCTCTCAACTATATTCAGCCGCTGATTATGGGTGAGCCTGTGGTACTCACCGAAAACGGCTTGGCTCGCCATTTTATTATAAAGGAATAATAGAAAATTGCACCGTCTGAATGGATGGTGCAATTTTTTTGTAATCATTACAAACTTTTTTCAAAAAACTATTGACAAATCGCGCTCGATGGTGTATTATCACATTGTAATCATTACAAACAAGTAGTGATTAGCAGAAAGGAGGCGCGAATGACACAAAAGGATATGGCTACTCTGTTAGGGGAGCGGGGCTTGCGGCCCACGGTGCAGCGCATCGCTGTATACGAGTATCTCTACGATCATCGCACCCACCCTTCGGCAGAGACGGTGTATCAGGCGCTGGTTCAGCAGCACCCGACCTTTTCCCGCACCACAGTGTACAATTCACTGCACGCGTTGGTCAAGGCCGGCCTGGTCAAGGAGCTGGCGATGGACACCGAGGAGCGGCACTACGATGCCGACGTTGCTCTGCACGGGCACTTTCATTGCAGACGATGCGGCGGTATCGCCGATTTCACCCTGGATGAGAGCCTGGTGCAGCGGCTGATGCCCGACGGCTATCTGGTCGAGGGGCAGGGGATCTATTTCAGCGGGCGTTGCCCCGCCTGCCGGTCGGCAGAACCGACCAACTAAAATGTATTATATTTTGGAGGTAATTTATTATGAAAAAGTTTGTTTGCTCTGTTTGCGGTTACGTTCACACCGGTGAGGAGGCTCCTCACGTTTGCCCCGTCTGCGGCGTCACCGCGGAGAAGTTCAAGGAGCAGTCCGGCCCCAAGACCTGGGCGGCTGAGCACGTCGTGGGCGTGGCCCAGGGCGTGGATATGGAGATCATCGAGGGCCTGCGCTCCAACTTTGCGGGCGAGTGCTCCGAGGTGGGTATGTACCTGGCCATGGCCCGTGTGGCCCACCGCGAGGGCTATCCCGAGATCGGTCTGTACTGGGAAAAGGCCGCCTATGAGGAGGCGGAGCACGCCGCCAAGTTTGCCGAGCTGCTGGGCGAGGTGCTGACCGACAGCACCAAGAAGAACCTGGAGATGCGTGTGGACGCCGAGAACGGCGCCACCGAGGGCAAATTTGAGCTGGCTAAGCGCGCTAAGGAGTTGGGTCTAGACGCCATCCACGACACCGTCCATGAGATGGCTCGCGACGAGGCTCGCCACGGCAAGGCGTTCGAGGGCCTGCTGAAGCGCTATTTCGGCTAATCTTTGCTGAGGATTACGATCTAAGGAGGAGAGACCTATGCTGGATAAAAAAGTGATCGAGCTGCTCAACGATCAGATCAATAAGGAATTCTACAGTGCCTATCTGTATTTGGATATCGCCAATTATTATACCGAGCAGGATCTGGACGGCTTTGCCAACTGGTACACCATCCAGGCCCAGGAGGAGCGTGACCACGCCCTGCTGTTCCTGCGGTATTTGCAGAGCAACGGTATCCCGGTGGAGCTTAAGGCCATCGACAAGCCCGGCGAGGTCTTTGCCAATGCGCTGGATCCTCTGCTGGCCGGGGCTAAGCACGAGCGCTACGTCAGCGCCCTGATCCACGCCATCTACGAGGCGGCCTACGACGTCCGTGACTTCCGCACCATGCAGTTCCTGGATTGGTTTGTCAAGGAGCAGCTGGAGGAGGAGGAGAACGCCGATAAGATGGTCAGCAAGTATAAGCTCTTCGGCGACGACCCCAAGAGCCTGTATCTGCTGGACCAGGAGCTGGCGACCCGGGTGTATTCCGCCCCCAGCCTGACGCTGTAATACTTGCAAAACGCACAAAGATATGCTATCCTAGTGGTAGCATATCTTTTGTTTTTTAGTGAGGGGAAGTGATCGTATGTTCATGGACAAAAAGAAAAACGGCATTGCCATTGCTTTCACGGCATTTTATTTGGTGATGTTGATTGTAGACCTGGATTTTCTTGAGTTTCCTATTATGCAGAACTGGCGCTACGCGATCAATTCCCTGCTCATTTACCTGCTGCCGATGCTGGTGCCGGCGACTGTGTTTGTGTATCTACTGAAAGGGCGTATGCTCAATCGTTGGCTGCTCCCGGTGGGGTTTGGCTTGTTGCTGGCACTGAATGTTTTTACGTGGATAAACTCTCTGCCTATGTACCTGCAGTTGACGGAACAGAGGTGGCCCACCTTTCTGTGCACCTGCCTGATCCTTGTGACCCTTGCCGCGCTGTTTGCGGGCTCGCTGCTGGTGGGGCGTACCCGCTATCTGTTCCGGTGGAGCGCCTTGGTTATGGCGGCCTTGCAGGCGTCTGTATGGATACTTGAGGTTGTCTATTACGGCGGCTTTGTTTATTTGCAGACCCAATTTCGCTTTATGACGCTTACCAGCGCTTTGGCCTGGGTCCGGTTGGTGGCGCAAGTACTTTTCTACATAGGGCTTTTTCTGTGCGCAACCGGGAAAAAGGACAGCCCTTCGGGGAAAGAAGTGTCCGCTCCAATCTTGTAAAAGTGTAAAAGATGTGCTATCATACCGGTAGCACATCTTTTTGTAATTCTATTCTTGTATACAGAGCGGACTTGCGCCCGCTTCTTTTTCTTTATTTAAAGTATTTCTTCCAATCGTCGCTGTTGCTTTCGATAACCTTGGCATCGCAGTCTACGTCCCAGTCACCCTCAAAGGATTTGCTGCTAACGAGGATATAGCCGTTTGCGCGTTGGTAGTTTTGTCGGTCGAATACGTTTATGACCTTTTCAAGTGTTTCTTCGGGATAATCGATGAAATAGATATATCCTTTAATTCTGGTGCATTCATATTCGTCCAAATTAATTGGTTCATTTTGAATAACATTAATGTCTTCAACAATGTTAGAAGCGAGTGAATGACCAAGTACAACAACCTCCCCGGTCGGCTTATGCTTCAATTCAATAGTTGCGCTGAGACAATGATATTTATCCGTTCCGTATCCGAGGCGGTATACAGTAATGGTTTCCGACTTTGTAATTTCGTCAAAAGCATCCTTTTCGACGACCTTCACGGTGTAACTGTATTCTTTTATATATTCTCTCCAGTTGTCCAATGTCAATTCCACGCGGGTAATATGCTTACCAACCGTGTTCAGATTCAGGGCAGGGGAGCCGTCAAAGCCGGAGATGACGTCTCTGCCGCCGCCTCCGCCGCAAGCGACCAAAGACAGGCACATAACTGCTGCCAAAAGCAGCGTAAACGTTCTTTTCATTCCCATTCTCCTCTCAAAATTGTGCTTTCTAAATTGTAACACAAATGTGTTGTTTCGTCAACGCTGTTAGTCCAGTAGTACACACTGTAGCAGATGTTGCAAAGAGAAGAAAGATGTGCTATCATACCGGTAGCACATCTTTTGTTTTGAGGTGATTTTATGAACGACATCATCCGCTCGCTCTATGAGCGTAAATCGGTGCGGGCCTACGAGGATCGCCCTGTGGACCCGGTTCACAAGCAGGCTATCCTGGACGCCGCCCTGCAGGCGCCCACCGCCGGCAATATGTCTCTATACACCATCCTGGATATCACCGACCCGGCGCTGAAACAGCGGCTGAGCGTCACCTGCGACAATCAGCCCTTCATTGCCACGGCACCGCTGGTGCTGATCTTCTGCGCCGACTACCGCCGTTGGTACGACGTGTTCTGCGCTAACGTGGATGAGGTGCGTGCGCCCTCCTACGGCGATTTTATGCTGGCCACAGCGGACGCGCTGATCGCGGCACAGAACGCCGTGGTGGCGGCCGAGAGCCTGGGGCTCGGCTCCTGCTATATCGGGGACATCACCGAAAACTATGAGACGCATAGGGAAATGCTCCACCTGCCCCAATACGTGGTGCCGGCGTGTATGCTGTGCATTGGCCATCCCACCGAGCAGCAGAAGCGCCGCCCTAAACCGCCCCGCCTGACCACCGCTGACCTGGTGCAGGAGAATGGGTACCGTCGGGCAGAGCCGGATGCAGTAGCCCGCATGCTGGCGGATAGGGAAGGGATGCCCCCGGAATATTTTGAGGGGTGGATCCAGCGCTTTTGCACCCGTAAATGGAACAGCGATTTCAGCGTGGAAATGTCCCGGTCCTGTCGGGCGATGCTGGAGGACTGGTGCGGCGAAAAAATCGACTGATTTTGCATTTTTCCTCTTGACGGATGGACAAATGCCTGCTATAATGTTACGGTCCACGATTGTGGACAAATCCTTGCCTCTCCCCAGAGGGGAGGCCATTAGACCATAAGGAGGTGCAATCAATGCCCACAATCAAAGCATCCTACGAGGCCGTCTTTATCTTCTCCCTGGCTCAGGGTGAGGAGAATGTGACCGCACTGAAGGAGAAGTTCGCTGCTCTCATCGAGCAGAACGCCGAAATCGGTGAGGTCGACGAGTGGGGCAAGCGCAAGCTGGCCTACCTGATCAATGACGAGGCGGAGGGCTACTATGTCCTGTACAACTTCGTCAGCGGTCCTGCGTTCCCGGCTGAGCTGGAGCGTGTCAGCGGTATTACCGATGGCGTGCTGCGCTCTATGGTGATCCGCAAGGAAGAGAACTAAGGAGGTATATCTGTGAATTCTATCTGTTTGATGGGTCGTCTCACCGGTGACCCGGAACTGAAGACCACACAGACCGGCGTATCCGTCACCAGCTTCAGCGTGGCTGTGGATCGTGCCTACCGTTCCAAGGATCAGGAGCGGCAGACCGATTTCATCAACTGCGTAGCCTGGCGTAGTACGGCGGAATTCATCTCCCGCTACTTCCGCAAGGGACAGCGCATTGCGCTGCAGGGCAGCCTGCAGTCCCGCAGATACACGGCTAACGATGGCAGTCAGCGCACTGTCTACGAGGTCGTGGTCGACAACGCATTCTTCTGTGAGTCCAAGGGCAGCAATGCCGGCGGAGCTCCCAGCTACGATTCCCAGATCCCCGTGATGAGCGAGGCAAAGCCCGCCTTCTCCACCGCCAATGCCGGCGATTTTGAGGAGATCCTCACCGATGAGGACCTGCCCTTCTGAGATCTGGAGATCCGCTGAAATTTGAGTAAAGGAGGCCTTTCTATCATGGCTGAAAGAAACGAGAGACCCGAGCGCCCCATGCGCCCCGGCCGTAAGGGCCATCGCAAGGTGTGCCAGTTCTGCGTCGACAAGATCGAGTACATCGATTACAAGGACGTGGCTCGTCTGCGCCGCTGCATGTCTGAGCGCGCCAAGATCCTGCCCCGTCGTGTGACCGGCACCTGTGCCCGTCATCAGCGTGACCTGACCACCGCTATCAAGCGTGCCCGCCAGGTTGCTCTGGTGCCCTTCATTGCCGACTGATCGTCAGAACCAAGCAATGCAAAACGCCTGACCCACCCGGGTCAGGCGTTTTTTGTGTCTGTTACGATGAGCTTTTCGGTGTGATCGGTGCCGCAGGGGAGAGGGCGGGGCATCGCCAGAGCGTGCAGGTCGGTGGCGGCACACTCCAGGGAAAAGAGCCGCTGCGCCCGGGCATCCAGAGCGCTTACCTGGGCCGTGCGGGTGAGCAGGGGCAGGGTTGGTACAGCGGCGGCCAGGATCTCCCGACCCCGGGCGTTCATGCCCAGCACCCGGATATAGGGGGGCAGTCCGTTGGTGTCCGCCGCGGTCAGCCCCAGTAGCGCCGCCCACAGCACCCGGCGCAGCCGGGCCATGGGATAGCGCCGTGTCTTGACCGCCGCCAGCAGGTCGTCGTAGGTGGCGGCGGTGCGGGACGCCTTATATAGGCGGTTCTCCAGTCCCTCGGACAGCCAGGGAAGGGCGGCGAAGTCCTCTGGGGTCATCCGGCGCAGCCGGGCCAGCAGCGCCGCCTCCAGCTTGGCGGCGTCTGCGGTGATCTCGCCGGCCTCGGCGGCCGCTTGTAAGATGCCGTGGGCGTGCTCCGGCATATAGGGCGCCGCCTCGGCAATGTTGCCTTTACGTGCCATCTCCCGCAGCAGGGTGGCGGAGGCAAAGCCCTGTTTAGGCGCCTTGTCGGTGTGTAAAGCGCCTCGCCTTTGCAGGGTGAAAAAGTTAAAGTGTGCTTCTTGCTGCTTTGCGGCGCGGATGTATTCCAGCCCCAGGGTGTTGTTGGGGCTGGCCAGAGGCGCGGCGGCTTCTTCCCCCAGCACAGCGGCGGCCGCTGCCTGCCCGGCAGCGGCATAGGGGATGCCGCTGTTCATTGCTGTTTGCAATTCGGCTTTGTAGTCGGCTTGGTCAGCCAACGATGCCAACCGGCAGAGACACTCTATATCGCCGCACTCGCTGCCAAAGGACAGGGTATCCACGCAGCCCATCCCCCGCAGGATCGCCACACCGCCGGCAGCAAAACTCTCTGCCGGTGCCATAGCAAAGGGGAGGGGCAGCTCCAATACCAGGTCGGCACCCTCTGCCAGGGCCATTTCTGCCCGACGGAATTTGGTCAGCAGCGCCGGCTCACCCCGCTGGGTGAAGCTGCCGCTGATCACCGCCACGACGTGGGTGGCGCCGCCGCCGTCCGGGGCGCGTGTGGCGGCGATATGGGCGGCGTGACCCTTGTGAAAAGGGTCGTATTCCGCAATAATGCCCGCAACTTTCAAAAAGATGCCTCCTTTCTTGAAACTTTCCTGAAATAAGTGTTGAAATTATTGGCGATATCAGTTATTATATATTACGATATTTATTTCACAAAATCAATGAGGAGATGTAAAATAATGAAAATTTTGGTTATCAATGCCGGTAGCTCATCCATGAAGTATCAGCTCATCGATATGGATGGCGAGCAGGTACTGGCCAAGGGTATCTGCGAGCGCATCGGTCTGGAGGATGGTATCTTCACCCACAAGGCCCATGGCAACGCCTGGACCACCAACCCCACCATGCGCACCCAGACCGAGGCCTTTGCCCAGATGAAGAAGGCCCTGACCGAGGGCGAGGGCAAGGTCATCGACGATCTGTCCGAGGTGGGCGCCATCGGCCACCGCGTGGTGCAGGGCGGCGACCGTTTTGACCGCTCGGTCATCGTCACCGAAAAGGTGAAGCAGGACATCGAAGAGCTGGCGGCCCTGGCTCCTCTCCACAATATGGGCGCTCTGGCGGGCATCAACGCCGCCACCGAGACCTTTGGTGAGGACGTGACCCAGGTGGTGGTGTTCGACACCGCCTTCCACCAGACCATGGAGCAGAAGGTGTTTATGTTTGCCCTGCCCTATGAGTATTACGAGAAATACGGCGTGCGCCGCTACGGTGCCCACGGCACCTCCCACCGCTTTGTCAGTGCCCGCTGCACCGAGCTGCTGGGCAAGGTAGAGGGCACCCGCATCATCACCTGCCATCTGGGCAGCGGTTCCTCCATCTCCGCCATCAAGGACGGCAAGATCTACGACACCTCTATGGGTCTGACCCCCCTGGACGGTTTTATGATGGGCACCCGCACCGGCGCCATGGATCCCTCCGCCGTTACTTATGTGATGGAGAAAGAGGGCCTCACACCCAAGCAGATGGACGACCTGATGAACAAGAAGTCCGGCACCCTGGGTGTGTCCGGTGTGTCCAGCGACGACCGCGACATCGAAAAGGCCATCGCTGAGGGCAACCCCCGCGCCAAGCTGGCCTGGGATATGCGCACCTATCAGATCACCAAGGTGATCGGCGGCTACGTGGCCGCTCTGGGCGGCCTGGACGCTTTGGTGTTCACCGCCGGCATCGGCGAGAATCAGCCCCTGATCCGTCAGGAGATCATCGAGGCTCTGGGCTATCTGGGCATGAAGTGCGACGTAGAGGCCAACAACGTCCGCGGTGTGGAGCGTCTGATCACCACCGAGGATTCCACCATCCCGGCCTGGATCATCCCCACCAACGAGGAGCTGGTCATCGCCCGGGATACCCTGGCCCTGGCTCAGTAATCCACCATAACGAAAAAACGGCAACCGTACAGTCTACGGTTGCCGTTTTGTATGTGTTGTCAGTCGGCGTGGGCATCGCGTCTAAATAGCAGGTTGATACACCAGATACCGGCCAGACCCACCACGGTGTAGATGATACGTGCCAGCAGACTGCCGGCACCGCCGCAGATCCACGCCACCAGGTCAAACTGGAACAGACCGATGCTGCCCCAGTTGAGAGCACCGACGATGGTGATAATAAGAGCCAGTTTGTTCAGCATAGTTCCTTTCTCCTTTCGCCTTGATTACGGGGAACACTGGCAGTATGCGTAAAATGGCGGAAATTATGCACGATGCGTCTTTTTTTCTTTACTTGCAGGCCCGGTTGTGGTATAATCGGTCAGAGAAAAAACAAACAAGGAGGCTGTCCGCTATGCGCGCAGTGATTACGGTTGTAGGAAGAGATGCTGTGGGCATCCTGGCCAAGGTGTCGGGCTGCTGCAGCGACCACCATATCAACGTCATCGAGGTCACCCAATCGATTCTGCAGGATGTGTTCGCCATGATCATGATGGTGGATATTTCCGGCTGCGATATTCCCTTTACTAAACTGGTGGACGAGATGATGGAGCTGGGCAATCAGAACGGCCTGGTCATCCATTGTATGCACGAAGAGATCTTCGATGCGATGCACACCATTTAAGGAGTATCCATTATGTTAAACGGCAGAGATATACTGGAAACAATTTTGATGATCCAGGATGAAAACCTGGACGTGCGCACCATCACCATGGGCATTTCGCTGCTGGACTGCTGCGATAGCGACATTGACGTGGTGTGCGAGAGAGTGTACGAAAAGATCACCCGCTGCGCCAAGGACCTGGTCAGGACCGGCGAGGCCATCGAGAAGGAGATGGGCATCCCTATCGTCAATAAGCGCATCTCCATCACCCCGGCCGCTATGGTACTGGCCGGCTGCCGTGATCGGGACGCGGTCAAGCTGGCGCTGACCCTGGAGCGGGCCGCGGTGGCCTGCGGGGTGAATTTCCTGGGTGGCTTCTCCGCCCTGGTGCAAAAGGGCTTTTCCGCCGGCGATCGGGAGCTGATCGAAGCCATCCCCGAGGCTCTGGCGGTCACCGAGCACATCTGTGCATCGGTCAACGTGGGCTCTACCAAGGCGGGCATCAATATGGACGCTGTGGCTTTGATGGGCCGCATCGTCCGTCAGGCCGCCGAGCGCACCGCCGACCGGGGCTGCATCGGCCCGGCCAAGCTGGTGGTGCTGTGCAACGCCCCGGAGGACAACCCCTTTATGGCGGGCGCCTTCCACGGCGTGGGCGAGCCGGATTGTGTCATCAACGTGGGCGTCTCCGGCCCCGGCGTGGTCCGGGCGGCGCTAGCCAAGGCCGGCCCGGACAAGGATCTGGGCGAGATCGCCGAGATCATCAAGAAAACCGCCTTTAAGATCACCCGTATGGGTCAGCTGGTGGCCCAGGAGGCCTCCCGCCGCCTGGGTGTGCCCTTCGGCATCGTGGACCTGTCTCTGGCGCCCACCCCGGCGGTGGGCGATTCCGTGGCCCACATTCTGGAGGAGATGGGCCTCCAGCAGTGCGGCGGTCACGGTACCACCGCTG
>JAFQKB010000028.1 GCA_017397125.1 Clostridia bacterium | reverse complement strand
CATCGCTGATGTCAGAAGAGGTCGGGGTGCTGGGATCGTTGGCAGGTTTACCACAGCCCACAAAGCAGCCGACCAATACGGCGCACAGGGTAAGCAAAGCAACAACACGTTTCATAATGATCACCTTTCTTTCTCTAATCTTTGTGCACGAACAAATATAACTCACAGACGCATAACGCGATCTGATTTGTTTTCAAAGTAAAAAATATCAAAACAAAAAGAATTGCCTGTTTATCCGGAATTTCGGGTGACAGCCAGACGGCAGCCCGTCCGGCTGTTGCCCAAAAAGAATCGGGTCTTTACCGATTATTTTTTCTTGTATACACGGACATAGTCCACATACATGCTCTGAGGCAGAGGGGTGGTCGCGTTGGCTATATCAGGTTCGAAGTCGCACAACGCCACATTGATAATAATCCAATGCTTCTGATGGAAGGAATCCAGCATATCAGGATCGTTGATATCCCGCTCAATAATCAAGCGATCATCACGATACCACTTGATGGACTTCTCATCCCATTCGATGGCAAAGATATGATAAGCATCTGCCCAGATGCCGTCCATGATCTTGGCATTGGTGGTACCGATCGCCTTATGTGCATCACGATTGACACCCCAGTGGAGGTTACAGGTGCTCAGTTTGTTGGCGGGATCGGTATACTTCTCCGCCTCACTGCCGCCACCAATGAACTCCATCACGTCGATCTCGCCACAGCGAGGCCAACCCTTTTCATCGCTGGTGGTCAGGTAGTAATCACCCATAGTCCACAGGGCCGGGAACACGCCCTCGCCATAGGGCAGACGGGCACGGAACTCCAGGCGGCCGTACTGGAAGCTGAACTTATGGGCCGAGTTGACAGCTCCGGTGGTGAAATTGAGACCCTGGTTGTCCTTGGGATTTGCGTGACGAGCAGTAAGGATCAGATTACCGTTCTGCACCGTCACGTTTTCGGCTTTTTCGGTATAAATGCCGGCCTTACCTACCTCATAGCTCCACTTGCTCGTATCCAGCGTATTGCCGCTGAACTCGTCACTCCAGAACAGCTCCCACTCATCACCGGGGTCAAACTCATACCCCTTATTGCCTTCATTCTGGCTGGGGAGGGTGATACCGCCGCCACTGCTGGTGGTAGTGCTACTAAACATACCCGTCACACGGCTCTTGGTAGTGGTCGTGGTGGTAGTATTAGAGGTTGTGATATTGCTGGGCTTAGTGGTCTTATTGTCACTGGGCTTAGTGGTCTTGTTGTCACTGGGCTTAGTGGTCTTGTTATCACTAGGCTTAGTGGTCTTATTGTCGCTGGGCTTGGTAGTGCTTTGGGTACCGGTGGTATCCGCAGTCGGATCCCCTTCGGTGGTGGTGCCGTCGGACGCATCCGTCGTCTGGTCACCCGTCCCGGTGGTGGTATCCGCGCTCTCGTCCCCCTGTGTGGTGGTGGTGGTAGAGGTGGATACGTCGCCGCCGGGGGTGACGGGGTCGCTCACATCGGGCTTCTTTTGACCGCAGCCAACACAGCAGCACAGCAGCATCACAGCGGCCAATGCCATTGCATAAAATCGTTTCATAGAGGTTCTCCTCATATAGTATAGTCCATAGCGCGTTTTGAAAAAAGCGCACTTATCGACATTGGCCGCGGCTCCCGCAAAGGAGCCGCGGCACGTTTGTCTAAACTGTCAGAATGGTCTTATTTTTTCACCCAATAGCCGTCAGCGCCGACATAGTCGCCGCCAACCCAGGTGTTGTAGACCATACGGCCGTTAGCATCCAGATAGCACCAGCCAACAGAATCCTTGACCCAGGTATTGGTCAGGCAATAGCCGGCCTCGCCGATGTAGCACCAGCCCTTGGAGTCCTTGACCCACTTGTTGGTGACCATGCGGCCGTTGCCGTCCAGGTAGCACCAGCCCTTGGAGTCGGCGACCCACTTGTTGGTGACGCAGTAGCCGTCGCCGCCCACGTAGCACCAGCCGACGCTATCCTTGACCCACTTGTTGGTGACCATACGGCCGTTGCCGTCCAGGTAGCACCAGCCCTTGGAGTCGGCCACCCACTTGTTGGTGACGCAGTAGCCGTCGTTACCCAGGTAGCACCAGCCAACGCTGTCCATCACCCACTTGTTGGTGACCATACGGCCGTTGCCGTCCAGGTAGCACCAGCCGACAGAATCGGCGACCCACTTATTGGTGACGCAGTAGCCGTCAGCGCCCAGATAGCACCAGCCGACACTGTCCTTCATCCACTTGTTGGTGACCTTGGCGCCATTCTGATAATAGGCCCACTTGCCATCCTCGTTGACCCAGCCGTCGGTAGAACCGGCGTCGGAGGTCTTGAACAGGCGCAGGTTGCTCAGAGCAGACGTCTCATAGCCGGTGTCCGCTACGAAGAAGGTGATAGCGGTGCTGTCGCCGGTGTTGAAGACAAAGCCGGTCTCCATCCACTCGCCGTCGGTGCTGATCAGGTTCATGGGCAGCTTGGTGCCAAACTGGTCGATCAGACCGATCTGGGCATCGCCATCCTTGAACTCGAAGGCAAAGATATACTCGGTGTTGGGCTCAACCGCCATTTCCTTGAAGTAGTGCATGCCGGAGGGCAGCTCGTACATACCCTTCACGTTCAGAACGCCGTTCGCGAAGGTCACGTGGCGGCCATAGCCCAGACCGCCCAGCCAGAAGGCCTCGTCGCTGCCGAACAGGTTCTTGCCGGAGGCGGGGGTCCAGGCCTCGGGTTCACCGGTCACGGTCAGCTTGTTGTCCACAGCCTCGCCGATCTTATCCAGGGGGCAGACGGTGATGTCGGCCAGCTCCAAGTCCGCAGAGGTGCCGATCACAGCAAACTTGACCTCCTCCAGAGGACCGGTCTGGAAGATCATAGACACGGTGTGCCACTCGCCGTCCCAGGCGGGAGCGGAGAACTGATACTTTCTGGTGGACATGGTGTTACGCACATACATCAGATAGTCGTTATTGGCAGGATCCGCAATACCAAAGGTCACGTCGCCCTTGTTGGTGGCGGACATCAGGTTGCCCTTTACGCGGGCGGTCATCACGTAGACGGCATCCTTAGCGACCGGGATGTTGAAGCCCTCGATCTTCTTCTCGGTGCCGTCGAACTTAACGGTCATATCGGTCTTGTCAGCGGGAACCAGGTTCTCGCCGGCAACGATCTTATCGGCGTCCTCCAGATACATATCCAGGATGACCGCCTTGCCGGTGGTGTCGTAGGGAACAAAGTTCAGCTCGTCGATGTAGGCGTCGCCGCCGCCAGCCATGAAGTTGTAGCTGATGTAGATGGTCTCATTGTCGCCGGAGTTAAAGACCACGTCCACCTGCTCCCAGCCGTCGGTGATGGGCAGGGCGCGCTCCACGATGGAGAAGGCGTTGGTCACGTCCATGATGGCCACAGAGGAGGCGGTAGAACCGTTCACGTTGGCCCAGAAGGTCAGGTGATAGTCGGTCTCGGCATCCACAGAGACCTTCTTCCACACGCGGCCCTTGTTGATGGAGCCGTTAAGAGCCAGAGAATAGTTGCCCTCGTGGGCCATGGTGTCCACGACCTCACCGCCGCCGGACAGGCCGTAGCCCTCCAGCCAGCCGGACTCAAAGCCGGCGTTGGTCAGGATCTCCACGTCCTCAGAAACGCTGTAGCGCTGCACATTGATATCATCCACATAGATGATGGCGCCGCCGGCAAACTCAAACTGAATATAAACTTCGGTATTGCTGCCGGAGTTGAAGGGGACCGAGAAACTCTGCCAAGAGTCATAAGCGCCGTAGAACCACACCTCGGTGCTGCCGACAGTCTTATTGTCGTTGTCAGCCACCTTAAACAGAGAGGCAGAGCCGCCCATGCACTTGACCCAGTAGGTGACCAGGTAGTCGGCATTGGGCTCAACCTTGATCTTCTGCTTGGCCTTAGCCCACTCGCTGGGGCCGCAGACCTTCATACTATAGGTGCCGGTGTGGGCCTCTTCGTCGGTGACGCCGTTGCGGCCGTCCACTTCCCAGCCCTGGTTGGTACCCAGCTCGAAGTCGTCGTTGAACAGCTTGTCGGTGATATCCATCGCGCCGCCCTCTTCGTACAGAACGATGTTATCGATGTACTTCTCACCGTTACCCTTACAGATCTGGAAGTAGATACGATCGAAATCGCCGGTGTTGAAGCTACCGCCGTCGGAGGACCACTCGCCGACAGGAGCCTGGAACCAAATGTCCTTCAGCAGGTCGTCGTTGGAGGTGCTGCCCTTCACGTACAGGGAGCCGTAAACCTGGGTATCCACGCACATATAGTCGAAGGAGAACTTGTACACAGTGTTCTTCTTAACGTCGATCCACTGGTACATACCGTCCCACTCGCCGCCCTTCAGGTGAGCACCGTAGCTACCGTCCTTAGCCGCCGCAGCGGTAACCTTAACCTGAGAGCCAACGCCGGACCAACCGTCCATATTGCCGCCCTCGAAGTCGCCGTTCACCAGACCGGAGAACTCGGGGATGACCTCGGTCATGGTGACGTTATCGATCATCAGATTGCCGGCACCGGTACCGAACTCAATATACAGCTCGGTCATATCCGCCGGGGTCTTGTAGGTACACTCATAGACGTACCATTCGCCAAGATCGCTGCACCACTCGGTCTGATCGTCGACCCACTTATTCTCCGTGGCACTCCACTTCTTGAAGTAGAGAGCCAGATCGCCCTTATAGGCCACAGTGACCTTATAGGTGGTGTTGGGGTTGACCTTTACGGTGCGCTGGATGTTGGCCCACGCCTCAGTCATTTTCACGCCGTAGTTGCCGGCGTAAGCGGCATCCGCGGTAATGCTGACATACTCCTGGCACCAGGCAGGAATGGTCCAGCCGGACTTGTCGCCGGTCTCAAAGTCGCCGTTGGAGATGTAGCCGTGGTCGGGCAGGTTCTGCACCATGACCACGTCGTCCACGTAGAAGCCGGTGCCCACGGGCACGAACATCACGTGGAAATAGTCTCGATTGGCATCCTCAGAAACGGTGAAATCCACCTCGATGGTCTGCCAATCGGTGGAGATGGTACGCCAGTCGCCGCCGTACAGGTCGCTGCCACCGGCGGTAGTGCCGTCAGCAGAACTGGAGTTCTTGACAGCAAACATGATCATAGCATCCGCGTCACCCTTGATCTTGAAGGACAGGGTGTAGTTGCCGCCCTTGACCACAGAAACAGGCTGGCTGTTCACGTTATTCTCATAGTCACTGCCGCTGCCGTTGTAGCCGACATACAGCATACCGTCCTTAACGCCGGTGCCGACCTGGCCGGGGCCGCGGTCGAACCAATCGGCCATGCCGTTGGAGAAATCACCGTTGGGTACCAGGTTGTCGCTGACTGCGGCAGAAGCCGTAAAGGGGGCCACAGCCATAGAGCCGAGCAGGAGCATGGCGCTGACCAGAATGGCCAAAACTTTCTTAAAATTCTTAATCATAGTTTACGCCCTCCTTTCTTAGTTCGTGGGCTCAGAGACGATGCTTCCGTCACTGATCACGCGATAACGATAGGTTACGCCGTCTTCTCTGTTGTCATCCTTGTAGCTGCACAGGAAGTAGCTGTTGGACACAGAACCGGCATCCAGAGCATCGGTGATGGCCACCCAAGTAGCGCCATCGTCCGCAGAGCGCTCCACCGTATAGGTGCTCGCCAGAGCGGAACCGACCCACTGCACGTTGCCATCATTGTGGTTGTACAGCATCTTGACCGGCTTGTCATCCCAGTTGTCGTTGCGGGTATCACGATAGCTCTCCGCCGCAAAATACATGGTGAGAGCCCACTGACGCAGCGTGCCATCCAGGAACACGGTGCGGGTGGTCTGCTGGCTGATCCACTCATCAAAGAAGGCGCCCATATAGCCCTTATCGATGGCAGAATTCAGAATGTCGCGGTTCTTCTGCACCAGAAACTCCTCGGTGGCAGAATTGCCCTTCTTAATGCCGTAGCGGGACAGATACATGGGGAACGCGCTGGTGGCGTCGGCCAGGTCGTCAGCCTTACCGGCGTCGGTGTACAGATCCGCACCGGCGGCACCCAGAGCGATGCCGTTGAACTTGGACAGATAGGCAGCCTCGGTCTCCACGGTGGTGGCTACCTTGGGCAGAGTCTCCTTACAGACGTCGTTGACGTCGGCGACGAACTCCACCATCTTGCCCCAGGTGGTACCCCAGGAGCCCTGGATCTCAGCGATGTCCTTTTCGGGCTGAGAAACGATGGCGATGTACAGCAGGATGTTCTCATAGTCCTTCAGCACAGCCAGAGCGGGCTTTACGCACTTCTCGATGTACTGAGCGCGGACGGTCTCAGAATAATACAACTGGGTGTATTTATCCCAAGTAGCCTTGCTGGCACCGGCTACGCCATAGGCCAGCTCGTTCAGAGCGGGCTGCAGCGCGACGGCTACCTTCAGATCGTTCTCGATGGCGGTGTTCATAACCACCTTCAGGTTGTCCAGGAACGCCGGATCCAGACCGGTGATCTGACCAGCCTCATCAAACTCCACACCCTCCAGCAGGGTGAACAGGTTGATGGTCACAGCGTCCAGACCCAGGGCCTTCATGTTGAAGAAATCTTCCCTCACAGAGGGCTCCCAGAAACCACATTCTTCCTTGTCGGCCAGAATGTTGTTGCCCGCCAGACTGCGACCCTTATTGTGCACAGCGCCGATCTGAGAATAGCGAACACCGAACACAAAGCCGTCTTTGTCGTACTTTGCATCGAAGGACGCCATCTCAGCACCCTGCCAGGACCAGGCATACGTGCCGATCACAGCAGTGGCAACCAGAGCCAGGGCCAACAGAGTCAGCAGGACTTTTTTGCTTGTTCTCCGTAAGCTTAACATAGAATTGCCTCCTTTTTTTATTAAGAGAGTCTTTCGACCGTCCGGATGGGATATCCCTATCCGGGATGTCCGAAACACTCTTCTCACCGAAACAAGGCCCTCTCGGGGCGACCCGCCGTGGGGCGGGACGCCGTCAGCCGACTGCGGTACGAGGGCCGGACCGCAAAGGCGATAACCAACGATCAAGAGAACTCGGTCATAATGCGCTTGATGTTCACGTCAATGGCAGACTTCCACTTGTTGATGTTGGTGTTGATACCGGACATACCGGCCTGGAACACATCAAAGCTGAAATCCCACTCGTTGTACTCGCCGCCGTACTCAACGATACCCTGGCTGACGTCCATGATCTTGGGCATATCCCACAGGGCCGCGGTCAGCTCCTGAATCTCGTTGGCGGGGTAGTTAGCGGGCTGGTCCTCCACGTCGTCGGGATCCTTATAGACGTCGTTGCTGCACCAGTAAACGTAGGCAGCCAGACCCAGATCTGGATTGCGGGAGCCTACGGGGAAGCAGGCCGCACGGGAGGAGGAGATGGCCACGGGGGTGATGTCGGGGCTGCAGGGAGCGGGAACAACGCCCCAGTCGTCCTTGGTGGTGCCGCCGATGGGCTCCACGGTGCCCCACATCCAGTTCATACCCACCATCATCACGCTCTTACCGGTGGCAAAGTTTTCGTCCGCGCCGGCCAGGCCGGTGGTCACCTTGTCCACGTGGTGGAGCTGGTTGACAAAGTTCCAGGCATCGATGATGGGCTGCTTATCCAGGTTGTTGTTGATGACACCGTTGCCAACCTCGATGATCGGCATACCGCTGGTGCACAGGAAGGTGTGGGAGGCATACAGTTCGCAGCCCCACACGCCGTTGTTGGGGTCATTGACCTGCTTGGCACAATCCAGGAAGGTGTCCCAGTTCCACTTGCCCTGCTTATACAGGGTGCCGGGATCGGTGACACCCTTGCGGTTGAAGATGGTCTTGTTGTAATAGGTGACCTGGAAGTGACCCTCGGTACTGTTCTTGGTGATGACACCGTACTGCTTATCGTTCCAGGTATAGGCCTTCATCAGATCCTGGTCAAAGATATCCATGGTGGTATCCTGCTTGGTGGCGCTCAGATCCTGCATAAAGCCCTTGATAACCAAAGAAGGCCAGTGGTTACCGGTCATATAGGCAATATCCGGGGCCGCCGAAGCATTGATCAGCGCCGATAGACGGGTACCATAATCCTTTAGATCGCAGATCAGGAATTTGATCTTGACACCGGTCTCATCATACATCTGCTGCAGGCGGGGCGTGTCGTTCTCCGCCTCAAAGTGGATGAGGATGGTGGCCGTCTTGCCCTTCATAGCGGGGGTGAACATGCCCAGGATCTTATCCTTGACATTTTTGTCCATCGGCCGCTCGGTGGTGGTCGTCGTGGTCCGGCTGGTAGTGGTCTTGTTGTTGTCTACCAGAATACCGCTGCCGGTGGGCTTGGTGGTCTTGTTGTCGCTGGGTTTGGTAGTCTTGTTGTCGCTGGGTTTGGTGGTCTTGTTGTTGCCGGTTTGCTGGGTGATCTTATTGCCACTGCCGCTATTGCCGGTGGTGCTGCCGGACACGTCACCGGTGGTGGAGTCACCGCTCACGTCGCTGCCGGTGGTATCTCCGGACACGTCACCGGTGGTGGAATCACCGGTGGTGTCACCGGACACGTCACCGGTGGCATTGCCACCCACGTCGGTGCTCACGTCACCGGGCAGGGTGGGCTTGGAGGTATCCGGCTCCGGCTTTTTGCCGCAGGCGGAGGTCAGCAGCAGCGTGACCGCCAGCACACAGACCAAAGCCAGCGAAACCAGTCGTTTCATTTTCATATGCTCTTCTCCTTTCGTCATATTTATTGTGTATAAAAGCGGATGTGCGCTGCCCCACCGGCAGGGTCTCTCCCCTGCCGGCCGGGCGTTGCCATCTGCGTTTTACCAAATTGAGAAACTCTACTCGAATTAGGAGAACTCGGTCATAATGCGCTTGATGTTCACGTCGATGGCGGACTTCCACTTATTGATGTTGGTGTTGATACCGGAGATACCGGCCTGGAACACGTCAAAGCTGAAGTCCCACTGGCTGTATTCGCCGCCGTACTCGATGATGCCCTGGGAGCAGTTGATGACCTTGGGCATATCCCACAGGGTCTCACGCATAGCCAACAGCTCTTCCTCAGGATAGTTGGCGGGCATATCCTCCGGTCTTTCGTCGTCCTCATCCACGTACACGTCGTTGCTGGACCAGTACATATAGGCCGCCAGACCCAGATCGGGGTTACGGGAGCCTACGGGGATGCAGGCCGCACGGGGGGTGGCCACCGCAAAGGGCTCTACGCCGGGCTTGCAGGGAGCGGGAACCATGCCCCAATCGTCCTTGGTCTGGCCCACGGGATCGTCGTAGCCGGTCATCCAGTTTTCGCCTACCATCATCACGCTCTTACCGGTGGAGAAGTTGGTCTCCGCGCCGGCCAGACCGGTGGTAACCTTATCCACGTGGTGCAGCTCGTTGACGAAATTCCAGGCGTCGATGATCTCCTGGCTGTCCAGGTTGTTGATGATCTCGCCGTTGCCCACGGTGATCAGGCCCTTACCGGAGGTGATCAGGAAGGTGTGGGAGGCGTACAATTCGCAGCCCCACACGCCGTTGTTGGGATCGTTGACCGCCTTTGCACAGTCCCGGAAGGTGTCCCAATTCCACTTACCCTGGTTCCACAGGGTACCGGGGTCGGTGACGCCCAGACGCTTGAAGACGGTCTTGTTATAGAAGGTAACGGAGAAATGCGCGTCGCCGCTGTTTTTCAGCATAACGGCGTATTTCTTGTTATTCCATACGTAGTTGTCCATCAGCTGGGTATCAAAGATATCCATGGTCAGATCCTGATTGGTCGCGCTCAGATCCTGGATAAAGCCCTTGATAACCAGAGAAGGATAATGAGAGCCGGCCATGTAGCAAACGTCGGGAGATGCCGAAGCGTTGATCAGCGCCGACAGACGGGTGCCGTAGTCCTCTAGATCGCAGATCTGGAATTTGACCTTAACGCCGGTCTCCTCCTGCATCTGCAGGAGCTGACCACTTTCTGCACTTGCATCAAAATGGATCAGGATGGTTGCCGTCTTGCCCTTCATCGCAGGGGTGAACATAGACAGGATCTTGCTCTTGACCGACTGGTCCACCTCTTTTTTGGTGGTGCTGGTGGTGGTCTTGCTGGTGGTGGTCTTGCTGGTGGTATTCAGAATACCGCCGCCACCGGGCTTGGTGGTGTTGCTGGGTCTAGTGGTCTTGTCACCGGGCTTGGTGCTGCTGCCCGGCTTAGTGGTGCCACTGGGCTTAGTGGTCTTGTTGCCGCTGCCGGTGGTGCCGGTGGCGTCGCCGGACACGTCGGAGCCGGTGGTCGTGTCACCGGACACATCAGAGCCGGTAGTGTCACCGGACACGTCGGAGCCGGTGGTGGTGTCGTCCGCGTCGCCGCTGGTGTCTCCACCCACGTCGGTGCTCACGTCACCGGGCAGGGTGGGCTTGGAGGTGTCCGGCTCCGGCTTTTTGCCGCAGGCGCTGGTCAGCAGCATCGCCACGACCAACAGCATAACCAAAGCCAGGGAGCACACTCTATCGAAACGCTTTACCTTTTTCATGCTCTTCGCTCCTTTCTGAGAATAGCATGCTTATTGCGTTTAACACCGAACCGCCGTCATCACCGGCAGAGAGCCTGCCGGCGATGACGCGCTGTCGGTATTCACTCAAATGCAAGAGGAACTATAAACGTCCATCAGGAGAACTCGGTGGTGATGCGCTTGATATTCACGTCCAGAGCGGACTTCCACTTGCCGATGTTAGTCTGGATACCGGACATACCGGCCTGGAAGATATCGTAGCTGAAGCCCCACTGATCGTACTCGCCGCCGTAGGTCAGAACGCCCTCCAGCACGTCCGGGATCTTCTTGTAATCCCACATGGTGCGCTTGACGTCGTTGATCTCGTCGCGGCTATAGGCGCCGGTGTTGGACTCGGGCTTGCCGGAGCCCAGCATACCGGTATCGTAGCTGACCCAGTAGACCCAAGTGGCAATACCCGCATCGGGGTTCTTGGCGCCGATCGGGATGGCACCGCCACGGGGGGCGATCAGGGTCAGGTTGCCCACACCCGCTTTGGTGGGATAGGGCACAATGCCCCAGTCGTCCTTCATCTGCTCGCAGATGGTGCCGCCTGCGTTGGCCTGCCAGCTGGAGCCCAGCATCATGGCAGAATTGCCGTTGGCAAAGGTGGTGTCCGCGCCCACCACGGCGGCGGTCACCTTATACTCGTGGTGCAGCTTGTTGACAAAGGTCCAGGCCTCCACGATGCGGGGGTCGTCAATATTGTTCTTGATCTGGCTGTCTTCCACCGAGATGATGCCGACACCGGAGGTAGCCAGGAAGTCCTGGGTACGGTAGATGTCAACGCCCAAACGGCCGCTGGCCAGATCCACGGTCTTCTGTGCACAATCCAGGAAGGTATCCCAGTTCCATTTGCCCTGCTTCCACAGGGTGCCGGGGTCGGTCACGCCCAGTTTTTTGAACAGAGCCTTGTTGTAGAAGGTTACGCTCATATTGGAGTTCTCACTGTTTTTGACCATCACGCAATAGCGCTTGCCGCCCCACTTAAAGCTCTCCATCAGGTCGGTGTCAAAGATCTTGCTGTTGTAGTCGATGCTGGTGACGCTCAGGTCCTGATAATAGTTCTTGATAACGAAGGAGGGGAAGTTGCTCTCGCCCACCATCGCCAGGTCGGGAGAGGCGGAGGCGTTGATCAGCGCCGACAGACGGGTGCCGTAGTTTTCACCCTCGGCCACCAGCCACTTGGTCTTGAGACCGGTGGTAGCGGTCATTTCGTTCATCTTGGCTAATTCGTCGGTGCCCTGGGTCCAGCCGGACAGCACGGTGACCGTCTTGCCCTTCATAGCGGGGGTGAACAGCTTCAGGATCTCCTCCTTCACCGTGGCATCCTGCACGTGCTCGGTGGTGGTGGAGGTAGTGGTGTTGGTCTTTTCGGTCTTCTTGGTGGTGGTGGTAGTGTTCAGGATATTCTTGGTGGTGTTGCTCGTTTTGTTGTTACCACTGGTCTTGTTGTTACCGCTGGTCTTGTTGTTGCCACTGGTCTTGTTGTTACCACTGGTCTTGTTGTTGCCGGTGGTGGAGCCGGTGGCGTCACCAGACACATCGGAGCCGGTGGTGGTGTCACCGGATACGTCAGAGCCGGTGGTGGCATCGCCGGACACATCGGAGCCGGTGGTGGTGTCGTCCGCGTCGCCGCTGGTGTCACCGCCCACGGTGGTGCTCACGTCACCGGGCAGGGTGGGCTTGGAGGTGTCCGGCTCCGGCTTTTTGCCACAGGCACTGGTCAGCAGCATCGCCACAACCAGCAGCATAACCAAGGCAAAGGACACATACTTTTTCGCTTTGTTCATAGTTGTTTCCTCCTTAATAATGTTCTATAAATAGGCAAACGGACATCTTGCCTAATCTATACCTTATTATATAATTGCAATACGATGTGGTTGCGCGCTGTTGTACACGCTTATCCCACGATACCGGAGCGCTCGATGCTGCGGATGAACCAGCGCTGTGCGATCATATACAGCAGCAACACCGGCAGTATGACCAAAAAGCAGGCCGACATCTGTATGTTGGGGGTATTCTTCTGCTCCAGCTCCTTGAGGGCCGTGGTCATACGGTCCAGAGCCAGGTTGAGCGTTTTGCCGGTCTCTATGTACATGGAGGACTGATAATAATCGTTCCAGTGCCACAGAATCGAGAAAATGCTGACGGTCAGCACCGCCGAGCCGGAGGACGGCACGATGATGTTGGTAAAAGTACGTACCGAGCCGGCGCCGTCGATCCAGGCCGCCTCCTCCAGCTCCCGGGGCAGGCTGGAGAAGAACTGGCGATAGATAAAGATGAACAGACCGGAGCGGATACCCACGCCAAACAGAGAGGGCAGCCAGAAGGGCCACACCGTATCGATCACGTTGATTCGCCAGGACGTGCCGAATATCTTATTGATCGACTGCACGATGCCCAATATATCTAGGTGAGAGAACTGCACGTAGGAGGCGACGGACAGCATCTGCGGCGGCACCAGAATGGTCAGCAGCACCAGAGCGAAAATGAGCTTTTGCTCCGGAAACTTAAACCGGGCCAGGCCGTAGGCCACCAGAGCGCAGGATACGATCTCGATGACCGCGCTGACCATCAGATAGGAGACCGTGGTCATCAGCGAGCCGGCGTAATCCAGCGCCATAAAGGCGGTGCCGAAATTCTCAAACGTCCAGGTACGGGGCAGCCACACCACCGCCGGGTCGTACAGCTGCTCATCCGGACGGAAGGCGTAGCTGATCATATAGAACAGCTGGAACAGCACCACGTAGCCGATCAGCAGCAGGAAAATATACCGGGCGATCAGGCCGATGAGGTGCACGGCTTTTTTCTTTCGCCGCAACTGCAGCGAGTTCTTACGCTCCATTTCCAGAGCGTTATCTTGTATAGACATCTATGGATTCACCACCAATACAGTTAGAATACATCAGCGCCAGCGCCGCAGCACAAAACGATCGATGAGGAAAAATGCCAGAGCCGACAGGGCAATGACAATGCCGAAATAGGTCCACAGCATCGCTGCGCTGGTGCTGTACACCTGCTGCTCCTGCAGCACGGTAAAGGCCTGGTCGATGACGGGGTTGTTGGACTTAACGAAGAAGGAGATCGCCACAAACACCAGCACCAGCACCGAGGTGTTGGACAGCATCGGGAAGGTGATGTACCAGAACCGCTCCCAGGCGGTGGCGCCCTCCACGTCGGCGGCCTCAAACATACTGGCCGGAATGGACTGCAGACCGGCGATGAACAGCACGATGGGCACACCGCAATCCCACATCAGATCGAATATGGTATTGATGTACTTGGCCAACAGCTCGGATACCGACTGGGGCAGGCCCATCTCGTCAAAGATCTCCACCACGTTGATGAGACCCGCTCCGCCGCCGGTGGCCATGCTGCTCATCATCGCCGCCGCCTCGTTGGACTTGATAAAATCCAGGATGACGCCGGTGGACATAATGACCGGCAGGAAGAAGATGGTACGGAATGCCAGGCGCCCGGGGAACTCCTGATTGAGCACGATGCCCAGAATCAAGCTCAGGGCAAAGATGATGGGCACCGAGGTAAAGAAGGAACTTAGGGACGAGGTCAGATTATCCACATAGCTGGGAGATTCGTAGAAAATAAACTGGTATTTCTCCAATCCAATGAATTCCAACTGAAATCCACTGGTCGTGATGCGCACGTTGTTAAAGGAATAGATAAAGGACTTGACCAGAGGAAGCAGGATAAACCAGACAAAGCCGATTTCCCAGATCAGCACGAACTTTCTGCCGGTCCACTGCTGACGCTCCACCAGGCCTCTTTGTTTTCTCTTTTTCATGCTCATCCCCCCCTTAACCCAGCAGGTAGCTGCCGGCCTCTACTCTGCCGGCATCCGAATGAACGGCCTTATCGCCAAAATTGACAAACAGCCGCACTCCATTGTCAAACTCGGTCACGGTCAGGTCGCCGTCCTTGGTGTAGCCGGTGATGGACGCGCCCTCGATGGCCGGGAACACGGTATTCACGATCGAAAGATTCTCGATGATATCCTCACGGAAGCCCTCCCAATAGGCATTGGCAAAGGCGGTGTGGTCGGTATCCCGCAGACTGTCCGGATAGGTGGCGCTGACGGAATAGGCGGGGATCACGCCCAGGGACAGCGCCTTGAGGAAGGTCTGCTGCGGCTCCGCCTCCCGGTTGATCAGCGGAGAGGTCATGGGCACGTAGCCGCGGAACACCATCTGATAGAAGGGGATCTCCTCATCCAGCACCTTATACCGGGAGCTCTCAAAGGGGGAATCCCAAATGATATCGGATGCCAGCGCCGCATAGCTGTTGGCACCGCTCATCACCAGACGGCCATCCTCCCCTACCCGGTTGAGGATATCCTGCACGTCCGCCTCGATACCGTTTCGGGCAAAGGTGGCCTCGTCACGATAGTCGGAATAGGCGATGGCGCCCAGGCTGTTCAGGGCAATGCCGGCGGTGTCGATGGCGCCGAACTTGTTCAGCAGCGTATCCGCCAGAGAGGACAGCCGGCTGCGCTTGACCAGGCTGTAGTACCGCTTTTCCAGGTCGGGGCGGTTGGTAACAGCCGAGTAGTAGCCCTTTTTGGAGGCCACGTTGTTGGCCCGATAGGCCACGTCCTGCATCTTGGAGACGCCATAGGCGTTTTTGCGGAAATACAAAAGATCAAAATTGGTAAACAGGGTGCCGTTGTGGCTCTGGGTCCACTCCTTCAGGCCCGCCAGATCCTCTTTGGAGCCAAAGGCGGAGTGGATCTGATAGCCGCCGGCCAGATACTCCTGGTCCAGGCCGCCCTGACCAAAGCCGGACAGCACCGTGGCCACGGGGGCCTGCACCTGGCTGTCGATCTCGGTCAGGATCTCCTGCACCTGCTGCAGAGAGGTGACCACCTGCAGGGTGTCGTAGCTGACGCCGAACACCTTTTCCGGCACGGTGGCGCCGCCCAGGAACTCCAGGGCCATATAGGCATTCACGGCGGTGGTCTTTTCCAGGCCCTGGTTGTCGATGAGCCACTGGCGATAGGCATTCGCCATGCCCTCGTAGTTGGCCTCGTCCCCCTCCAGGGGCTGGTACAGCACCTCGGCACGGTCCAGATCCACCAGATTTCTGGAGAAGCTCTTTACTTTTTGGGCATAGGACTCGCGGTTCTGGATATCCACCATATCCGAGCCGCGCAGCTGGAAGGTGGGATACGCACAGGCCCAGCCCACACGGCTGTCGCCCGCCACGGCGTCGATAGAGGCCAGGCCGGCGCCCTTGGAGATGATGCCCAGCAGGGCCGCATCGTCCCGCCGCACGCCAAAGATCGGCAGGTGAGCCGTCTCAGCGTAATAGGTGCGGGTGGCCGGCTGCTCGATGGCGTCGATGCCGAATACCGGCTCGCTGTATTTGCGGATATCGCCCCGCACGTCGGTATACATCAGGGCTCCGCTGCCGGAGGGCAGGAACAGATAGGACACGTCGTCCTCGGGCGCAGAGACCATATACGGTGCCAGCGAAACCGACATCAGCTTGTACGCATCGCCCTCGGCAATGCCCTCAATGTCCAGGCTCACCTTAAGCGCGTAATTCTCCAGCGTGTATTCTACGGGGATGCGCAGCTGCAGCTCCGTAAAATCGTACTCCACGCGGATGCCGTTCTCGATCAGCGTGGAGCCCACCTGACCGTCCAGGATAGCGCCCTCATAGCCGGTGATGGTACGCTCCTGCCGGTTGTTGGTGGCGTAATAGGCGATGTGGATGGGAGACTTCATCTCCATCACGTTGTAGCCGCTGTCCTGCTGCTGCAGGTAGAAATCGTACGGGATGGCGGACCAGATGCGGCCGGTGTAGGTGTTGTAGAAGAACACCGCCTTTTCATTGGCGTCCCACACCAGCTGATTGATGCCGTCGTCCGCCACCACCGATTCGGTCACGTTTTCGAGATACAGCGGCTCGTATACTTTAACCGTGGATTCCGGCTGCCCGCAGGACGTCAGCAAAAGCGGCGTCACCAGCAGCAGCAGCGCAAAAACCAGGCAGCTTTTTGTTCGTAATTGTTTTTTCACAGGTATTTCCTCCCTGGAGCCCTTTGTGTTTTATCGGTAGAAGGCTTCTTTGAACAGGTTGCCGACGAAGGTAACGACGTCCTGGGCCAGAACGACCAGCAGGAACGCAATAAATCCAACCAGACACATGGCCAATATGGTTCCGATCAAAGCGCCGATGGCCTTGAAAAAGCTGAACTCGTGGACAATGGTGATGGCCAGGAGCAGCCAGATGACCGTGATGATGGTGATGATCATCTGCACGATGGTCAGCACAGAGCCGCCGGTGGGAACCACCAGATAGGTCAGCGCCACATAGGCGATCGACCCGACGATCTGGGGCACCAGGCAATAGCACAGAGCACAGTAGCACTGCTTGAGCTTGCCCTTGCCCTCGAACAGAACGGAAATGCCCCAGTTGCAGAACACACCCAGCACCGCCAGGCCCACCGTGCCGATCAGCGTGAACAGCAGACTGGACTCCTTACTGGGCAGCACGTACATAAATCCGGCGTATTCCTTTTCCGCCATCTTGCCCAGGAAGAAGAGGAACAGGATCGCGGTGGGGATCCACATGGACAGACGCGGGGTCTGCCGGATGGAATTGAAGGAAACAAAGGGATGGGTCAGCACGCTGGTCGCGTGGCGGAGCTGCTCGTGCCTGACGAGCACGATCTCCCGCTTGCGGCTGATGATGAAGAATACGGACAGGCCGACGATGGCCAACAGAATGCCAAAGAACAGCCAGATGAAATTCTTTTCCAGGAACTTGCTCTGGGTGGACTTGAAGGCGGAGATGTAGGTCTCCTGGTCCAGGCCCAGCTGCGCGTACTCCATAGCGGTTTCATAGTCCCGCTCGCCCAGAGCCGCCTTGCCCAGACCGACCAGAGCGATCTGGTAATTCTGCTCCTGCTCCAGCACCTCCTGCCACAGGGGCTTGGCCTGGGCGTGGTCGCCGTCCAGGCTCAGGATATCCGCCTGGCGGACCTTGCGTCCGAACTCGGTCAGACGGAACACCGTGATGCTGGCGTGGATGGTATCCAGCACATAAACCTCTTCGCCATTGCCCACCACCGACACCGGGGTGACAAAGGTGCCCAGCTGGGTGCCGGTGCCGATGCCGCCGCCAAAGGCGGTCAGCAGGTTGCACATCTGGTCGTATATCAGGATCTTACCGGTGGCACGGTCCACGGCATAGATAAAGCCGTCGGCGTCCACCGACAGACCGGCGATAGCCGGGGTAATACGGGTGTTGAGCGTATTGTAGTTGTATTCCATATCCGTGAAGCGGAAATCGTCCGCGTCCATGGAACTCAGATTGGAGGAGAACTTAAGGATATTGCCGCCGCCGGGACCCATCTTGCGGATCTCGCCACGGGTAAAGCTCCACTGGCCGCCCTCGGTGGAGGTGTACAAAAAGCCGTCGGGGCCGAGGGTCACGTCGGTCGCCTGATAGGGCAGCTTTTTCGTGGTGCCTCCCTGCTTTGCGTCGGTCATAAAGATGGACTGGAACCACTCCTTGATGGCGCTGAGCACGTCACCCTCTACCAGATTGGCGCCATAGAAGCCCAGAAACTCATAGGTATCGGTGAACATCATGGTGCCGTAATAGGAGCCCTCACACAGCACGTACAGAAATCCTTTATTGTCGCACACCACACGGGTGGGCTTGAAGGGGAAGTTTTCCGGGATCAGATAAGAATCCGGCTTGGTGATGACCTGCTCCACGTTCAGGCTGCGGCTGCACACCAGCACCCGGCCGCCGTCCGTATCGGCGATGTACAGGTGGTCCTTGGTCACCGAGAGGCCGCCGGCACCCATAAAGGGGATCGCCTCGCCGTCCTGGTACACCTCTTCGATGGTCTGCAGCACCGTCATATCGGTGTCCAGCACCACGATGCGGCCGTTGCCGCTGTCCAGCACATACAAAAAGCCGTTGTTGTCCACAGCCATATATTTCGGCGACACCATGGCACCGATGCCCAGTGTGTTGCCGTCGATCACCTCTTCGGCGGTGTACAGCGGGCGGATGGTAACCGCCTCCTTGGCGCCTGTATCACCTTTTTGCCAATAGGTATATGCATCCGTCGGAACCCGTGCCGCGCTGACGGTTGCGGACAGCGAGAACAGGGTCGCCAAAACCGCCACCAGGATCACAACACGTTTTAATACCGTCGTACGTTTCATCCAAACACCTCTTGTCCCTGCGGCACAGGAATCATTCCTTAATGCCGGCATTACTCATAGTTTCCAATACGTTGGACTGACACAGCAGATACACCGCGATGGGCGGGATCATCAGCAAAACCGTGGCCGCCATCGCGCTGCCGGAGCGGGCGATACCGCCGCCGGTGATCTGTCCCATAACCTGGGGCAGGGTTCGCAGCTCATCCCGGAAGATGGTGCCGGAGGGTACCAGCGCCCAGGCATCGCGGAATGCGAACAGCGCCAGGGTCAGCAGGGCCGGCTTGGCAATGGGCATCACCACCGTGAAGAATATGCGGAAGTTGCCGGCGCCGTCGATCTTGGCCGCCTCGATCAGGGCGGGCGGCAGACTGGCGTCCATAAACTGCTTGATCAGGAACACGCCGATGGTGGAGGGCAGGGCCGGCAGTATGTACACCAGATAGGTGTCGATGATCTTCATACCCGAGAAGATCATATACTGGGGGATCGCCAGCGTGTATCCGTTGAACAGGATGGTGAACTGGACGATCGTAAAGGCGATCTTCATAAACCGGCTCTTGCTCTGGGTGAACACGTAGGCCGCCATAGCGGCGATGAACACGTGGCCGATGGTGATGACCACGCTGAGCATGATGCTGTTGATGAAGTACCGCTCCGCCGACACACGCAGGCTGTTGAGCAGGCCCGGCAGGGCTGCATAGTTCTGCCCGGTGGGGCGGGTCACGAAGAACCGGGGCGGGAACGCCAGGATCTCGTCCAGAGGCTTCAGTGACGTGGAGATGGAATAGATCAGCGGCAGGATGGTGAACAGTCCGGCGCCGATCAGTATGAGGGCAATCATTATGTTGCCGAATGTTGAGCGCGTAAAGCGCTGATATCGTTGTTTACTGGATCGCAAGGCCAATCGCTCCTTTTGACTTATCAGTGTGCCCCGGTATCCGGGGACGGACAGCGTGGAATCGTTTTATTTTCCGGACATGTTCAGCAGCTTGCCCACCAGGATCCGGGAGAATGCCATCATAACGAACAGCACCACGGAGATGGCGGATGCATAGCCCAGCTCAAAGCGCATGGTACCCACGTCCTGCATATGGGTCAGGATGGTCAGCGTACTGTTGTTGACACTGGGGAAGCCGGTCAGCGCCGTGGCCACCGCACCGATGGAGAAGGCGGACTGGATCTGCATAACGCTGGAGAACAGCAGGATATCCTTCATCACCGGGATGGTGATGTACCACAGCTCTGCCCAGCGGTTGCGGATGCCGTCGATGGCAGCCGCCTCATACAGCTGCTTATCGATATTCTGCAGACCGGCCACGTTGGACAGGAAGGAGATGCCCATACCCATCCACAGCTGAACGATCACCACGATCCAGATGGCGGTGCTCTCGGTGCGCAGCCACTGGATCGGCTCCACGATGATATTCATGGAGATCAGCAGGCTGTTGATGTATCCGTAGCTGTCACCGCTGAACAGGATCTGCCAGATGAAATAGGCGTTACCCATCAGAGCCGGCGAATAGAACAGAAAGGACAGCACCGTGCGGACGCCTCTGGAATACTCGGAAATCAGAAAGGCCAGCATAAAGGAGAGCAAAAACCCGAGAGGACCCGTCACCACCGCCAGCAGCAGCGTATTCTTTAGGGCCGTGGGAAAGTTTACGTCTCCGTAGAACATCCGGGCGTAGTTGTCCAGGCCCAGAAATTCCGGCATATTGATCATATCGTATCTGGTAAAGCTCAGCACCACAGACACCACGATGGGCAGCAGCGTGAAAACGGCAAACAGTATCAAAAACGGCGATACCATTATGCTCATAGCGGCGTCCATCCGGTGCAGTCGGCTGCGCTTTTGCTTGTTTTGTGTAAGCATCGTACCAATCACCCTTATCGAATCGTATGTCAGTTGTTCTTAGTTAGCGTACTCTTCGGTCTTGCGGCGGATCTCGTCGTTGACCACGTCGTTCCACTGGCCCATCAGATAATCGATGGAGCTGGACTTATTGACCACGTTCCAGTAGATCTGGTCCACCGCACGGGATACAAAATAGCCACCGGGCAGCTCAGGCAATTCCACCAGATTCTGCCACTGCTTTTCCAGCTCGGGGACGGTGCCCTCGTTCCAGTCCAGGCGGTTCATGGCCGCCATGTTGGCGGAGTTGTGACGGGCAGCCGCGCCGGCCGCCGACTCCACCCGGCGTATGTACTGATACTGGTTGTCCTCAGAGCTCCACCACTTGAGATACTCCCAAGCCTCTTTGGCGTTCTTGGTGGAGGAGAGGATCACAGAGGCGTCGCCGGAGCCCACGTTCTGCCGGTTGATGGTGCCGTCCTCCTGCATGGTGCCGGGGATGCAGACCATCTTCCACTTGCCCCGGATCTCGGGGGCGGCCGCCGCAATGGTGGCGTAGGTGCCGTAGCCCTGAATGGCCATGGGCATAATGCCGGAGCGGAAACGGTTGAAGAAATCGTAGGAAACGGGGAACTCGCGCTCGCTGTAGTAGTTCATCATATCCTCAAAGGCATTGATGACCGCACCGTCGGTGAAATTCACCTCCGTCAGCTCGTCGTTGTAGAAGGGCACGCCCCGCTGAGAGGTCAGCGTGGGGAACAGACTCAGTGCACCCACACCGCTGTCGGTCTGGCCCATATCCGAGATGGGGGTATAGGGCAGGCCGGTTTGCATACCCCGCAGACGCAGCACGTCGGACACGGTTTTGAACTCCTCCCAGGTATTGGGCACCGACAGGCCGTACTGCTCAAAGATATCGGTGCGGTAGAACAGCATAAAGAAGTTTTGTCCGTTGGGCAGGCCGTACACCTTATCCTTGTACGTATAGGGCACGGTAGCCATAGGAGCAAACCGCTGGGCCACCTCGTCAAAGTCCGGAAAATCGGACAGCGACAGCAGCGCGCCGCGCATGGAGTAGTTGACCGGAGAGGTGCGGGATACGGACAGCACCACGTCCGGCGCCCGGCCGGACAGGCTGGCCTGGATCAGGTTGGCGGAGGTGATGCGGATATTCACGTTGATACCGGTCTTGGCGGTAAAATCGCTTTCGGTCAGGACGCTGAGCACCTTGATCTGGTCGTTACCCCAGTTGGCCCACACGTCGATGCTCTTGTCACCCTCGGCACCGCTGACCATAGAGTAGTCGGTGAAGAAGGAGAGAATGATGCGGCGGGTCTTAAAGGCCAGTCGGGTAAAGAAGTTGCTCTCCTTGGGGCGCTGCAGCTTGCCCTCGGGTGCGCTGAGCAGGATGGCGTCGATGTCCAGCGGCATCTCCTGCAGCTCATACAGCCAGGCACTCAGGCTGGACACCGCATCGTTGAAGGAGTTCAAGCGGCGGTGGGCCTTCCATTTTTCCTCCAGCATCTTCTCAATGACCACAGCCACCTTACGCAGAGAGGCGGAGCCGCCGCCGCCGGCAGAGCCGGTCAGGGTCTCGGCCTCCTCGGACAGAGCCAACACCTGGTTCTGGGCGGTGACGACCCGCTCCTCCAGGTCTGGGATGTGATCAAACAGGCCATAGTCGCGGTTGCTGTCCGGGGACTCGCCGGTGACGCCGCGGATGTCGCGGTAGATCTCGCTGAGATCGTACACCAGCGCCGACAGCTTTTCGCTGAACACGTCCATATCGCCCATGCTGATGGTCAGCGCCAGCTCACGCTCGCCCTTTTCCAGGTAGAGCAGCAGGTCGTTTTTGTTGGCATCCTGCAGGGTTGCGTACTCCCAGTTGGTATCGTACTTGAAGGGTATTTTAGCGCACTCTTCGAAGGGAACCTCTCCGTCGATGGTCAGCCTACGGAAGGAAACGCTGCCGGTGCTGAAATTCTGACGGTAGTGGAAGTTGATCTTGTACCAGGCGGTGGCGGGCACGTCCACCTTCCAGGTGATGGTGTCGCCCAGGTATTTCCAGTTGGTGCCGCCGATGTAGTTGAGCAGGCCCGCCTCCGGAGAGGAGGGCTGGACCAGGTCGGTGTTGTTGTCCGACAGGGAGATGATGAAGTTGTCGCTCTTGATGGCGGCGTCCTCACCCTCCAGCACGATCTCATCGCCGGTATAGGCCTGGGCGTTATGCTGGGCCCGGTACTCCTCGTAGGAGCCGGGGGCACTGTACACACTGGCCTGCACGCCCTTGATCTCCACCGAGCCGCTGACACCGGAAACGGTCACCGTATTGACCCCGGCCTTCAGGGAGAACAGCAGCGGGGTGGTATAGGCGCCGCCGTTCTCGTACAGGACGGTGGTCTGCCAGTCGATGAGCTCCTCCTGCTTGGGAGCGAACTCATTGCCCAGCCGATCCGCGTATACGTCGCCCACGTCGTGCCACATCCGGGGCAGAGCCGCCTGACGGACCTCGCCGCCATTGGCCTGTATCCCCACAACGTATTCCGTGGCCTGATCGGCGATGGACCTCCACGTCAGTCCGATCTGGTACAGACCGGCCTCGGGCACCTCCACGTCCATGGTCAGGGCCGCAGCCTCACCCGCTGAGAGGACGTAGACCTCCTCTGCTCCCTCTGCGGGTGCGGCGTACACAGGGAGCGCGCCTGCCAGCAGCAAGCACAGCGTCATACCGATAGCAATCCAAGCTTTCATAACTATCTCCTTTCGGACCATTCAAAAAAGCGACAGGGGAGCGATGTTTCCGCCCCTCGGCAACCCTTTGGTTGATTGTAGACAAAAACCCACAATACTTTAATTTAATTCTATACGAAAAGCGCAGAAAAAGCAACCCCAAACAATGTGCGATTTCGCGCTTTTGCGATGATTTTTGTGCAAATTTGTAGCATATATAAGCGTTTGCTTGTGTTTATATTAAAAAAGGAGTTCTTTTCACTGCCTACGGCCCAAAAAAATCATAGCCACCGGCAGCGGCCGATGGCTCTCGCACGACAAAAGGCGGCAGGGGGAACTCCCCTGCCGCCGGAAATTATTTGCTGATATTGGCTTGTAGCTTATTTACCGGGCACCCAATAGCCGTTGGCGTCCACATAGTCGCCGCCAACCCAGGTGTTGTAGACCATACGGCCATTCTGATCCAGATAGCACCAGCCCTTGGAATCCTGCACCCAGGTATTGGTCAGGCAGTAGCCATCCTTGCCGATGTAGCACCAGCCCTTGCTGTCCGCCACCCACTGGTTGGTGACCATACGGCCGTTCTGGTCTAGGTAGCACCAACCCTTGCTGTCCGCCACCCACTTGTTGGTGACGCAATAGCCATCGGCGCCCAGGTAGCACCAGCCCACGCTGTCCTTCACCCACTTGTTGGTGACCATACGGCCGTTGCTATCGAGGTAGCACCAGCCCTTGCTGTCCGCCACCCACTTGTTGGTGACGCAGTAGCCGTCCGCGCCCAGGTAGCACCAGCCGACACTATCCATCACCCACTTGTTGGTGACCATACGGCCCTGACCATCCAGGTAGCACCAGCCAACACTGTCCGCCACCCACTTGTTGGTGACGCAGTAGCCGTCCGCGCCCAGATAGCACCAGCCCACGCTGTCCTTCACCCACTTGTTGGTGATCCGGACGCCGTTCTCGTAATAGGCCCACTTGCCGCCCTCGTTGACCCAGCCGTCGTTGACCACAGGCTCGTCAAAGGGACGATTGTCGTTGACGATCGGCGCAGCGTCCGACTCCTTAAACAGGCGCAGGTTGTCGATATAGGCCTCGCCGCCGTCGTCGTAGATGACGACGCCGACCCGCTTAAAGTTGCCGGAGTTGAAGGCGCAGCACATAGCGATCCAACCGTCCTCGTCAAAGTCCATATCCGTTGCAAACTGCTTGTCGAAATCCAGATAGTAAAACACATCGGGATACCGGGCTTTGTCGTCCATCAGGCCCACATAGCCGTTACCGGTTTCGGTAACCTGCAGATCGAAGCTGAAGATGTAATCCGTATCGGGCTCCACGTCCACCCACTTGATGAAGTACAAGCCCCTGGGATCATCGCCCACATACTTGAGGGAGGTGCCGTACAGATTCGTGGGGTCCTGCGCCACGGTCACAAAATTGTCATAGCCGTGGACCGGAGTCCAGAAGGACAGATCGCTGCTCTCAAAGTTGTAGTTGAGCAGCAGGTTGTCCTCCACCTTGCATCCGCTCTCCTCCATATAGATCTTGGTGTCCATCGTGCCCGTGTTGGCAGGGTGGGTAAATTCAGCCGCGTCACTTTCCTTGCACAGCACCAGCTCATCCACGTCCATCTGCGCATTGGTACCAGAGATCATAATGCCCACCCGGGTCAGATTTTTCGAGGTAAAGGTCAGGCCGCGCAGATGCCAGTCGCCGTCAAAGCCGGTGGGCTTGATGCAGCGGTCGCCGTTGAAATCGTCCTGTGCGCCCGGCACCGCCTCCAGCGGATCGCCCACAAAATAGCGATCCGTCGCAGGATCCACCACGCCGATGAAAACATCACCGTTGTTGTCCGCAGATAGATTGTGGCCCTTGACCCACGCGGAGAAATTGTAGGTGGTATTCGGCTCTACATCTACGTAGAAGACCGCCCGATGAGTCTCGGTCAGCCCCTTGCCCTCATACCGAAGGAAGGACTCTCCGTAGCGGGCGCTGTCGGCGTCCTTCACCACCTTCAGGGTGGTGCCGTCCACAAAGGTATCCACGTTCCAATTGCCGTTGCCGGCCTCAAAATCGCCGTCGGTGACGAGGTTGTTCGCCTCATCCCCCACCACCAGTTTGTCCGGCGTATAGTCGGTGATCAGATACCGCACCGGCTTGTCGCCCAGCTGGCGGAGCACCACATTGTCTACGTAATACACCTGCCCCAGACTGGCGTTAGAGAAGCAGACGCGAACCGTCTCGTTTTCTTCACTGTTAAAGCGATAGGTCTTTTTCTCCCACTTGTCAGGGGCCGATTTGGGCCACGCCTCGTAGAAAGTCTTGGCATTTTTCCCCTTAATAAACAGACCCATAGACAGATAGCCGGGATCGCTGAGCATATCAAAGGTCAGCTCATAATCCACGCCGGGCTGCACCTTCATATCCACCGAGGATATCTGGGCGGTATAATCGGTAGCGCCGGTCACCTTGGCAGCGGGACCGCCGTTGGCGTCCGCGGTGGGATCGATCTCGCACACGCCGCCCTCAGCCAACCATACGGTCCAGCCGTCCATCCCCTCGTCAAAGGTGCCGTTATACACAAGATTGTTCGTGATATCCTCCACAGCGGGATCGTCCCCGTCCTCTTCCGGCTCCGTGCTGTCGCCGCCTTCGGGGGCTCCCAGATAGGGCACCTGCACCGAGGGCTCCGAGGTGCGCTTGATATAGGTGCTCTGATAGGCGATGACCCGATACAGAGCCTCCTGGTCCTCTTCCACTTCATTGTCCTGATAATAGCCCACGTCGTTGTTGCGGGGCGCCACACAGTCGCTGTTCTGGACACCGGTCAGCAGCTTTGTCCAGGTCTTGCCGCCGTCCAGAGAGCGCTCCAGGTCAAAGGTCTTTCCGTTCTTGGCGTGCAGCCAGGTGACCAGTCCGTCACCGCAATAGGCAAACATCACCGGAGCATCAAAGGCCCCATTGGTACCCTGATACTCGTGGAGATCCTTGCGTGCCTCATAGGCAAAGCGGGTGGCCAGGGTATTATAGTCCGTAGGGAATTCCCAGTAGGTGTTGTACATCGTGAGCATCGCATCGCTCTTCTGGGTATGCTCGTACCGCCAGAAGAAGGCACCGAAAAAGCCGCTTGCCCGGATGCCGTCCAGCATCACCATGTTGCGGTCCTCAAACTGCTGCCAGGTCATGCTGTTGGTCCAGCAGTCAATGCCCCACTCCGGGAAATACATAGGCAGACCGGTCTTGTACTCCCAATGGTCCATGGTTTCAAAATCCGTGCCAAACTCCGTATACCGGTTATGGCCGATGGCGGTCAGATCCAGCTCGCTGTACTTGTGCAGAAAGTAGGAGTTGGCCGCGATGGTGCGGGGGATGTCCGGCATCTTTTCCTTGCACAGGTCGTTGAGCTCGGAATAGAATCGGTACATATTCTCAAAGGAAACACCGTACACCGCCCGGGAATTGTCCGTATTCCAGCCCAGGATGCTGTCGTTGATCTCGTTCTCCAGCTCGTCACCCAGCGACAGGAACAGAATGCGGTCCTCAAAGTCCTTGAGAATGTCCAGGATGGGGGTCATGACCAGGTCCATATACTGCTGGCAGACCTCCTCGCTGGCATAGAACTGAGTGGTCTTATCCCAGACGTCCTTGCCCAGCTTCTCATAGATCTGCGTGGTGTGGAACTGCAGGAACACCGCGATGTTGGTGTCGGTCTCCTCGATGATCTCCAAAAACTTGCGGAAGTTCTGCTTATACTCCTCCGAGAGACCCAGGATCTCGCCATGCTCGCCATAGAGCACGCCCTCCATCATACCGCCCTGAGCCATGATGTGAACCACGTTGTAGCCCAGCGCCTTGATGTTGATCATATCGCTGTAGGCCATCTCAGCGCCCTTGCCGTCGCTGAAGGTGTTGGTATCGTAGCCGAAAATATAGTTGTCCGAAAAGGTGTGGCCATCCTCGATCCACATATAGTCGATGCCGTTGAGAAAACCGTCCTCCTTGAGTACCTTGGACAGCAGCGTGTCCTCGTCAAAGCCGTATTTGTCCTTGCCCTGTGCGATGGGCCCTGCCGCCGAAACCCAGGTCATGGTAGCCATCAGGCTGCCCGCGCAAATGAGCGCCGCCAGCAGCACGGACAGCCATTTCTTGCTGTGCCGAATTTTCATTGTCTTTTCCTCCAGTTCTTTTCGTGTTGGATACAAGAACGGGGCAAGCCAAAAAACATACCGACCGCTCAATTTGGCAGAATGAACAAATTTTCTACCGCCTCGTTCAACATCCTATACTATTTTCTTGCGTTTGACAACTCTTTTTTTGCACTATTTCGCGATTTTTGCAGCGCGCGGTG
>JAFQKB010000027.1 GCA_017397125.1 Clostridia bacterium | reverse complement strand
CTCAGATTGTCTATGCCTTTTTGTCCTCCTGCACCAGCTCCCGCAGGGCGTCCATGCGCCGGTCCAGCTCGGCGGACAGCTCGGCGCAGAATTTCAGATCCTTGCGCATATCCTCGGTAAAGTCCACGTCCTTTTTGTACCGCAGCTGGTGCTCCAGGCTGGCCCAAAAGTCCATGGCGATGGTGCGCAGCTGGATCTCCACCCGCATCATCCGCTTTTCGTGGGCCAGGAAGATGGGCACCGCCACGATCAGGTGCAGACTGCGGTAGCCGTTGGGCTTGGGGTGGGCGATGTAGTCCTTTTTCTCCAGCAGCACCAGGTCGTCCTGGGAGAGCAGCGCCCGGGCCAGGGTGTACACGTCCTCCGGAAAGGAGCAGACCACCCGCACCCCCGCCACGTCGTTGAGATGGGCCTCGATGTTGTCCACCGTCACGTCCAGCCCCCGGCGGGTCAGCTTTTCCCGAATGCTGGGCGGGGTTTTGAGCCGGGTGCGGATGCTGTTGATGGGGTTGCGGTCGTACCGCAGGGAGAATTCCTCGTTCAGGACGTTAAATTTGGTCTCCACCTCCATCATGGCGCAGCGGTAGTAGGCCATCAGCTTGGCAAAGGCCCGCAGCTGCTCCCGTACCGCCGTGTCCTGGAGGGGATCGATGTGCAGGGGGTTGTCGGACAGCGGCTTATTTTCCATCATAGGCCACCACGGTGTCCACGTCATAGCCGGCCAGCAGCTTGCGGCCCTCCAGACCCTTGAGCTCCAGCAGGAACAGGATCTTGACCACCTCACCGCCCAGGCTCTCCACCAGCTCGGCGGCGGCCTTGATGGTGCCGCCGGTGGCGATGAGGTCGTCCAGCAGCACCACCCGCTGTCCGGGCCGGATGGCGTCCTTGTGGATCTCGATGGTGGCGGTGCCGTATTCCAGGGCGTATTCCTTTTGCACCACGGCGCAGGGCAGCTTGCCCGCCTTGCGGATGGGGACAAAGGGCTTGCCCAGGTTGTAGGCCAGCGGCATACCGAAGATAAAGCCCCGGCTCTCGGCGCCGGCGATGAGGTCAAAATCCAGGCCCTCCAGACGCTTTTGCAGCTCGTCGATGGCCAGGCGCAGGCCCTCTGCGTCCTGCAGCACCGAGGTCACGTCCCGGAACAGGATACCCGGCTCGGGAAAATCCGGAATGGTGCGGATGTAGTCTTTTACGGTTTTCATAATGAACCCTCCTTGTGTGGTGCGTCCTTTTCTTTATTGTAGCAAATTCGGGGGAAAAGGTAAAGAAGTAAATTGTGAATTTTCCGCATTGGGGCGGAAAATGACGCATCCGGTCGCACAAAAGGGCCGCCCATGGCGAATTTCTGCAATTGGTGCTTGACTTTTGGGTTTGGGTTGGCTATAATAGGTTAGCACATTTGTGTATGACCCATTAGCTCAGCTGGCAGAGCATTTGACTTTTAATCAAAGGGTCCGGAGTTCGAATCTCCGATGGGTCACCAAAAAAGAAGGACACCGCTCGTCGGTGTCCTTCTTTTTTGATACTCGTTGGAGTGCGCAGAAATGCGGATAGTTTGCGCCAGCAAACTATCCGAGTTCGGCGCAAGGAGACTGGTTGTGGGGCAGGGGACAGAATGAGCCGAACTCGCGAGTTCAGAATCTCCGATGGGAAATGTAGAAATCTATCCCGGGCGGATATGGAATCCGCCCCTACGGTCACGCACTGGGTTGGATCGAATCCGTAGGGGCGCATCACGATGCGCCCGTTTGCGATCACCCACCGGGGTTGGATAGGGCTTGTAGGGGCGTTCTTTGAACGCCCGCGGGCGAACACAGTTCGCCCCTACGGGGTTGCTGTAGGGCTGGTGCGGAGTTCGCCACCCCCACATCCCCACACCCTGCCCAACCGCTCTGCCGCTAATTCTGCCGGCACACGTCAAAGGTCTGTTGCAGGGGAAAGCACAGCAGCTCGCTCGTCTCCACCGCTGCGAGTCGCACCGCGCACACCCGGGGGTTGTGGTAGGTGCGGTAATAATACACACCCTCCACCGGGTCCATACAGCAGGTATAGTGGCTGACCACCGTCCGCCCGTCCGGTAACTGCACGCAGCCCCGGGGCACCTCCACCGCGCCCAGGATATGAAAAACCTCGCCGATGCAGGCCGGGCCATCCTCCGGGGCGGCATTAGCCAGGGCAAAGGCCGCCCGCACAAACCGGGACGGGGACGAAAAATCCCCCGGCAGCCCCACCGCCCCGGCGCCCCGGCTGACCGGGGTCTGCCACCGGCCGGTCGGCTCGGCGGCGGTCAGATTGGCGAAATGGGAGAGGTGGCTGAGCTGGTGGGGGAAAGGGGGCTCGTTGGTCATCACCCCCACGGGGTTGTGGTAGAGATGCACCCCGTCGGCGGTGGACTCCACCACCACGCACCGGGTCCGGTCCGCCAGCATCCAGTGCAGGGGGGTGGTGCGGTAGTCGGCGCTAAAGGGCAGGTCGCACAGGTGGATCTCATCCAGCCGCCGGGCCGCCTGCTCCACCGTGGCGCACTGCCCCAGCAGATAGGGGATGAGCTCAAACACCGCCACGTTCTCCCCGCCGTCCCGGGGCTTGGGATATACGGCGCTGGCGGGAAAGTGCAGGGCCGCCATACACAGCCCCTGCTCGTTCATAGCATCGTAGTAGAGAGGATACCCCTCCACCACCGTGGCCATGCCGAGGAGGGCGTGGTGGTGGGCCAGCGTCTGCCGCCGCCGAAAGGGCAGGGGAAACCGCCGGGGGGAGAGGGTGACCGTCTCGTTATAGGTGTATTCCAGGTCCAGGGTGCGGCCGAAGCAGCCCCCGCCCGCCCCATAAAAAATCGCCGTGCACATACTGTCCGCTCCTTTCATAGAGACAGTATGTCCACGGCGACGGTCTTTTACACGTTCACCAGGGCGCTGAAGGCGGCCAGGTCCTCCTCCCGGGCGATCTTGCTGTTGTTGATGGTGCCCTCGATAAAGTTGATGGGATACCCCAGATTGTACAGCAGCATGGTGCAGCAGGTCTCGGTGAGGGGATGGTTGCGGGCGGCAGCCTTTTGAAAGACCTCGTCCAGCAGCCCCAGCCGGTGGGCCTCCGGGGACTGGAGGGTGATCATGGCGTCCCGGTCGATGTAGCCGGTCCTGCCCCCGGCCACGTAAAACTGGATGTGCTCCCGCATGGCGTGGCCGATGGTGGCGCTGTCCTTGTCCGCGCAGGCCTGCAGCAGTCGGGAGATGGTCTCTACCCGCACCAGCGGCCGGGTGGACTCCTGGATGAGGATGAGATCCTCCGGGTCGTACCGGTCCCGGATGCGGTCGATGGCGTTTTTCAGCGACGCCACGCCGCTGCCGCCGGCGGGGATAAGCCCCCGCAGCTTGGTGATGCCGTACTGGCCCGCATAGGCGCTGACGATGCTCTCCCAGCCCTTGAGACACACCACGTAGATATCGTCGATGGAGGGATGGGCCTGATAGGCGTCCATGCTGTACACCAGCAGGGGCTTGCCCCCCACGTGGACAAACTGGGTGGGCACGTTCTGCCGGTTTTGGCCTGCCCGGCCGCCGGCCAGCACGATGACCGCGTGGCGGCGGCGCCCGGTGGGGCGGCCGAGGTCGGCGGCCGGGGCGGTTGCCGTGCCGTATTCGCTGACCAGCGCCTCCACCGTGGTCTCCAGCACCTCCGCAAACCGCCGTAGCTTCTTTTGGGACACGTCGTTCTCCCCGGACTCGATCTTGGCGATGGTGGAGCGGGTCTTGTACCCCATGGCGTCCGCCAGCTCCTGCTGGGACATGCGCAATTCGTACCGCCGCTTGCGGATGTTCACCCCCACAGACATACGATCCCTCCTAAAACAACTGTTTTGTATATTATAAATCAACATATCGTGATTTTCAAGCCAAAAACCCGGCAAAAACCCAATATTTGTTGACAAAATATATCCACGTCGGTATAATGAGCCGGTAATGGTAAGTATGTATAGGCGTTGCCCGATCGTTTCCACCCGAAGCAGAACGGCAGCGCTGTTGTTATGAAAGGAGAAAATGACATGAAAGCAGTTATCTTCAATTCCGGTCTGGGCAACCGCATGGGCGATTTCACCAAGAACAACCACAAGTCTATGGCCCGGCTCAAGGACGGCGAGACCATCTTCCATCGGCAGATCCGTCTGCTGGCCGCCGAGGGTATCACCGACTTTGTCATCACCACCGGCCCCTTTGAGGAGCAGCTCAAGAGTGAGGCGGCGGACTTTCCGCAGCTCAATTTTACCTTTGTGCGCAACGACATCTATGATAAGACCAACTATATCTATTCTATGTACCTGGCCCGTGAGTATCTGAACGACGATCTGCTGTTCTTCCACGGCGACCTGGTCTTTAACCGCAAGCTGCTGCACGACGTGCTGGCCTGCGAGGATAAGAACACCGCCACCGTCAACTTTGAGAAGGCCCTGCCCGAAAAGGACTTCAAGGGCCGTGTCAAGGACGGCAAGGTGGTGGAGGTGTCCATCAAGATCTTTGACGAGGATTGCTACGCCTTCCAGCCCTTCTACAAGATGGATAAGTACACCGCCGCTGCCTGGATCGGCAAGGTGGTGGAGTTCATCCACAAGGGCGAGGACAAGTGCTACGCCGAGAACGCCCTCAACGAGATCTTCCCTGCCCTGAACGTGCGGGCCTTCTCCTATGTGGACTATTTCATCGACGAGATCGACAACCTGGAGGACCACGCCCGGGTCACCGCCGAGATCCTGGCCTACGACGAGGCGGACGCCAAGATTTTTGACTAACGGAGGACAGCATGGAAACGAAACTGAAAAAAACCTACGGCTACAACGAGGCCGATTTTAAGAAGTTTATGCGGCTGGCCTGGACGGTGCTGCTGTCCTTTGGCCTGATGTATATGTTCTTCTACAACGGACGCCAGAACATCAATCTGGTCAAGAACGACATTGCCGGCTTTTTCGGCTTTTTCAAGGCGGACGGCACCCCCGACGCCTCCGGCATCAGCGCCATCACCACCACCCTGTTCTGGAGCTACGCCATGGGCCAGCTGGTCAACGGCCGCCTGGGCGCCTATTTCGGCTACAAGCGCTATATGGCACTGGGTGTCATCGTCTCCTGCGTGTGCAACGTGGCCATCTCCTTTGTCAATACGATGTGGCTGTTTGCCGTGCTGTGGGGCCTCAACGGCTTCGCCCAGTCGATGGTGTGGTCCAACGGCTTGGAGGTGCTGAATAAGTGGTGGCCCAAGGGCAAGCGGGGCTTCTCCTCCGGCCTGGCCACCGCCTTCTCCGGCGTGGGTCAGGTGGTCACCTATCTGTCCGTTTCTCTGAGCCTGATCCTCTTCCCCAATATGGAAAAGTGGCGTGTGGCCTTCCGTTTCCCCATCATCCCTCTGGTGATGGCGCTGGTGGCTTTTCTGATGCTGTTTAAGGAGCGTCCGGAGGATGTGGGTCTGTCTCCCTTTGAGGAGGAGGACAAGGAGGCCGCCGCCCGTGACGCGGCGCTCATCGCCGAGGTGCAGGGCAAGGGCTTTTTGTATCCCTACATCAAGCTGTTCAGCGAGCCGAAGTTCATTGTGTTCTGCTTTATTTCCGCCATTGCGGGTATCGGCCGCTACGGTCTGCTCAACTGGATGCCCACCTACTTCCGTGACGTCCACGGTATGGACGTAAAGGGCGCCATTTTCGGCTCCATTCTGTTGCCGCTGGGGCAGGCGTGCGCTATGTTTGTCTTCCCCCTCATCACCGACAAGGTGTTCAAGGGTAAGCGGGAGCCTATGCTGGCGCTGGCCTCTGTGGTCACCTTTATCTGCCTGGTGGTCTTCCCCTTCATCACCAATACCACCGCCGCCACCCTGATGCTGTTCGTGGTGGGCGTGTTCAGCATGGTCACCGGTGTGATCTGGGCGGTGGCCGGCGATATGGGCGGCCGCGCCTTTTCCGCCACCGTGGTGGGCACGCTGGACTGTGCCATGTATCTGGGCGCCGCTCTGCAGGAGGGCACCTTCGGCTTCTTTACCAAAGCGGGACGTTGGGACCTGGGCTTTATCACCATCGGCGGTCTGTACATCGTGATGCTGGTGCTGACCCTGTTGGCCGGCAGGATGAAACTGAAAAAGCTGTAAGTAAGCAAAGAGAAAAAAGGCACCCCGCACGGGGTGCCTTTTTGCGTTGGTAGGATCGTGTGGAGATTCAACTGCCTCCCTCCTTGAGGGAGGTGGATTTCGCCGTAGGCGAAAGACGGAGGGTGTTCGCTATCTCGGGCGATTCGTGAATCGCCCTTACGGTCCCGCACCGGAGTTGGATAGAAATTGTAGGGGCGCATCACGATGCGCCCGTTTGCGACCACCCACCGAGGTTGGACAGGGATTGTAGGGGCGTTCTTTGAACGCCCGCGGGCGAACACAGTTCGCCCCTACGAGGTTGGTTTAGGATTGTTCGGAGATTCAATAGCCTCCCTCTTTGAGGGAGGTGGATTTCGCCGCAGGCGAAAGACGGAGGGAGTTCGTTATCTCGGGCGATTCGTGAATCGCCCTTACGGTCCCGCACCGGGCTGGATAGAAATTGTAGGGGCGCATCACGATGCGCCCGCCGAAACCATATCGGGCGGATATGGAATCCGCCCCTACGGTCTCGCATTGAGGCCGGAGAGGGATTGTAGGGGAGGGCCTCTGTGCCCTCCCGCGAGGAAAGATAGAAATCTAGCGGGAGGGGATGGAATCCCTCCCCTACGGTGTCGATTTGAAATTGTATAGGAATCCCGAGCGGGTGATTCATGAATCGTCCCTACGGTCCCGCACCGGAGTTGGATAGAAATTGTAGGGGCGCATCACGATGCGCCCGTTTGCGACCACCCACCGAGGCCGGATACGGTTTGCCGTTCCCTACTTGATCTTCCATATCTCCTTGGCGTATTCCCGGATGGTGCGGTCGGAGGAGAAAGGCCCGGCGGCGCACAGATTGCGCCACTGTTTGGCGGCAAAGGCCAACCGGTCCTCGCTGTAATCGGCGGCCACCTGCTTTTTGGCCGCCAGGCAGGCGTCAAAATCCGCCAGCACAAAATAATGGTCCGGGGCGTGCCAGTGGGCGCCGTCCAGCAGGGCGGTGTACAGCTCCCGGAAGATCCCGGTGCCGCCGTCCGACAGGGTGCCGTCCACCAGGGCGTCCAGACACCGGCGGATGCGGTGGTCCTGCTCGTACAGGTCCCGGGGGCGGTAGCCCTCCGCCTGCAGGGCCCGGATATCCTCCACCCGGGCGCCGAAGATATAGTTGTTCTCCTGGCCGGCCTCCCGGACGATCTCGATGTTGGCGCCGTCATAGGTGCCCAGGGTGACCGCCCCGTTGAGCATCAGCTTCATATTGCCGGTGCCGGAGGCCTCGGTGCCGGCGGTGGAGATCTGCTCGGACACGTCTGCCGCCGCCACGATCTGCTCCGCATAGGACACGTTGTAGTCGGTGACAAACACCACCTGCATCAGCCGGCGGATGCGCTCGTCCTGCTGAATGAGCGCCCCCACCTCGTGGATGAGCTTGATGATCCCCTTGGCCCGGGCATAGCCGGGGGCCGCCTTGGCGCCGAACAGAAACACCGTAGGCGGCAGATCGGTCAGGGTGCCCTCCCGCAGCTCGAAATACATCTCCAGGATGCACAGGATGTTGAGCAGCTGCCGCTTATACTCGTGCAGGCGCTTGATCTGCACGTCAAAGAGGGCGTCCGGGGATACGGTCACCCCCTCCTTTTCCCGCAGGGTGGCGGCCAGCCGCAGCTTGTTTTGCCGCTTGACCGTCAAAAACCGGTCCAGCACCTGGGGGTCGTCGGCGTAGGGGGTCAGCGCCCGCAGTCTTTCCAGATCGGTGACCCAGTCCTCGTCCCCCAGCAGGTCGGTGAGCAGCCGGGACAGGGCCGGGTTGCACAGCTTCAGCCACCGCCGCTGGGTGATGCCGTTGGTCTTGTTCTGTATCTTGTCGGGGTACAGCCGGTGCCAGGGATGCAGCACCTGCCGCCGCAGGATGTCGGTGTGCAGCTGGGCCACCCCGTTGATGTGGGCCGAGTAGCGGCAGGCCAGATGGGCCATGTGCACCGTGTCCCCCTGCAATATCTGCAGCCCGGGCCGGTCCTCGGCGGGGACGCCGGCCCGGTCCAGCTCCCGGTCAAACCGCCGGGACAGCCGCCGCACGATACCGGCCACGGCGGGGGACACCCGCCGCAGGGTGGCCATATCCCATTTTTCCAGGGCCTCCTGCATGATGGTGTGGTTGGTGTAGTTGAACACCTGCGCCGCCAGGTCGGCGGCCCGGGCAAAGGGCACCCCCCGGTCCCCCAACAGGCGGATCAGCTCCGGCACGGCGATGACCGGATGGGTGTCGTTGAGCTGCACCGTCACCTGGTCCGGCAGCCGGTCCCAGTCCGGGCCGTGGTCCGCCTCGTACCGACGCAGCAGATCCTGCATAGACGCCGAGCAGAAAAAGTACTGTTGTCCCAGCCGCAGCAGCCGCCCCGCCGGGGTGGAGTCGTTGGGATACAGCACCCGGGAGATGTCCTCGGCCCGGTTCTTTTCCCGCACCGCCCGGTCGTATTTCTGGTCGTTAAACAGCGCAAAATCAAAGGGGGTCAGGGGCTCGCTCTGCCACAGCCGCAGGGTGCCGATGTGGCGGCCGCCATAGCCGATGACCGGCATATCGTAGGGCACCGCCTGCACCGGGCCGGTACCCAGGGGGACGGTGACCGCCTCCTTGTCCCGGCGCACCGACCAGGGGTCGCCGAAGCGGGTCCAGTCGTCGGGGGCCTCCTGCTGAAAGCCTTTATCAAAGCTCTGCCGGAACAGGCCGTAGCGGTAGCGGATGCCGTAGCCGTCCAGGGGCAGGCCCAGGGTGGCGGCGCTGTCCAAAAAGCAGGCGGCCAGCCGGCCCAGCCCGCCGTTGCCCAGGGCGGCGTCCTCGATCTCCTCCAGCCGGTCCGGGTGGATGCCCGCCGCGGTCAGGGCGGCGGTGGCGTCGTCCAGCAGGCCGGCGCACAGCAGATTGTTGTGCACCAGCCGCCCCATGAGAAATTCCGCCGACAGATAATAGGCCCGGCGGCGGCTGTCGTGGCGGCGGCGGGATCGGCTCCAGGCGGGGGCGATACGCTCCATCACCGCTTGGGCCACCACCGCGTGCAGCTGGTGGCTGGTCAGGTCGCTCAGAGGCGCCTGATAGGCGGCCCGGGCGCGCCGCTCCAGCTCTCGGTTGAGGGTATGCATTGACAGTTCACTCCTTTGTATGGTGGGCGGTCAGCCCTTGACCGCGCCGGCGATGACGCCGCGGATGATATACTTCTGCCCCACCAGATAAAAGGCGATGATGGGGAGGATGGCCAGCACCAGCATGGCCATCAGACCGCCGTAGTCGGTGGCGCCATAGGCGCCCTGCATGGCGATCTGGATGGTGACCGGGATGGTCTTTTGGTCGGTGCCCAGCACCAGATAGGGCAGCAGATAGTCGTTCCATATCCACATGGCGTTGAGGATGGCCACCGTCACGGCGGTGGGCCGTATCACCGGCAGCACGATGCGGAAAAAGCTCTGGAGCGGGTTGCAGCCGTCCATGGTGGCGGCCTCCTCAATCTCCGCCGGGATGGCCCGCACAAAGCCTGCCAGCATAAATATCGACAGCCCGGATCCAAAGCCCAGATACACCGGCAGTATGCCCACCACGCTGTCCAGGTTCAGCCGCCCCACCACAAAGGTCATGGTGTACATCACCATCTGAAAGGGCACGATCATGCTGAACACAAAGAGGTAATAGAGCAGCTTGCAAAACCGGGACCCGGACCGGACGATGAACCAGGCGGTCATGGAGCAGCCCACCACCAGCAGCAGCACCGACCCCACGGTGATGAACAGGCTGCGCCCAAAGGCGGCGGCAAAGCCGGCGGTATTCAGGCCGGTGAGGTAGTTCTCAAACCCCACAAAGGTGACGGCGTCCGGCAGGGCAAAGGGGGCGCTGGAGATATACAGCCGGGACTTAAAGGAATTGAGCAGCACCAGCGCCACCGGCAGCAGAAACACCGCCGCCAGCAGAATGAGGGGCACCAGCAGCAGCCAGCCGCCCCGGCCGTGGTCACGGTCTCTCATGCGTCCACCTCCCGGCTGCGGGTCAGCCCCAGCTGCAGGGCGGCCAGGGCTGCCACCAGCAGGAAAAAGAGCACCGCCTTGGCCTGGCCCACCCCCTGCCAGCCCACCCGGCCGTAAAAGCTCTGGTAGATATCCAGGGCCAGCATCTGGGTCTGCCGCTCCGGCGCGCCGGCGGTGAGAGCCAGGTTCTGGTCGAACAGCTTAAAGGAATTGGTGAGGGTGAGAAAGGTGCAGATGGTGATGGAGGGCATCACCAGGGGTATCTTGACCCGCCGCAGGGCGGTCATGGCGGAGGCGCCGTCGATGGCGGCGGCCTCCAGCAGCTCGCCCGGCACGTTCTGCAGGCCGGCGATATAGATGACCATCATATACCCGGACAGCTGCCAGATGTTCAGCGCCACCAGGCCCCAAAAGCCGTAGGTGGCGCTAAAGGTGATGTCCACCCCCCAAAAGGCCAGCAGGCCATTGACCAGTAGGCTGAACACGTAGCCCAGCACGATGCCGCCGATGAGATTGGGCATAAAAAAGATGCTGCGCAGGATATTGGTGCCCCGCAGACGGCGGGTGAGCAGCAGCGCCAGGGTAAAGGCCAGCAGATTCACCGTCAGGATGGACACGGCGGTGAAGCCGGCGGTAAAGCCCAGCGCCCGCAGAAAGCCGTCGTCCTCGGTAAAGGCGCGCACATAGTTCTCCAGCCCCACAAAGCGGGCGTTGGTCACGGTGGTAAAGCGGTGGAAGGACAGCCAGACCCCCATCACAAAGGGCACCAGGAAGGCCACGCAAAAGGCCGCCAGGGTGGGCAGCACAAACACCGGAAACCACCGATTCAGTTGTTTATACACGGCCGTCCTCCTCTCGTCAGACGGTTATAGGGTGGCGGCGGAGGACTCCCGCTCCCAGCCGGCCACCATATCCCGCACCACGTCCTCCCAGGTCTTGCCGCCCTGGGCGTATTTCAGCAGCGAGGCGCCGAAATCCTCCTTGAACCGGGCAGAGGGGAACAGCGTAAAATTCCAGGGCACGGCGGTGATCTGGTCCATAGCCATCCAGCGGGCGATCTCCCGGGCCAGGGGGTCGTTGGGGGTCTCCCCCTCGGAGAAGGTGTCAAAGGGGGCGATGAAGCCCAGCTCCTGGGTCACGTACCGCTTACCGTCCTTGCTGGAGTACAGCCAATAGATGAAGTCGGCGGCAGCCTTTTGCTGCTCCTCGCTGGCCTTGCTGTTGATGGCGTAGAAGTTTTCGGTGCCCACCGCCAGACCCTGGCCCTCCTCGCCCTCCACACCGGTGTAGATGGGCATAAAGCGGAGATTCTCCTCCTTCACCTTGTTGCCGGACACGTCCTTGATCTGGCTCCAGGCCCAGTTGCCGTTTTGCACCATGGCGCACCGCTCCAGGGCAAACTCCGACATAGAGTCCACCACCGTCTTGCTGCCCAGCAGCTTGCGGTCGGTGAGGGAGTTTTCGATATACAGGTCAAAGATGTTCTTGAATTGGGTGGCGTAGCTAAAGGAGATCTTTTCGGTGGCCTTCGGGTCGGTCAGGTCCAGCTTGCCCTGCTGAAATTCGTAGTAGAGGGGCAGGTTGAGCAGATGGGTCTGCCAGCGCCAGTCCTCGCCGCTTTTCAGCGAGGTGGAGGCGAACACGCCCTCGATGCCCAGGGCGGCGGCGTTTTTCTGCATATCCTCCACCACCGCCTTAAGCTTTTCGAAAGAGTTGACCTGGTCCATGGAGGTGTAGGGGGTGGCCTTGTCCGCCAGGGCGAAGTATTTATCGGTGATGGCGGTGTTGTAGATGATGCCGTAGCCCTCCACCACGTAGGGGATGCCCACCACCTTGTCCCCGTCGGTGACCGCCAGGGACTTGTCGGTCAGGTGCTGATAGAGCTGGGTGTTCTTCAGATCGGCGCAATAGTCCTTCCAGGCCGCATAGCCCCGGGGGCCATTGATCTGGAATAGGGTGGGGGCCTCGTCGGTGGCCATTTTGGCCGCCAGGGTCTGCTCATAGGTGTTGTTGGCGGCGGTCTCTACGATGATCTTGACACCGGTCTGCTCCTCGTAGAGCTTGGCCAGAGCCTGGTATTTTTCGGCGCTTTCGGGCTTAAAGTTGAGATAGCGCACCGACAGGGTGTCGTCGGTCTTGCGGCCGCAGGCCGCCAGCCCCACCGCCATCGCCAGGGCCAGGGTCGCCGCCAGCAGGACAGCCACCAGCCGGCGCAGTTGTTTTTTCTGTTTCATACACATACCTCCTGCGAATTTTGGTGAATTCGTGTCGTTTTCCGGCAACCGCACGGGTTGCAGCGGTCAGAGTGTAGTGTGTGTGCCGGGACAGAAAATATGCAAAAAGCAAAATTTTTAGCAGCGATTCTGTGCAAAAAAGGCAGGGGACGCCATGAGATTGCGCATACCTGGCGCGCGCATCGTGATGCGCCCCTACAAACTCTCTCCGACCTCGCTGGCGCTCGGCCACCTCTCCCGGAGGGAGAGGCTTACGGGCGTTTTCGTCCGTCTGTGCGTGTCGCACGATCTAAACCCAACACCGTAGGGGCGAACTGTGTTCGCCCGCGGGCGTTCAAAGAACGCCCCTACGGATCCTATCCAAACCCGGTGCGAGGCTGTAGGGGCGATTCACGAATCGCCCGCTCGGGATTTTTATACAATTTCAAATCGTCACCGTAGGGGACGGGTTTCCCGTCCCGTGAAAGAATTTGTGCATTCTCCACGGGTGGCCAGGGGCGCTTGCAGATTGTGCAGACCGCCGATTCCGTTGCGCCCTCCAGTCTGCAAATACATTCGGTCGCCCTTTTCAAATCCCCGCTCCAACAAAAAACCACCGCACCGGCCATAGAGCCGATGCGGTGGGGGATGGATCATTTATTCTTCTTTTTGGCCTCGGCCTTCAGCCGCAGCTCCTTTTGCAATATGCGCTTGCGCAGGCGGATGCTCTCGGGGGTGACCTCCAGCAATTCGTCGTCGTTGATAAACTCCAGGGACTGCTCCAGGCTGAGGACGGTGGGGGGGATGAGGCGCAGAGCCTCGTCCGAGCCGCTGGCCCGGGTGTTGGTCACGTGCTTTTTCTTGCACACGTTGACCACGATGTCCTCGTCCTTGGGGCTTTGGCCCACGATCATGCCCTCGTACACCGGTACGCCGGGACCCACGAACAGGGCGCCACGGTCCTGGGCGCCCCACAGACCGTAGGCGCAGGTCTCGCCGGTCTCGTGGACCACCAGAGACCCCTGCACCCGCTGGGGGATCTCCCCCTTGTAGGGCTCGTAGCCGTCAAAGAGGCTGTTCATGATGCCGTTGCCGTTGGTGTCGGTGAGGAACTGCTGGCGGTAGCCCATGAGACCCCGGGAGGGGATGCGGAACTCCAGATGGCTGATGCCGGTGTCCCGGGTGCCCATATTGACGATCTCCGCCTTGCGGCTGCCCAGCCGCTCCATCACCGCGCCCACGTACTGCTCCGGCACCTCGATGACTAAGAGCTCCATGGGCTCCAGCCGGTTGCCGGCGGCGTCCTGCTTGTAGATGACCTGGGGGCGGCTGACCGCAAACTCGTAGCCCTGCCGCCGCATGGTCTCGATGAGGATGGAGAGGGACAATTCGCCCCGGCCGGACACCTTAAAGGCGTCGGTGGTGTCGGTCTCCTCCACCCGCATGCTCACGTTGGTCTCCACCTCTTTGAACAGGCGGTCCCGCAGATTGCGGCTGGTGACGTATTTGCCCTCCCGTCCGGCGAAGGGGCTGTTGTTGACCATAAACACCATGGAGATGGTGGGCTCGTCGATGCGCACAAAGGGCAGCGCCTCCGGGTGCTCCGGGTCGCAGGCGGTCTCGCCGATGTTGAGATCGGCGATGCCGGTGACGGCGATCAGGTCGCCCAGGGCGGCGGCGTCGCACTCCGCCCGGCGCAGACCCTCAAACTGGTACAGCTTGCCGATGCGGGCGTTGGTAAAGGTGCCGTCCTGGCGGCACAGCACCACCGGCTGGCCGGTGGTCACCGCGCCCCGCTCCACACGGCCGATGCCGATGCGGCCGGTATAGTCGTCGTAGTCGATGTTGGAGAACAGGATCTGCAGCGGCCCCTCCGGGTCACCCTGAGGTGCCGGTACGTGCTGCAGAATGGCCTCGAAGAGGGGACGCATATCCCCCTCCCGGGCGTCGGGGTTGAGGCTGGCGTAGCCATCCCGGCCGGAGGCGAACAGCACGGGAAAGTCCAGCTGGTCCTCGTCGGCGTCCAGCTCGATGAACAGATCCAGCAGCTCGTCGATGACCTCCATGGGGCGGGCGCCGTCCCGGTCGATCTTGTTGACCACCACCACCGGGGCCTTGCCGAGCCCCAGGGCTTTTTTGAGCACAAAGCGGGTCTGGGGCATACAGCCCTCGAAGGCGTCCACCAGCAGCAGCACGCCGTCCACCATCTGGAGGATGCGCTCCACCTCGCCGCCAAAGTCGGCGTGGCCGGGGGTATCCACGATGTTGATCTTGGTGTCGCCGTAGCGGACGGCGGTGTTTTTGGACAGGATGGTGATGCCCCGCTCCCGCTCCAGGTCGCCGGAGTCCATCACCCGCTCCGCCACCTGCTCGTTGGCGCGGAATGTGCCGCTCTGGCGTAAGAGCTGGTCCACCAGGGTGGTCTTGCCGTGGTCTACGTGGGCGATGATGGCCACATTGCGTAAATTTTCTCTGCATCCCATAGTTTTGCGCTTCCTATCTGTATTGGAATATAAATAACAAAAATTTGGCTCACAACTGGGATAGTATAGCATAAAACAAAGCGGTATACAAGGCTAAAATCTCCCAAGAGGCGCCGAAAGACGAAAAATTTCAAAAAGAATGAAAATAGTGCTTGCTTTTTGCCACACACCGTGCTATAATACCGTTTGCAATCGCATATCCGGGTGTGGCGCAGTTGGTAGCGCGCTTGACTGGGGGTCAAGAGGCCGTGAGTTCAAGTCTCGCCACTCGGACCAAGAAAAGAGAGATGAGCATCTGCTCATCTCTCTTTTCTCGTTTTGAGGCAGGATTTTAAGTGGCCTCTTGACCCCCGGGTCAGGCTTTCCCTGCGAGCGCCGCCGGTGGCGGATACAGCGAGCAAGGGAAAGGCGCCGCGGTCGAAATGCGCTGAGCGATAGCGAGGAAAGCGCATTTCGGGCACCGCAAGAGGTAGCCGTGAGTTCAAGTCTCGCCACTCGGACCAAAAAATGGAGATGAGCATCCGCTCATCTCCATTTTTTATTCCACGTGGTGGATGGAGGCCCTTGACTCACCATATTTTCCGCCGCTGGCGGAAAATATCAACATCCGTTGCAACCTGCTTTCTGCTGTAGGCTCACCATCTTCCCTTGCGCCGGTGCGGAGTTCAAGTCCGCAACCGCTTCTCGCTCCGCGACCACCTCATCCGTCATTTGCTTTGCAAATGCCACCTTCCCCTCGAGGGGAAGGTTTTACCCTCCCTTGCAACGGATGGGAGTTCGTAGGGGCCGGCCTCCCGGACGGCCCGGGCGAACACAGTTCGCCCCTACGGTGTTGATTTTGGGTTGGTGTAGCGTTCAATTCCTCTGAATGGCCGTAAAACTACAAGCTGGTCATATCTCCCAGACTGTTTATCAACCCACGGTTGATTTGTGTAAATTTCGCCTCCATTGAAAACAGCCGCCGATTGATGTATAATATAAAACGACGAAACGCCTCATTAGCAAGCAAAGGAGGAACAGATATGCCAAAGGTAAAAAGCATAGGTTCAGTCATAGCAGAACTTCGCAAGGTAAAAGGAGTCACACAGGATGACCTCGCAAAATGCGTTGGCGTGTCAGCGCAAGCGGTATCCAAATGGGAAAACGGCGGTATGCCGGATACGGAATTATTGCCGTCGATTGCTGACTTTTTTGAAGTGTCCGTGGATGAATTGTTTGGCAGAGGCAATCGAAACATCAATATCACCGCAGCCATCTTTGATCATATCCGAGCCACCGAGCCGGATTCGGAGGAACGGTTCAAGACCATGTTCGAACTGTGTTGGGATATAGAACGTGCGATTTTTGGGTTTGGTAATGCTCCGGGGGAAGGCGGAACGATTAAAGATTATGAGGCCATCAACAAACCGGATGGACAACAATATTCGAGTATTTTGTCAGACCACGGTTTTACCAGAATGGGTATCGCCAATCGGTTGCAATACTTTCTGCTTGTGCCGGAGATAAAAGATACGCAAAAAGGACTATTCAATAATATCGAATATCCGGCATTTTTTAGAGATTTCTCAGACGAGGATGTGTTCAATGCATGTGTGTTGCTCTTTAGACGTGATTGCAATAAAGCCTTTACAGAAAACTTGTTTGTAAAGGAGTTGAATGTCGATGTAGAAAAAGCACGAGAAATCTTAAAAGTGTTGGCAAAATATTATTTGCTTCGGATAAGCCAGCTCGAACTGGATGACGTGATTAAAGAGGTATATACTTTCTCTCCGACACCGTCTTTTGTCAGTCTTTTGATATTTGCCAGAGAAATGATAGACCCTCCGAACAATTTTGCGTTTTACTCAGGCGGCCGAAACAAGCCATATTTGACATAAAAAGATACAGTCACCCACCCCCTCCCAAATTATTACAATTTTGTCATAAATATAGCCAGCCATCGTCGGGTCTGCTATAATGACCCCGAATGAAGATACGACCGAGGTGAAGGCTATGAAAGAATTTTTCGGCATCGGGGGCTACCAGCGCACGCCGGAGGGCGCCTATTCCTGGCAGCACCTGACCTTTGTGGGGCTGCTGATGGCGGCGATGGTGGTGCTGGCGGTGTGGCTGGGCCGGCGCAACCGGCACCGGGACGACCGGGCCAAAAACCGGGTGCTCTGCTGGGCGGCGGTGCTCATCGACGGCTTTGAGCTGATCAAGATCGCCCTGTCCTGCTACAACAACCACCTGGACGACGGGCGCTGGTACGAGGGCATCCTCTACAACCTGCCGCTGTTTTTGTGTAGCATCCAGCTCATCACCATTCCGCTGGCGGCCTTTTCCCGGGGCCGCATCCGGGCGGCGGCGCTGGATTTTGTGGCCATCTTCGGGCTGCTGGGGGCGGTGCTGGGCACGGTGGGCGCCGCCCAGAATTACAACGCCTATCCGGTGCTGGGCTTTGATAACGTGGTGTCCGGCGTCACCCACTGCATCTCCGGCTTTGCGGCGCTGTACGTTTTCATCGCCGGCCTGGCGGGGATGAAAAAGCAGAATATCCCCATCACCTTTGGGATCGTGCTGGCCTTTGGCGTGGCCGCCTTTGGGGTCAATAAGGCGGCGGACTACAACTATATGTTCCTGGAGCAGGGGGACGGCACCCCCTACGACATTCTGTACAATCTGGTGGGCGGTCACCCGGTGCTGTATCCGGCGGCGGTGATCCTGCTGCTGCTGGTGTACATCGCCCTGTTCTACGGGGCGTATTATCTGCTGACCCATTCCAGGAAAAAGCAACCCGTAACGGTATAAATTGGAGGGCGCTGCGTGGATCCCCGCAGCGCCCCGTTTCTTTTTGTTTTTCCTTTTTTATCACGGATTATTTTTGCGCCGCCGGCGCACAATGTGATTGTTGCATTTTGGAACAAAAGGGGTGATGGAATGAGCGCGCTCATCGATATGCAAGGCATCTGCAAGCGGTACACCGCCGGCGGTCAGACGGTCCGGGCGCTGGACGGGGTGGATTTTGCGGTGCAGGCCGGGGAGATGGTGGCGATCCTGGGTCCATCCGGGTCGGGAAAGTCCACCCTGATGAACGTGCTGGGCTGTCTGGACGTGCCGGACGCGGGCCGGTATCAGCTGGCGGGCCAGGCGGTGGACAAAATGTCCGAGGGACAGCTATCCCGGGTGCGGGGGCGGACGGTGGGCTTTGTGTTTCAGGGGTTTCACCTGCTGCCGGGGCTGACCGCCCGGGAGAATGTGGAGCTGCCGCTGCTGTACCGGGGTGTGCCGGAGCGCCGGCGGAGGGCGCTGGTGGAGGACAGCCTGCGGCAGGTGGGGTTGGCCGGGCGGATGGAGCACCGCCCCGCCCAGCTGTCCGGCGGCCCGCAGCAGCGGGTGGCCATCGCCCGGGCCATCGCCGGCCAGCCGCCGGTGCTGCTGGCGGACGAGCCCACCGGCAATCTGGATACCGCCGCCGGCCGGGAGATCATGGGGCTGCTGCAGCAGCTGCACGCCGGCGGCCACACGGTGGTGATCATCACCCACGACCCCCGCATCGGGGCGGCCTGCCCCCGGCGGGTGGTGATGGAGGACGGCCGCCTGCGGGAGGAGTGACGGGGCACAGCGCGGATGCAAGCAAAAACGAACGGAGCGTATCCGTGTGGATACGCTCCGTTTCTTGTATCAGCAGACTATGTAATCGAATTGCCGCCTTGGCTCTCCCTTTGGGAGAGCTGTCACCGCAGGTGACTGAGAGGGTCTTGCAATCGTTTTTGAATGATGCAATCAATTTTTGCGCACACGCCGGGAAAGTCCTTATCAACATCCCGGTTTGAGAAGCGCACAACCTCTAATCCAAGAGCCGTCAAAAAAGCGGAGCGTTCCGAATCGAGCGCCATCCCCTGGGACTCATAATGTTGAGAACCATCTAATTCAACGACCAGCTTGGCAGAGGCGCAGTAAAAGTCCACAATAAATCTGCCAACAATTCGCTGTTTGTAAATTTTCACTGGATATTTGCGGAGAAAAAGATACCACAGCTTGCGTTCGTGGGGTGTCATCTCCCTACGAAGACGCCGGGCATTTTCCAGTTGGCTGTTATCTTTTGGTATCGTCATGTTTTTTCCCTCTCAGTCGGCTCCGCCGACAGCTCTCCCATAGGGAGAGCCAAGGTTCGCGCGCAACGCAGCACGCCGAACGATGTATAACCGGGGCTTTTTTATTCGCTTTGCCGCTCGTTGTTTTTATATCTTAAACTCTAATCCATTTATTGTTTGTGTGTCAGACGATTCTTTAGGCACCAAGTCCTTGCGAACCGTAATGAAACTTAGTGTTTGATATCCTAATTTATGATAAAGCCTTATTGCATCACGGTTTCTCGGGACAACATCAAAACAAATTGCGTTATAGGGAGGCGTAGCCTTAATTATTTCCTCCGCTTGCTGGATGCTTTCCGTTGCAATTCCTTTATTGCGAAATTCCTCTTTTACAAAAACATCTTCTATCCAAGCAACATTTCCGCCTCTATAGCCAATACGCAAAAAACCCACAACCGCATTTGCGCACACGATCACATACAACTGATTATTGCCTGTTGTCCAATCTTTTAAGTTTTGTTCGGCTACATGGGTATCTATAGTGCCAACGGCATTTCCGGAACCAAGTCCAAGATGAAACCCAAAAAACTGTGCAATACACAGTACGATATCTTCTTTGTAATCATCCGTGTATACTCGCAAATTAACGTCCATTGTAATACGCCTTCCCATTATCCGTTTCTTTTTACTGCACCGCCTTGGTGGCCTCGTGGAGGGTGGCGTAATAGCCGCCCTTTTCCAGCAGTTCGGCGTGGGTGCCCTGCTCCCGGACGCCCTGGCTGTCGATATAGGCGATCCGGTCCGCATTGCGGATGGTGGAGAGGCGGTGGGCGATGACCAGGGTGGTGCGTCCCCGGGACAGCTTTTCCAGTGCCGCCTGGATGTGGGCCTCGGTGACGGTGTCCAGGGCGGAGGTGGCCTCATCCAGCAGCAGGATGGGCGGGTTCTTGAGGAATATCCGGGCGATGCTCACCCGCTGCTTTTGGCCGCCGGACAGCATGATGCCCCGCTCGCCCACGTAGGTGTTGTAGCCCTCCGGCATGGCCATGATGGCGTCGTGGATCTCCGCCTTTTTGGCGGCCTCCACCACCTCCTCGTCGGTGGCGTCCAGCCGGCCGTAGCGGATGTTGTCCATCACCGTGCCGGCAAAGATCATGACCTCCTGCTGGACGATGCCCACCTGCTCCCGCAGGGAGCGGAGGGTGACCTGGCGGATGTCCTGGCCGTCGATGGTGATGCGGCCCTCCGCCACCTCATAAAAGCGGGGGATCAGGTGGCACAGGGTGGTCTTGCCGCCGCCGGAGGGTCCCACCAGCGCCAGGGTCTGGCCGGCGGGGATGTCCAGGTCCACGTGCTCCAGCACCTCCACCTCCTCGTCGTAGTGAAAGGACACGTCCTCGATGAGGATGTGACCGCCCTTGCACACAAGGGGGACGGCGTCCGGGGCGTCGGTGATCTCCGGCTCCACCGCCATCAGCTCCTGAAAGCGGTAAAAGCCCGCCATACCGGTGGTGTACTGCTCGGCAAAGTTGGCCAGCTTGCGCACCGGACCCAAAAAGGAGGACACGTACATGGTGAACACCAGCAGGTCCACGTACTCCAGGCCGTCGCCGAAGATCAGCAGGCCGCCCACAGCGATGACCGCCAGGTTGATGAGGTTGGTGATGATCTCGGTGCCGGAGAAGAAGATGCCCATCTGCTTATAAAAGCCCTTGCGGGCGGCCCGGTGGTCGTGGCAGCCGCTGACAAACTTTTCCATCTCGTACTCTTCGTTGGTAAAGGCCTTGGCGGTGCGTACGCCGGTGATGCTGGACTCGATGTTGCTGTTGATCACCGCCACCTTCTCCTTGACCTTGCGGCTGGAGTCGCTCATCTGCTTGCGCCGGAAGACGGTAAAGCCGATGAGCACCGGCACCAGCAGGGTGATGACCAGCGCCAGCTTCCACTGGAGGGAGAACATGACGATCACCGCACCCACCAGGGTGACGATGGAGATAAACAGATCCTCCGGGCCGTGGTGGGCCAGCTCCACCACCTCAAACAGGTCGCTGATGACCCGGCTCATCAGCTCGCCGGTGCGGTGCTTGTCGTAAAAGCGGAAGGACAGCTTTTGCAGGTGGCCAAACAGGTCCCGGCGCATATCCGTCTCCATATACACGCCCAGCAGGTGGCCCCAATAGGCCACCACAAACTGGAAAAAGCCCCGCAGCAGATAGGCGCCCACCAGGATCAGCATCAGGACGACAAAGGCTCGTACCTGGTCGGTGGGGATCAGCTCCTCCAGGGCGTACTTGGACGCCAGGGGATACACCAGATCTACGGCGGCGATGAACAGGGCGCAGATCAGGTCCATAATGAACAGTCCCATATAGGGCTTGTAATAGGATACAAAGCGACGCAGCATAGGGGGTCTCCTTTCGGCCTTTGGGTGGACGCGGTCCACCGATCTATCCCCTATACTAGCACAACCGGTGGAAAAATACAATGGTTTTTGCATAGCAGAGCCGACGGATTTCATATAGTATCCTAGGGAGGGGATGCTATGTATATCACCATAACGGGACGGCGGCTGCTCAGCGGGGTGCTGACGCTGGCCATTCTACTGTTGGGGGCGGTGGGGATGACCCTGACCGGCGCCGCGCCGGCCGCCCAGGCATCGGCGGGCAACTGGGGGCTGAGCTTTCCCCGGGCGGGGGAGCCGCCGGTGGCCAACGCCACCGGGGACAGCCTGCGGCAGTACAACGCCTGGTATCTGGGGGACACCGGGCAAAAGCGGCTGTACATCACCTTTGACGCCGGGTACGAAAACGGCAATACCGCCCCCATTCTGGACGCGCTGAAAAAGCACAATGCCCCGGCGGCCTTTTTCGTGGTGGGCCACTATCTGGAGAGCGCCCCGGAGCTGGTGCAGCGTATGGCCGACGAGGGGCATATCGTGGCCAACCACACCTATACCCACCCGGACATGTCCGCCCTGGGGGACCGGGCCGCCTTTCTCGATGAGCTGACCCGGGTGGAGCAGAAGTATAAGGAGGTGACCGGCCGGGATATGCCCAAGATCTACCGGCCGCCCCAGGGCAAATACAGCGAGCAGAACCTGAAAATGGCCTATGAGGCGGGGTATCACACCTTTTTCTGGAGTCTGGCCTACGTGGACTGGTACGTGGACCGGCAGCCCACCCACCAACAGGCCTATGACAAGCTGCTGGGCCGGGTGCACCCCGGGGCGGTGGTGCTGCTGCACAGCACCTCGGCCACCAATGCTCAGATACTGGATGAGCTGCTGACCAAATGGGAGAAAATGGGATATTCTTTCGGCTCGCTTTGGGAATTGTGCGGCGGATAAGGGGGCATACTAGCCATAGCCACGCCAACGGCGCGGCCAAATCCGTCAGAAAGGAGCCCCCGAACATGGAAAAAGCCAATCGCAGCATCCACTGCACCGTGACCTCCTGCAACTACCATTGCAGTTGCGAGGACTATTGCAGTCTGGACAGCATCCAGGTGGGCACCCACGAGTGCAGCCCCACCGAGGAGCAGTGCACCGACTGTATGTCCTTCAAGAAGAAGTAACCCAGCCGATCGGACAGAAAAACAGCCGCTATCCATACCGGATAGCGGCTGTTTTCGTTGTAGAAGGAAACCACCAGCAGAGTCGGTGGTACCAGAAAGCTTTAGCTATAAGGAATCCCGCCGCAGCGAAGACTGGGGGATTGTTTACGCTCTGCGACCACCTCATCCGTCACGGCTAACGCCGCGACACCTTCCCCTCGAGGGGAAGGGGGACCGCCGAACGGCGGTGGATGAGGTGTTATAAAAACAATCCCTCCGACCTCGTCGGCTT
>JAFQKB010000026.1 GCA_017397125.1 Clostridia bacterium | reverse complement strand
CACTCACGCCAGGGGGCGATGATCTTCATATCGGGGGCGAAGCGCTTGATGGCCAGCTCGAACCGTACCTGGTCGTTTCCCTTGCCGGTGCAGCCGTGGCAGATGGCGTCGGCGCCCTCGGCGATAGCGATCTCCGCCAGCCGCTTGCCGATGATGGGGCGGGCAAAGGCGGTGCCCAGCAGATAGGTCTCGTATTTGGCACCCATCTTGAGGGAGGGGATGATGACGTCGTCCACCATCTCGTCCACCAGGTCCGCCACGATCAGCTTGGAGGCGCCGGTCTTGATGGCCTTTTCCTCCAGGCCGTCCAGCTCGTCCGCCTGGCCCACGTTGCCCGCCACGGCGATGACCTCGCAGTTGTTGTAGTTCTCTTTGAGCCACGGGATAATGATGGAGGTATCCAGACCACCGGAATAGGCCAGGACCACCTTTTTGATATCTTTCTTGTTCATAACGAAAAGCCTCCTTGTGCTTGAATAAATATGCGGTCTGTTGTGTGTGGCCGCAAACGATATTGCTTATTATATATACCTTGTTTCTGTTTGTCAAGGGCTTTTTTGCCAATCATTGAATATTTTTGCAAAATATTCAATGATTATGCATAAAGTATGTATATTCGCTTCAATTCTGTATATTTTTTGACGCAGCAGGGCTAAAAAGCCGAAACCGGCACCACCGCAGCGATGCCGGTTCCCATTAGTTCACGTGTTTTGGCGGGGTGGGGCATAGGTATCCTTTTGGCTGCAGCCGGCCCGGCCGCCGCCGGCGCAGGCGCAGGCACAGGCACACGCACAGGCGCAGCCGCCACCACGGTGGCCGGAGCCGCCGGAGTGGGTGCTGATGTACCGGTTCCGCGCCCGGATGTAGAAGGGGTTGCTTCTGCCGTAGGTGTGTATATAGTAGCCGTGTCCGGATATAAAGCCCCGGCCCCGGTGATAGGACACCACGCTGTCGATGACCCACACCTGGACGGCCACCAGCAGCACCGCCACTACGATGGCCAGTGCAATGAGGGCGTTTCTGTTGTCCTCCAGCTCGTTGTAGGCGCCGCTGTCGTCAAAGAGCTGGTACGGTGCGGTGGCGCAGCCGTCAAAGGCGCCCGGCTGGTAATCCACGTTCATGTGCACGTATTCACCGCAGGCCAGGCTGCCCTTCCACAGGTAATAGCCGTCCCGCAGCCGGGCGTCGGCGGCGGATTGGATGCGGTCGTCCGCCGCCCAGCGGAAGGTGTATTTGTCCACCGGGGTGGCGTTGAACCAGCCGGGAACAAACCGATAGTAATAGCCGTCACCATTTGGGTGCAGCATACGGTGCTGGTTGACCATAAAGCTGAATTCCAGCACCTCGCCGCTGGTATAGGCCCGGTCCAGATCCAGCTCCAGATACACCTCGCCGTCGTAGCTATACGGCGTATAATGCAGGATGGTGTCGGACAGCGAGTCGGCATACACCGTATAGTCCCCATTGGCCATACCGATCTCCACCCAGGTGAGGTCCTCCCAGGCGTCCATGGGCTCCCACACAAACCGATAGAGAATGTCGAGGGAGCCGTCCTCCTGGGGGGTGACGGTTATCTCGTACTCCCGGATGATGTCTTGGGGTTTGGGCTCATAGTGAAACGCCGCCACGATAAAGCCGATCTGAATCACCAGAATGAGCACCAGCAGGGCGGCCTTTTTAGTGGGGAAGGTGCGGTTTTCGAGGGTGTACTGCTGGTCGTATTCTGCGTTGACGCGTCCTTTTTTCATACCGGCTCACCACCCTTCTGCGCCCGGAAGGGACAGGACAGGGCCTGCTCCTCGGTCATGCGTCGCAGCCGCACCGCCATGGGGTGCCGCCATATGGATTTCCACGGATCGGTCAGGATATGGCCCAGGGCGGCGCCGGAGCCCAGCCAGCTCTGGCAGGGCACCACCGTGCCGTCCGGGGCGACAGCCATATTGCTCAGGCAGGCGCCGCACTGGGGCACGTTCATCCCCAGGGCCTCCAGCTTGTCTTTGGCGATCAGGCCGGGGGAGGTGAAGTCCATCTCCATCTCCTGCTGGTTGCAATAGGCCTTGGCTGCCGCCACGATGGCGTACAGCTCGTGGGCGGAGAGGTCGAATTCCTCGTGGTTGATCCCCGCCATGCCGGTGCAGATCAGGCCGCTGACCGTCACAAACCGCACCCCCAGGGAGCGGACAAACGCCAGGGTGTCGGCATAATCGGCATTTTTGCGGCACAGGGGTGTGTTGACGCTGATGTCCAGCCCCGCCGCCACGGCGTTGCGGATGCCCTGCACCGTGTCGGCGAAATGCTGGCTGCCCACCAGGGCGTTGTGCACCTCCTCGTCGTGGGAGTAGAGGGTCACCTGCAGGCTGTCCAGTCCGGCGTCCTTGAGAGCCTGCACCAGCTCCGGGGTCAGGTTGACGCCGTTGGTGTTCAGCCGGGTCACCATCCGCTTGGCATACTCCACCAGCTGGGCGATGTCCCCGCGCTGGGTGGGCTCGCCGCCGGTAAAGGTGACCATAGGCACCCGGGCCGCTTCCAGCCGGTCGATGGCCTGCTTCCACTCCCGGGTGGTCAGCTCGGTGGCGGCCGCCAGCTGCTGCCCGGCGGCGTAGCAGAAGACGCACTTTTGGTTGCACTGCCACCGGCCGGCGGCATCGGTCATGGCGCTGACCATCAGATCCATCCGGTGGGGTGCGGTCATGTGCTTGCCATAGGCGCGGATGGACAGTTTTTCGATCTCCACCTCCGGGTCGCCCCCACGGGCCACTGCAAACAGCACGGTCAGCAGCGCCTCCATATCCGCCCGCAGCTCGCTCTCTTTGACAGAGGGATACACCTTTTGCATCCGGCGGACGGTGGCGGCGGCGATGGCCTCCTCGTCCAGGATGGGCGCTCCGTCGTAGCGGTTGACCTCCTCCATAAAATAGCGCAGCATCAGCGCCCAGGAATAGCCCACCGGCAGCATATAGTAGCCATTGAGAATGACGATGTACGCCTCGGAGCGCAGCAGCCGGAATTTGGGCGGCACCAGATGGATGCGCACCACACCCGGTCCCTCCGGGTTAAAGGTGCAGTGGCAGACGCCGTCCTTGTAGGCCCGGTATTGGGCGATTCTATTCCGCAGTCCCATACTAACCTCCTGAAAACTCGAAAATCGGCTCTCTTTGTGTCGATTATAGCACACCTGCCCGGATTTGACAACGAAAATGCGGGCGAAATGGATCGCAAAGCAAAAAAAGACGCCGGGGGCTGATGCCCTCGGCGTCTTACGTTACGATGCGCTTGTGATGTTTCCGTTGCTATCCAGAGTGACGTGCCAGCTAGAGGTAACGGCATCAGCCGGCTGACTCTGGATGGCCTCGGGTATAATTTCCGCCACCTGACGATAGGTATAGGTGACGCCATCCACCTTTGTGGTCGTGACATCCAGCACAATCATTGCGCTCGTAGCCAAAAGATCCGGGGTGTTTTCGCCAGGATCAATCGGCGTTTTACAGTAATAGGTTATGCTGCTGACATTGCCAACCACCGTCTTTTCACTGCGGATCCAATTGCTGTTATCGTATTTGTTTACACCTAACAGGTCGTTGTCGATCTTACTGCCGACAATATTGCCCTTACTGTCCTGCCAATAGGTAAGTACCTTGACGCGGATATATGCCTGGGTGTCACCGGTGTTTTTAACGGTAACCTCCTGCTTGGTCAAGGTTGTGCTGTCATCATCCTGACTCACGACCTCTTCCACCGTACAAGAAACCTTACCGGGCAGCAGGGTATTGGGCATATCCACAACACGGAACATATAACCAACTACCAAGGAGGTGACGGCGGCTGTGGTAATCAGCACCGCAACCAACAGGATTCCTACGACACGCTTCATCCGCTGCCACCCTCCTCATAGTGGTTTTTCTTTGGCAGGCCGAAACCATCCAGCCACTGCCAATTGCTTATGGGCGACGCAAAATCAAAAGTCAACTTTGGAACCACAGTAGCGCCACTGTCTGCGTGGGCTTGGGTTTGGGTCTCGCCGCCGCCGTGACGCCAGCTCCAGTCGCTCAGTTCGGTAATCGTATACTCGCCTGCGGCAGTCTCCAGAATCGAGACCGAACCATTACCGCTCGCATCGCAGGTCAGAGAGACGTACAATTCCAGTTCATTAGGCCCCTTAACGTGGTACACGTAGGTTTTTCCAGCCTCACCGCCGGTACGGTTGATGGTCACCGAGCAGGTCTCAAACTTGGCATAGAAGGTAATCTCATCGGCGCTGATGATGTTGGCGTTAGGCTTAAAGGTGCCGTCGGCCGCTACCACGCCGTCCACATCCTCCACAGGATCGGTGCACGCCTCGTCCTTAAACCATCCCACAAAGCTGGCGCCGGTACCCTTATGCACCTGCACGCCCTTGGATTTACCGGAATAGAAAGCCAGTTCCTCGATAGGGGTATCCACATAGTCACTTTGACCGGTCAGGGACACCTTTCCGTTGCCCACCGCCTTGTAATAGATGGTGGTCATCTTTTCCTTGTAGTGGTTTTCGATAGTAGCGTCGGCGATTTTGATGTCTTTCGTGTGATCATCAAACTTCTCCAAAGCAAAAACAGGCGAATAAATTCCATCCAGATGATGTTCATCCTGATCGGTTGCCAAAATCGTAATTGTATTGTGCTCCACAGGTTCCAAATTGTCATCCACGGCAGCACCATATCGATAGCGCACAACGTCAATAACAACCTTTTCCAGTTCCAAGCCGGGCATTTGGGTGACCGCGGCCTCCTTGATGCGATACGTCTTGTTATCGGCACTGGGATTGTTACCTACCGAAACGAAGGCCGTATAACTGCCGTCGGGATTGCGCGAGGTGATGACTGCGTTGTCGGTAACCTTTTCGCCATTGTCTTCTACAGGAACAAAAACCGTTTTGCCATCAACCGTTGTCTGAATCTCCAGCTCCAGCGTGGAAGTGTAGCCACCATGCTTCTGATTCAGGCTGGTCAGCAGGGTCAATTCCTGCTCATCCGTAAGTGCTGTGGGGAAATGCAATACTTTTTGCGCCGCAATAACCGTATCGCGGAAATAAATCTGCATCACAATATCGTATTGCTTGTATTTGCTGTCTGCCTCAAATTCGGACGACTTTTCGTATTTTTCAACATACAAAGACGCCGCGCCGGAATAGCGCAGATCATACGGATAGTTTCCACCGTTGATATTAACCAGATGCAGATAATCGCCCTCATCCACAAAGAAGTGGTTGAAGTTCTTCAAAATCACAGAAGAGTAGATGATCGCCTCACCGGTCTCATCATAGTCCGACCAATGTTTGACCGTCTTATCGCCCGCATCGTCAAAGGTCTCCTCGTAATACTCAACCAGATATTTCTTATACTGACCGGCCTTGGAGATGTCGATCAGGTTACCGGCGTTGGCGCCATTTGTGCTGGTATCCGGGTCGGAAACAAAGAAGATCCGAGTGCGATACTGGTTGTCCGGCACTAAATAAGTACCCTCAATTTTCTCCCAACCATAGCCGACTTGACCGTTAGCCAATTGCTGTTGTGTAGGCACCACGTTGTAATTCGTTTGATCGTCCGCATCGTGATACCATACGCGATACTGAGCTCCGTTATATTCGATCAAATCGCCATTAAGCTTACTGCGATTGCCATTCGCATTGTTTCTGTTGCCGTTCACCGTGGCACTGGCAGCATTCACCAATGCTTTCAGCTGATCATTAGTCAACTTCTGAGCATCCTCGGTGGCACCAATGACGATGTACATCTTATTTCGAACATCGGTTGCCCAAGATTGATCCGGACGTGCTGCGTGGGCGAAATTCCATTCGATGTTTTCATTGGGCACCGAAATGATATCCTGATACAGTGCGCCAACCGCCTCGGCATTCAGCTCGGCAAACTGCGTGCCGCCATCTTGCCAGTCAGCGGCACGCCAAACGCCATAGTTGGTGCCACCTTCGGTATTGGACGTCAAGCCGGTGACGTCACCATACTCAATATCCTTGGTTACGTTACTTCCGGGGCTGGTTGACGTATGGCCGGGAGCCGTGGTCTTCCAATACAATTCCGGATAACCATTGGGGAAGAAGGAATAATCTTTGGTTTTTGAATCCGGAAACTCAAAGCCGGCATTGATAATCTCACTCTGGTAATAAACCGTGTACTTAGCTTCGTGCTCGGTACCGTCGGCCAAAATGGCCTTCAACGTATAGGTGGTGGGCTGATAGCCTATAACTTTATCGTCATTGTCGTACTTTTTACGCGCCTCCACCAGACCGCCGTGATCGCGGGCGATATTAACGCTTTGATAGTTATCGCCATAGGCGGCAGGCACCACAAACAGGCCGTCGCTGCGGGTCCAGGCAAAGGCAGCGCCCTCCAGACCGTCCTCGATTTCTTTACCGCTTGCATCCACCAAGGTGGCCACTAATCGGCCGCTGTTGTTCACGTCATCCTTCAGATACAGCCGCTTTTGACCGGCTTTCGCCACAGGGGAGGTGATATTCAGATTGAATTTCTCATTTCCGTTGTCGTAATAGTAGGTGATCTGGATAGGCTGGGTAGTTTTTTTCAAGGCTACAATGTGAATCCATCGGGCCGTCACACGACTGTTACCAATGCTTGCGCTGTTGGGCTCGTTGTCGTGCACTGTGTAGTGAATGGCACCCTCGGGATCCCATACGTTCCATGTTCCTTTGCTGTTATTGGAGGTGAAATAATAATAAACGTCCTGACCTACTTCCAGAGAAAACGTGCCGTTATTATACACTGCTTGCGTGCCCGATTCTTGCGTTGTACCTCCCACCTCGGACACCATAAAGATGGAGAAGCCGCCGGTGACGAGGGTGATCTTGCCATCGATGACAATGAAAACCTCTTTGGTGTACACGGTACCCTCGTGCTTGTGATGCACCCGCACCATACGACCGTCCTCATATCCCAAAGCGGCCATATCGATGGACACCTCTACCGGGAATCGGCTCTCCGGCTGCCATTCGGTGCCGTCCTCTTCGTTGATCAGCTTGATATCCAGCGCGGTAATGATCTCGTCGGCGTTCTCCACGGGAAAGCCTCCGTCCAGCACCGTCGCATCGGCCACAGGGGCCACCTGCAACTGAATATTCTCCTCGGGGATCTTACCCTTGACCTGCACGTTCAAAGGAATTCCCTCATACTCCACCTCGACGCCGTATTCCACGTTCTCCTGCGCATACAGCGCCTCGGCGTGAATGTTCAGCGCGGTCTTGTGTGCGTCGGAGAGCTGCGCCAAAATCCAATCCGGTATCGCCTCTAGGATGGCGTAATAGACGATGGTGTCCTCGGCGGACATCAGTACCTCATAGGCGCGACCAGCCTCGGCCGGGATCAACAGAATGGAATCGGCCGCCACGTAGCGATATTCGGGGCTGTCGGCAATCACCGCGCCCAGATCATAGTCGATCCACTCCAACTGTCCGTAATTGTCGTTTCGAAACGCCACCTTCACGTCGAACCGATCGGGCAGATCCGCCGCATCCACCATGATGGCGGCAGCGTCCGCCTCGGTACTCGTCTTGAGCATCACCGTCTCGGTGCCGGGCAGGACAATGGCCTGCTGGGGCAGCATATAGAAAGTGGGGGGTACATAATCCGGATCGTCGTACACATAGGCGTAGAGGACGTAGGGATACTCTACCAATTCCTGCGGCAGTTCATACCCCTCCGGCGCCTCCACCTTATACCACAGTCCGTCGTTATCGTCCAAATAATAATCAACAATTACCAACCGCGCCTCTGCAAGAAGGACCGACGAAGAACTCTTGGCATTCTCCGTGTACAGAGGGAAATACTCTTCGCGATCCTCGGCGGTAAAGCCGGAACAACACAGAATAGAATCCCACGAGGGAGTAAAGCCCACCTCGTAACCCACATAACTCTCCGGATCCTCCAGCACATTGGCAAACTGCGTTTTCAAATAATCGCCGTAGGATTGCCAAGCCAGCTCCGATTCGGGGAACAACGACTGCTCCTCGGTCTCATCCGTTTCGGGAGGGGCAGACGGCTCCACGGAGCCCGTTACGACGGGCAGCCGCCCCGACAGGCACGACAGGGTGACAAGAACGCCGATGATCAGCGCCAACATTCTCTTTTTCATGGTCTGTTCCCTCCTTTTCTGTAGATTCGCCCCGGGGGCGGTAGATCAGTGCGCCGATACCGACGCCCAGGCGGCCTCGACGCTGTCAAAGCCGCCGACCTGCACCACCGCGGCCCGCAGGTCGATGGTGATATCGGTCATGGTGGCAAGATCTTGCTTGGTGATATTGTCGCTGACCGTAATTTGTCCGCCGCTTGCGATGATCGCCGTATCCAGCGGCGTATTAGGAACCAGCAGCTGATAATAGACGTGGCTGCTGCCGTCGGAGGACAGATAGTTCCACCCCTCGGCGATGTTCCAGCTGAGCAGATTCGTGCCGATGGAAAAAAGCTTTTTATCGCTGCTGATCGTCCATCCGTCGGCCTCTACCTCGACAAACACGTAGGTAGCGGACTCGCTGCCCGCAAAGGTGACGGTGGCGTTCTTTGTCAGATTCACGCCGGGGATGACAAAAGCCTTTCCGTTCTTAAAATCGCCGGTCTCGGTCAGGGTGAGATCGCCAAACTGAATCACCCGGGCGCTGTCGGAGCCGCTGTCACGGGATACATAGCGGGCGAACAGGCCGCCGGTAAAGTGCATAGAGAACAAGGTCAGACAGAGCAAAACCCCGGCCAGGCAGATCGGTATATTGACTTTTCCCTGTTGTGCCCGGTTTGCCAAGGTCTTCTCCCTCCTTGTGTGATGTTTATTCGGGTTGGTCCGGTTGCGCCTGCTGCTCCTGCCGCAGGCGGATGATCTCCTCTAATATCTCCCGGCGCTGGTCGTCGTCCCGGCGCTTTTCACGCCGGCGGGGGATCTCCATCAGGGCGATGGCCGCCCCGATGACGCAGAGGGTGCCCAGGGGGGTCTTGATGCCGTTGACCACCACGCCCACGGCGGGGATGCTGGCCACCACCTTGCCCCGGATCGAGGCGAACGGGATGGGCTCGTCCGCCACGGGATTGGCGTCGCCCTGGGTGGTGACGGTGTCCCCGTCCCGGGCGATGATGCGGTGCACCACCAGCGTGCCGCCGGCCTGGAACACCACCACGTCCCCGGTGGCATAGTCATCGGCCTGGCGCACGATGATCAGATCGTCCACCGACAGGGCCGGCTCCATGCTGCCGGAGAGCACCACCGCCGCGCCCACGCCAAAGGGCATGGGCAGCTGGTTGCCCACCAGGCGGTTGGCATTGGCATTGTATACGTTGATACCCAGCAGCACGCCGCACAGGGCCAGCGCACCCAGGCGCAGCCACGCGGTCCAGCGCCGGGGGGTATTCTCCCGCCTCAACGCCGTGCCTCCTTTGCGGTCGGCTGGTCCTTATCCTCTTTTTCACGGAAGAACAGGAAGAACAGCAGCATGCAGAAGGACCCGGCGGCCAGGGCGATCCACAGGGCGGTGCGGCTCTGCTCGCCGGTCTGGGGCGCCCGCAGACCGCTGTCGTCGTCGGGGTTTTCGTGCAGGGTGGCCACGGTCTTGATCTCGATGGTGAGGGTGATATCCCGCTCGGTGGACAGATTGCCCAGCAGGGTGTCCAGGCCGTCGTCCCCCTCAAAGGGCCACTGCCAATCCAGCGTGTAATAGGTAAAGCGGCCGGCGCCCAACGCCGTATCGTCCATGGCGGCGTCCAACACCGTCAGATCCGCATAGGTGTGGGAGTCACCCGCCAGCCAGTGGCCGTCGTAGCGGCTCAGCCGGGCGGTGACCGGCAGGGTGTCGGCGCCGGTGACGGTGGCGTTCACCTCCAGAGCGTACTGGAGCGCCACGTTGCCGGTGTTTTTCAGCTTGAATACGTAGCTGTTTTCGGTGCCGGGGGCGATGAGACGGTCGCCGTCGTTGCTGTGGACGGTGACCTGCTGCTCCCCGTTTACATAAGATACGCGGAATATCTCCACCCGGGTGTCGGTGGCCCACACGGTCCGGTCGTCCGACGCCTCAAACCCGGGCCGGGTGGGGGCGGAGGTGGTGGGTGCCGTGGTGGTGGAGGTGGACAGAGTGGAGCCGGTGGCGGCGGGGGCCTGCATCAGGTCGATGGCACCCGCGTCGCTGACCATATACACACCCAGCCGGCTGATGAGCGCAAAGGTGGTGGCCCCCACAAAAACGATCAGGAGGAGCACCGCAAGCCAGACCTGCCCCCGCTGTCGGGCGCTATGTTTCTGCATACGGGTCACCTCCTTCGTGAAATGGTTTGAAAGTGGAATGGTCGGTCTTTTATGGTTTGTGCTATTTGATCAAGCCTCCCTCTTGAGGGAGGTGGCTTCGCCGCAGGCGAAGACGGAGGGAGTAAAAAAGAACAGATAAACAGGAACAAACTCCCTCAGTCACGGCAAAGGCCGTTTTGCCCTCCCCTTTGGGGAGGGTGTCTGCGAAGCAGACGGGAGAGGTGATCAACGCCAGTCGGCGTGTTTTGTAGTTTGTACTATTTTACCTCTTCCGTCACGGCTGCGCCGTGACACCTTCCCCAGAGGGGAAGGCTTGTTGCCGCCCCACAGAGGGGAAGACATATGAGAGGTTATTTGTTACTGGTTCTTTCTTTTACAATTTGGTCAATCTGCTCTGTTACACCGCGAAAATTGCGTGCGATATCTGCATTGGAAAAGCGTATCACACGGATACCATTTGCTTCAAAAAACGCAGAACGTTTTTCATCATACGATATACCGTCTGCAGAAAAATGTTGTGATCCGTCTAATTCCACGGCCAGGGTTGCGGCAGAACAATAGAAATCCAAAATATAATTTCCAAACGCCACCTGACGGCGGAAACGATGGGGATACGTATGAAGGAAATCGTACCACAGCTTTTTCTCTTGTTTGGTCATTTCGCGGCGCAATCGCTGTGCAAAATGGGTTAGATCACTGTTGTGTTTCATTCTTCGTCCCCTCTTCCGACCTCTTGGAAAAGGCTGTTTTGCCCTCCCCTTTGGGGAGGACGTTTCTGGCTTCCCCTTTGGGGAAGCTGGCAGCCGTCAGGCTGACTGAAGAGGTCGCCGACGCCAGTCGGCGTGTTTTATGGTTTTGGGCGAAGCCCATACAATAAAAAATGGCCCTCCTCGAAAGAGGAAAGGCGGAATGGGAATACGCCGTCCCCTACGGGGGTGTGTATGGGGTGGGGCGCCCGGAGGGGGCGTCCTTTTTTCGCATCCGGTAAAGGGCGGCGGTGCCACCGCCGGGGGTGGTATCCGTCCCTTGCCGGGTGTGAAAAAAACTCCCGCCCGTGCCCTGCCACGATGGGCACGGGCGAGGAGTGTATTCCGTTATGGAATCAGTACCGTACAGTCGGCTATGTATTAGTCGACCTGAGTGACGGTGCAGGTAGCGGCAACATAAATGGTGCCAGCATTAGCTACATCATCAGCAGCACGATCGCCCAAGAAAGTATCCTTCTCATCATCCTGATTGTTCTGGGAACCGGTAGCGCCAGTAAAGGCCCAAGCCCAAGCAACGGTCAGATCATCGTTCACAGTGTTCAGGTTAGTGTTGGCCTCATAGTAACCGGCAGCAGCCTCAATGGCAGCTTCAACATCAGCCTCGAAAACAGCAACATCAGTGTAATCCAGACCACAAAGCGTCTCAACGCCACCGTTGGTGCTAATAGTGAAAGTGATGGGGCAGTAGAACTTGGTCAGATCGAACTTATCAATCCAGTTGTTGCCCAATTCCACATCAACATCGGTATATGTAACGGTGACATCCACTTCAGGAGTACCAGTCACAGTAAAACCAGTCATCGTGCCGCTAGTGCCAGGAGCAACAACAGCCTCGGTGGCCTGAACGGTAATACCGGCAGTAGTATCCTCATAAGAGGTCTTGAACATATTGTTCTCAGTCTCGGTTTTGCCGATAACATCAACGCCGAACTTAGCAACGCGAGCAGAATCGGTAGCAGTACCGTCGGTCACGTACTTAGCGAAGGTGCCGGAGATGGCACAGGTGGTCAGGAGAACCGCTACCAGCAGACCGGAAGCGAGTCTCATCATTACGTTTTTCTTCATACCAGAAAAACTCCTTTCTTTTGGCCTTGCGGCCGTTTATTATTCTTCCCCCTCCGGGGAAAGATGTTTATACCGGGCATCCTCCTTATGGGGAATGTCCTTTGTCCCGCAGAGAATGCCGCGGCATTATATATCATCCCCGGAATCGTGGCTTCCGAAGGAAGAATATACGTGGGTGGGGGGATCGTAGGGGACGGGTCTCCCGTCCCGCGGGCGAACACAGTTCGCCCCTACGGATGGCGTCCGCCCTTTTCGGCTATGGCGGGGGTCAGCGGTAGCGCACAAAGGGAATCAACGACAGCCATAGACGCCGTTTTTTGCGCTCATAATAGCGGCGTTCCTCTCCGTGGGTGCGGCTGAGCTCCATATTCAGCCGCCGCAACTCGCGGATAAAATCGCGGATCGTCACCGCCAATGCTCCAAGCAACGGCAGACCAAGCAGCACCGCTATGCCAATGATTATATAGGTCAATGCTATCTCCTCTTTAGTGGTAGAAAACGGAAAGGGTTACTCCTCGGTGGGCTTTTCCTCGGTGGTGGTGGCGGTGGCGGCCGCCTGGGCACGCAGGGCCTCCAGCTCGGCCAGCAGGGCGGCGTTGTCGCTTTGCTTGACCCGGTCATAGCGGCGGCGGCGCAGGATGTCATAGCCCACCAGCAGCACGATGGGCAGCACCACGCACAGGATCAGGCCGGTGGTGGTCTGCATAAACATGGCTACATTACCGGCGCCGGGGATGCGGGTGTCCTGATAGATGCCCACCACGTCGGCGGGGGACACCAGCTCTTTATCCTCGGTGTTGTTGTTATCACCACGGGTGCGGAATAGACGGGCGCCGTCCTGCTCCACGATCTCGATGACACGGTGGGTGACAATACTGGTGCCGTTGCCCGCCGGGTCGAAGAAGGAGATCACGTCCTGCTCCTGGATGGTGTCGGGGTCCACCGTGTGGCAGATGATCAGATCGCCGCTGGAGATGACCGGCAGCATAGAGTCGGTCAGCACGATCAGCGGCACGTAGCCGCCCACGCTGGGCACCTCGTCCTTATTGATATAGCTCTTGGCGATGAGGGTGAGGTTGATGAGCAGCACCGGCACCAGCAGGATGCACAGCACCGTACCCACTACGGTCAGGATCTTGTGCAGAGTGGTCGTCTTTTCCTTAGCCATGGTTTTTATACCTCTTTTTCTGCAGGGGTTGCCTGCGTATTTTTGCGGCGGTGTGGCCGCACCGGAGGATCAAATCGTCCATTTTAAAGATGCAAAGCAAACGCAAAGCGCATTTTGGGGATAAATCTCCAAAATGAATACTTTAGTACCCTAAAGCATAGCACAAGATTGACGATTTTGCAATACTCTAATATAAATTTGGAAGAATATACAAATAGCCTCCTCGTTTTTTATATGGTTGATAAAAAATAACCAATGAAAAAGCTTCAAACAGCGTTCCCGCGGTTTTCTCGATCCGTCGCTCAATGGCGTGGTACCATTTGCCTCTGCCCGGATCGCAGCTCCAAAAGTACGGGGTTACTGTCCATTCTGCCGCAATATTAGGCTATGGGTAGCCTAATAGTAGCACACGTAGCCTATATTGTCAATTGCAATCGTATATGCTAGTAAAAAAACAAAGAGGTACGGGTATGGACACAATTACAGCGGTCCGAAACAGAATATTGACTCTTTGCGGGGAGCGGGACATCACCATCAATAAATTGGCGACGATCTCCGCATTGCCGCCCTCCAGCGTAAAAAATATACTGTACGGTAAGAGTCAGAATCCCAAGCTGCTCACCATCAAAATGATCTGTGACGGCTTGGACATTACTCTGGGCGAGTTTTTCAGCACCCCGGAGTTTGACGCGTTGGAGCAGGAGATCGAATGACCCCGTGGGGCAATAAAAACGAGAAAGGACTATGACATCGGCGATGTCATAGTCCTTTTATAATTTACAACCTTATAATACCGCTATTGTACGGCATTTTCTTAATCAAGAGGTTTCATTGTGGGGACCTCTGCCCCCGAAGTTACAAAACACTACCTAAGTGTACAAAACTCCAATGGTTTCAAGCTGTCTTTGTAAACCATTTTTATAGCACAGAATATAACCCTTTGTATCTGTGCGGCATTTTGGCGTAGTAGCTGGCGTACCATTGGCGTAGTAGATTAAATCTGCTTATCCTTAAAAAATTCACCCAAGCTTGTAAACTCTTTCTTTTTCAGTTCATTGGTCACGTCGCAATAAATATCCATCGTTGTACTGATGTCAGCATGGCCTAAAACATCCTGAATCACCTTTATATTGATACCCGACTCACACAGACGAGTAGCAAAAGTGTGTCTCAAGCTGTGGCAACTAAAGGGCGGCAACAGAACGGGATCCTTTTCTCCTTTGAGCAACACTTCATCATTACAGTCACGGATAATTCT
>JAFQKB010000025.1 GCA_017397125.1 Clostridia bacterium | reverse complement strand
CAACACCCCCCGCCACGTGGCCGAGTTCTGGCACGTGGAGCCGGAGGTGGCCTTTGCCGAGCTGCCGGACATCATCGAGATCGCCACCGAGATGATCAAATACATCATCGCCGCGGTGATGGAGGAGTGCCCCCAGGAGCTGGAGTTCTTTGACAAGTTCTTCGAAAAGGGCCTCATCGAAAAGCTGCGTGGCGTGGTGGACAGCGACTTTGTCATCCTGGACTATACCGACGCCATCGCCCTGCTGAAAAAGGCGGAGGCCGACTTCAAATACCCGGTCTATTGGGGCTGCGACCTGCAGACCGAGCACGAGCGGTACATCACCGAGGTGGTGTACAAAAAGCCGGTGTTCGTCACCAACTATCCCAAGGAGATCAAGTCCTTTTATATGAAGCAGAACCCCGACGGCAAGACGGTGGCCGCCACCGACCTGCTGGTGCCCGGCGTGGGCGAGATCATCGGCTGCTCCGAGCGTGAGGCGGACCTCGACAAACTGCTGGCGGCCATGAACGAGCGGGGCATGAACCTGGAGGATTACGCGGATTATCTGGATCTGCGCCGCTTTGGCTCGGTGCCCCACTCCGGTTTCGGTCTGGGCTTTGAGCGTATCCTGATGTACGTCACCGGCGTGGCCAACATCCGGGACGCCCAGCTATTCCCCCGCACCGTGGGCAGCATCCGGTAAGGAGAAACTAAAATAGAGGAAAGCCTCCCTTGCCTAAAGGGAGGTGGATTTTCGCCGCAGGCGAAAAGACGGAGGGATACCGTGCGCAGCGCGGCAAACCGCTGTGCGGTTTGAAATCCCCCAGCCACGGCGGCGCCGTGCCAGCCCCCTTTAGGCAAGGGAGCCTTTGTCTGCCGCCTGCTTTCTACCAATTTTCGAGGTGATACACTATGTCCCAGACACAATACATCCCCGGCTATACCGCCAAGCTGGACCTGCGCCAGACTCAAAAGGCCATCAAGGTCATCAAGGACACCTTTCAGGTGCTGCTGGCCCAGAATCTCCACCTGGAGCGTGTCACCGCCCCGGTGCTGGTCACCGGCGGCAGCGGCATCAACGACGACCTCAACGGTGTGGAGCGCAAGGTGGACTTTACCGTCAAGGAGATGGGCGAGGCCCACGCCGAGGTGGTCCAGTCCCTGGCCAAGTGGAAGCGGCTGGCCCTGGGCCGCTACGGCTTTCAGCCCGGCGAGGGCATCTACACCGATATGAACGCCATCCGGCGGGACGACGATATGGACAACACCCACTCCATCTTTGTGGACCAATGGGACTGGGAAAAGGTCATTACCGCCGACCGCCGCACCGCGGACTATCTGCAAAAGACCGTCCGCCGCATCGTCAAGGCCATCGCCGACACCAACAAGCTGCTGCAGCAGAAATACCCTCTGCTGACGGCTGAGATCACCGAAGAGGTGACCTTTATCACCGCCCAGGAGCTGGCGGACCGGTATCCCGGCCTGACCGGCAAGCAGCGGGAGGACGCCATCACCAAGGAATGCGGCACCGTATTCCTCATGGGCATCGGCGGCGCCCTGGCGGACGGCAGTCGCCACGACGGGCGCGCTCCCGACTACGACGACTGGACTCTCAACGGCGACCTGCTGCTGTGGAACGACACCCTGGGCCACGCCCTGGAGATCAGCAGCATGGGCATCCGGGTGGACGCGCAGGCTCTGGCCCGGCAGCTGGCCGCCGCCGGCGCCGAAGACCGGATGCAGTACGCCTATCACAAGGCCATCGCCGCCGGCGACCTGCCCCTGACCATCGGCGGCGGCATCGGCCAGAGCCGCCTGTGCATGCTGATGCTGGAAAAGGCCCACATCGGCGAGGTGCAGGTGTCCATCTGGCCGCCCGAGATGGTGGAGGAGTGCAAGCAAAACGGCATCATCCTGCTGTAAACACATACGCAAAAAGGCCGCCGCTACCAACAAACGGTAGCGGCGGCCCTTTTTTTTGTGCAAAAACTTATTTAATGATCTCGCCCATCATACCGGGGGCGGCGCAGGCGGCGTTGGACTCGTCGGTGTCGATGTGCATGGCCAGGGCATAGCTGTCGCTGACCCGGACGATCACGTCGCCGAAGACGGTCTCACGGCCCTCAGAGGGGATCTTGACCGACACGATCTGCTTGTCCACCAGGCCCATCTCGGCGGCGTCGGCGGTGGTCATGTGGATGTGGCGCTTGGCGGCGATGACGCCCTCGGCGATCTCCACCTCGCCGCAGGGACCCACCAGCTTGCAGGCGCCGGAGCCGGCGATGTCACCGGACTCGCGGATGGGGGCGGCCACGCCGATGCTGCGGGCATCGGTCAGGGACAGCTCCACCTGGGTGGAGGGGCGGACAGGACCCAGGATGGACACGCCGGGCAGGGTCTTCTTGGGGCCGACCACGTCCACACGCTCGGCGCAGGCGTACTGGCCGGGCTGGGACAGATCCTTTTTCTTGGTCAGCTGGTAGCCCTTACCGAACAGGATCTCCAGGTGCTCCTGGGTGACGTGCATGTGGCGGGCAGAGGTCTCTACTAATACCTTCATAGACATATTGATACTCTCCTTTTTGTTGGGCGGCGGTGCCGCTTCTTATTTCACTCCGTTATTGTACCGCAAACGCGGCCCTATTGCAAGGGGCAAAACAAAAATTTATTCCACCGGCACCACGTCCCGGAACAGGGCGCGGCGCTGGGCGCTGATGGGCTTGTCCCGGTGCAGGCAGCCGAAATACCAGCGCCGGCAGGTGACCTGCTCCTCCAGCGTGCCCAAAAAGATGCTGACGCCGTCCGCCACCCGGCGGGTGTCCAGCCGGGCCCGGGACGTGGGGGATGGGGTGTGGGTGAGGATATAGTCCACCCGGTTGTCCCGGGCCGCCAGATTGTCCCGGGCGTGCGCCATCTCCTCGGGGGTGGGGGCCTCTGCCGCCCACCAGCTCTCGCCGGGGATGCGGAACTCCTTGTCGTCGCTCTCGCCGCCGCCAAAGGTGAAATAGGTGGCGCCCTCGATGGTGTAGACCTCGCCCCGCATCAGGTGCACCAGCCGGTCGTTTATCTTGTGGACCGGGGCGCCGTTCCACACCTCGGTGGGATAGGCGTTCAGGAGGTCGAAATTCTCGTGCCGGCCGTCCAAAAAGGCGATGGTGTATTTGCGGCGGGCCAGCTTTTTCAGCCGCTTTTCCTCGGCGGGGCTGCCGTCCCACACAAACCCGAAATCCCCGCACACCAGCAGGGTGTCCCCCTTTTTCAGGCGGCGCAGGGCCGGGTCGCTGAGGCGGGTGGGGTCGCCATGCATATCTCCGGTAACATAAACCATAGGTTTTCCGTCCTTTTCTCCGGAAAAGACTCTTGTACAGAGCCACCCGGATGTGGTATACTAATGGGTGTGAACCAATATTGCCTCTGCCGGGGGATGAAAAACCCGGCACGCAATCAGTATACTACAAAACGGTGGGGATTGTCTATGGTAAAAAAGAGAATATTTGCATTCCTTACGTGTGTGGCTGTGCTGACCGGTCTGCTGGCGGTGGGTGCCGCCCCGGCCCACGCCGCCTATATGCTGCCGGAGGGCACCTCCATCCACGCCGACGCCGCCATCCTGGTGAGCCTGGGGGGCAACGCCGCCAACGACGTGGTGCTGTATGAAAAAGAGGCCGACGAGGTGCACGCACCCGGCTCTATGATGCGGTATATGGTGCTGGCCTATGCCCTGCACCAGGTGGAGCAGAAGGGGTTGGACATCGACGCCACCACCGGCACCTACACCAAGGAACTATTCAACAGCTACGTGGCCGGCACTGGCGTCATCACCGCCAACATGGCCTATGGCGAGACCTGGACCCTCCGGGATCTGATGACCGTGTCCTTTATGCAGAGCGCCAGCGACGCGGTGACGGTGCTGGCGGTCACCATCGACGGCAGCGTGGCCGCCTATATCGACGGCATGAACAACCTGGCCACCGAGATCGGCTGCACCTTCAGCCACTTTGCCAACCTGACCGGCATCGACTCTCTGAGCCAGTACACCACCGCCCGGGATATGTACCGCATCGTGCGGTATTGCCAGCGGTTTTCGGTGTTTGAGGACCTGGCGGCCAAATACCAGGTGGAGGTGGCCCCCGTATCCGGCGGCACCAAGCGCACCATCGTATCCGGCAACAGCCTGCTGCAGGCCTCCAGCATCCACCGCTATACCCCCATCGTCCACAGCCGCACCGGTCTGTCGGAGCACGAGGGGCGCACCTGCGCCTCGGTGGCCCGGGACAGCGGCTATGAGTACCTGACGGTGGTAATGGGCTGCCCGGAGGAAAACCAGAACGGAGAGACCGGGCTCCACTATCGGGACACCAAGGCCCTATTCAAGTGGGCCTTTAACCAGTTTGAATACAAGACCGTATTGGCCAAGAGCGAGATACTGGCCAGCCTGCCGGTGGACCTGGCCTGGGACACCGACCACATCAACCTAGTGCCCGCCAGCGAGATCGCCACCGTGGTGGACAGCAAGCTGGATCTGGCCCAGATCATCCGCAAGGTGACCCTCAATACCGACCGGGTGGCCGCCCCCATCGAAAAGGGCACCGTCCTGGGCTCGGTGGAGCTGATCATCAACGTGGACCAGTCCATCGGTCGGGTGGATCTGGTGGCCGGCGAGTCCATCAGCCGCAGCTGGCTATTGTACGCCTGGAGCCAGGTGTCCGGGTTCTTCACCTCGGTCTGGTTCTGGGGCGGCGTGGGCATCCTGCTGCTGCTCATCATCGGCTACGGCGTCCTCAACGTGGTGCACAACCGCCGGCGCCGCCACCAGCGGCTGCAGCGGGTCAAGCGGCAGTAAGGAGCGTTTTATGCAACAGATCGACAAAACACCCCGGCTCACCGACGCGGGGTATATCCGGGACCTGCTGGAGCGGCACGGTTTCCACTTTTCGAAAAAATTGGGACAAAACTTTCTCATCAACCCCTCGGTGTGCCCCCGTATGGCAGAGGCCTGCGGCATCGGCCCCGACGGGGGTGTGCTGGAGATCGGCCCCGGCATCGGCGTGCTCACCCGGGAGCTGGCCCGCCAGGCCGGCCGGGTGGTGGCCATCGAGCTGGACGACCGGCTGCCGCCGGTGCTGGCGGAGACCCTGGCTGGGGTGGACAACGTGTCCTTTGTCTGGGGCGACCGCATGAAGCTGGATCTGCGTCGGATCCTGCAGGAGCAATTCGGCGACCGGCCGGTGGCGGTGTGCGCCAACCTGCCCTATTACATCACCTCCCCCATCATTATGATGCTGCTGGAGAGCCGCCTGCCGGTGGACAACATCACCGTCATGGTGCAGAAGGAGGCCGCCCAGCGGCTGTGCGCCGCCCCCGGCACCCGGGAGGCGGGCGCCGTCACCCTGGCGGTGCAGTATTACGCCGAGGCTCAGACTCTGTTCGGGGTGTCCCGGGGCAGCTTTATGCCCGCCCCCAACGTGGACAGCGCGGTCATCCGCCTGCGCATCCGCAAGCAGCCCCCCTGCGCCGTCCGGAACGAGGCGCTGATGTTCCGGCTCATCCGGGCCGGCTTTAACCAGCGGCGCAAGACGCTGCTCAATTCCCTCACCGGCGCCGGGTATGCCAAGGAGGCGTTGGCCGCCGCCTTTGAGACCGCAGGGATTGCTCCCACCGCCCGGGCGGAGCAGCTGACCCTGCCCGAATGGGCCGCCATCGCAGACGCACTGACACAATAAGCAGACAACCCCGTTGCCAAAACGGCAACGGGGTTGTTATTTTATGCGATCAGGCTTTCTAACGTTTTAACAAATTCGGTTTCGGTGATGTTCCAGCCCTCAATGTAATACGCTGTGTCGTCCTTTGTGACCAAAACGGACCAGCACCAGCAGTCGGCAGAATCCTCAAAATAGGCCGCCATCACCGTGGTGCCGGCCACTGTGATGGGATCGTCAAAGCGGGTCGTATCCCCCAGCCTATACAGGGGATAGGGCGCGGTGGTGACGTGCACCAACAGCTCCCGCCGTCCGTCGATAAAGTCGCACCAGCGGAGTTGGTTGTGGTCGTAGACCACCTGTGCATCCCGGGCAATGCCGGAAGTCAACAGATTGTTCCACACATCCCGGTTTTCTGCAATCAGAGCCTCATCCTTTCGGCACACGCCCAACCGCTTGTCGGGGTCAAGACGCAGCTCCAGCCCCTCCGGCAGCCAGGCGGGGATTACCTTTTGTCCGTAGTAGGCTTCCAGCTCCGCCACGGTCATCTCCTGAAAGGTGCTCACCTTAAGCAGGCCCGTCTCCTTGGTGGGAGTGCCGGCCACACTGGGGCGGGTGGTGTGGGCGACGGTGGTGGAGCTTGCCATTGTGGAGCAAGGCTCCTCTCTGGTGGTCGTGGTGGTCGATGGAGGCGGGGTGGTATGATTTTTGGTGGTGTTTGTGGTGGTGGTTGTCGTTGCGGTTACGGTCGTAGTTGTCGTTGCGGTAGCGGTTGTAGTGGTGGTCGTGGTGGTAGCCGTCGTGTCGGTGGTCTGTTCCACGTCCCCGTCTGTGGTGGTGGTCGTGGTCACCGTGCTGCTGTCATCCCCCACCGGGGGCACAACGGGGGCGCCGCCGGGATTGTGGCCGGTGGCGAACAGAGCCACGCCCAGCACCGCCGCGCAGGCGGCCGCCGTGGCCACCGCCGGCACAAAGCGCACCATCCGGACCGGGGCGGCCTCGCTCCGGCGTCGGGCCTCCGCCCGGCAGGCGGCCAGCACCGCCGTGTTCAGATCGACGGGCACAGGAATGGCATATACGGCATCGCGTATGGTTTGTGTCATAATTCATCCTCCTTTAGGGTAGAGCGAAGTAGCTGCCGCCCCTTTTGCAGACGCATCTTCACCGTGGACTGGGTCAGGCGCAGGCGGGCGGCGATCTCTCGCACCTTGTATCCCTCCACGTAATGCAGCAGCAGTACGATCTTGATCTTGTCCGGCAGAGCGGACAGCCGGTCCAGCAGCGGCGTATCCTCCGGCAGGGATATCGGGTCCGCCACCGCCTCCAGCGGCAGGGTGGCGTGGGCTTTTTGCTGCCGCAGGTGGTTGCGGCACAGGTTCATGGCCACCGTCAGCAGCCACGCCCGCTCGTGGTCTGCGTCCTGCAGGCGGGGGCACGCCCGCATATACCGCAGAAAGGTCTCCTGCACCATATCCCGGGCATCCTCCTCATTGTGCAGCATGGCGTAGCTGTGCCGGTACAGCAGGGCGCTGTATCGCTCCACCAGCTGCTCCACCCGCTCCATAGACGGCGTTTGGTCGTTCATCCGCTCCCCTCCTTTCTACCCTATACACACATAAAGACGGAATTTGGTCAACAAAAGATTCCTTTTTTTGCCAAAAAGCCCCGGATAAGCCGGGGATTAGCATGTACGGGCTAAGTCCCATAATACCAGCGGCGCACAAGTGCGCTCAATTTTGCCGACACTTGTGAACGAATGGTCTGCGCAACCGCCCCCAAAGGCCCCCTTGCCTAAAGGGGGCTGTCTTTTTGCCTTTGGCAAAAAGACTGGGGGATTCCAAACCGCACAGCGGTTTGTTGTGCTTCGCACAGTATCCCTCCCACCTCCCGGAGTCGCCCTCTCCGTCACGGCTATGCCGTGCCACCTCTCCCAAAGGGCGAGGCAAGCAACGCTGAAAGCTATACGGAATTCCCGGCACAGCCGGGGGTCTTCGCCTACAATAATGATTCCCCCGCATAGCGAAGGGTATTTCAAGTGCGCTCAAATTTGCCGACGCTTGTGAACGAATGGTCTGCGCAACCGCCCCCAAAGGCCCCCTTGCCTAAAGGGGGCTGGCTTTTTGCCTTTGGCAAAAAGACTGGGGGATTCCAAACCGCACAGCGGTTTGTTGTGCTTCGCACAGTATCCCTCCCACCTCCCGGAGTCGCCCTCTCCGTCACGGCTACGCCGTGCCACCTCTCCCAAAGGAGAGGCAAGCAACGCTGAAAGCTATACGGAACTCCCGGCACAGCCGGGGGTCTTCGCCTACAAAAATCCCCCGTTGCCGCAGCAACGGGGGATTGGCTCATCTTCTGGTTTTTTGTTCCCGAAATCTCTTTTGCGCCTGCTGGACCAGCTCCTTCTGCTCCGCCGGGGACAGCTGGCGGAACATCTGCAGCAGCACCTTTTCCTGGAGGGTTACCTCCACACGCCGGGACTCATCGTCCGCCACGTGGCGGGCGGGAGTCTCCTCACGCCCCAGCAGATAATCCACCGTCACGCCGAAGATCTCTGCCAGCTTCAACAGGCCCTGCTGATCCGGTGTAACCACGCCGGTCTCGTACTTGGTGTAGGTGGTGCGGTGGATGCTCAGCCGATCCGCCACAGCCTGCTGGGTCCACTTGGCCCGCCGCCGCAGCATACGCAACCGCGCGCCGAACAGGGACACCGGCATACCGCCGTTATTCTGCTCCATTTCCGCACCCCCCCTTGTCTGTGTTAATTGGTTTTATCATAGCACGCGCACCGCCAAACCTCAACAAAAACGGCGTGAAATGGTGTGAAATTCACGCACAATTTCACCTTGCCCTTTTGTTTACAAAATATTCCTTGTTTTTACCCGTCCGATTTGCTATACTGTATACGTACGAGAGGAGGATGGGTATGAGCCGTAAAGAATCCGTCCGGCGCTGGCTGTGGTATTTCAGCATCCCCGCCGCGACGATCCTGTTATATAAACTGTCCGACAACCTGGGGCAGGCCATCGGCGTGGTCGGCACCCTCATCAAGATTTTGGCGCCCTTTGTGGGCGGTTTTATATTGGCCTTTTTCCTGTACGGCCCCAGCGCCTGGCTGGAGAACCGCCTGCTGAAGCTAAAGGGCAAGGCCTGGCCGAAGCTGGCCCGGCCGCTGGCGCTGACGGTGGTGTACCTGCTGCTGTTCGGCCTGCTGACCCTGCTGGTGTATCTGGTCATCCCGGTGCTGACCAAGAGCCTCACCGACCTGGCGGGCGCCCTGCCCGGGTATCTGACCGCCGCCATCGAAAAGGTGCAGGAATACGCTCAGCCGGACAGCCTGTTGGGGCAGTTTGGTCTGGCTGACAACCTTACAGAGCTGTATCAGTCTATGCTGGATACGGTCAACCGCCTGCTCACCACCGAGAACATTCTCAACGCCATCAAGGGCGTGGGCAACGTGGCCTCCTCCCTCTTTGACGTGGTCATCGCCGTCATCGTGTCCATGTATATGCTGGGCGGCCGGGAGCATCTGTTTAAGGCGGTGCGCAATTTCTGCGGTCTGTTTATCAAGCGTCGTCCCCTGGCGGTCCTGCGGCAATACAGCCGCCGCACCGCCGCCATCTTCTACAGCTATTTCTACGGCGCGTTTCTGGACGCCCTCATCGTGGGCGTAGTGGTGTCGGTAGGCCTGCTCATCTTCCGGGTGCCCTATGCGGTGCTGCTGGGTATGACCCTGGGCCTGATGAATATGATCCCCTATTTCGGCGCCATCGTGGGCGCCATCGGCATTGCGCTGGTGACCCTGCTGACCAGTAATTTCTACACCGCCATCGGTGTGGTCATTTACATCATCGTCATCCAGCAGGTGGACGCCAACATCGTCCAGCCCCGCATCGTGGGCGGGTCGGTGGGCCTGCGACCCATCTACGTGCTGCTCAGCATCACCCTGTTCGGCGGCCTGTTCGGGTTCTGGGGCATCTTCCTGGCTCCGCCCCTGATGGCTCTGGTGCAGATGCTGGTGCGGGACGCCATCGCCCACCGCAACAAAAAGCAAGCAGAAGAAGCGGGCGAGACAGAAGAATAAGAGCATTTGGGCCGGTCGCCAAAAGCGACCGGCCTTTTTTGTGCATTTTCCCATCTTTACAGCGTGGTTGCGGCTCCTCTATAATAAATCTGAGAGGGGCTGAGAATGTGAAGAAAATGATACTTTTAGGAATGGCTTTTTTGCTGCTTTTGCTGGCCGGCTGTGGAGCAACACCAGACGCGAGTCAACCTACACCGGTTGCCGATGTGGATGCTCTCTTGCGCGGCTATACCGCCGTAGCGGACGACCAGTATCTCTATTACTGCCAGCCGGACGGCCTGTATCGGGAGGACCTGAGCAGCGGTGATCGCCTTTGTTTGGTAAAAACAGAGTGTCTATTCTATTTGTTAAGCGAACATGCGCCTCTGCAGCTCGACGGAGGGTATCTATACTATGTGCTGTCTGACAACGGTCTTTTCCTGTGTCGCATCCCCACGGCGGGCGGCACCTCGGAGGTGCTGTTGACAGCAGCAGATCTACCGGACCAAAAGTTTGGTGACATCCGATCCTACAAGGTTCATCAGGGCACTGTGTACGCGAGCTGCGTTATGATTCTTTATCGTTATTCCGATAATGGCTGGGTGCCTGTCCATCCGGACATGGATATCAATTACTACGATTTTGCAGAGGACAAACTGTATTATATTGAGCACGCCAGTCGAACCTTTACTATTTATCAGCAGGATTTGTCCACCGGACAGACAACCGTCCTGCTGGGCGATGATGCCTATAACCCCGACGGGGACGATGATCTCTATAAGCACTTTGCGCTGGACGTTGACACCGTGTATTATTCTCACCGAAGCCCCGAGGGCATTTACCGGTACAAAGGCGGCGAACACACCCTGCTCTTCGACAATTCCGCTGCGACGTATTACGAGTTCACCCTATCCGTAATCGACGGAATCCTCTATTTCGCACATATAGGAACAGATGGAACACCGGTGCTGATGGCATACGACCCTGCCGCCGATGCGGTGACGCAGGTGGCGGTTATGCCCGCGTTTTCCCATTTCCGCGATTTTTGTATCCTGGATGGCGTGGTATATTATTTGGATTCAGAGGACACCATCCACAGCGCTGTTTTGGAATAACGTGAAACCCCACGCCCGTCCTGAACTGATCCAAATTGTGCTGTCCGCACAATTTGGATCAGTTCATTTCTCGGAGAGGGGAGAAAATATCAACTCATATGCTGTGCAAAATCGAAATACTCTGTCATGGCCTTTTCGGTTTCTTCCAAATGCATTTTGAGTAAACATATATCGTCTCTTACGGCTTTCAAAGCTGCTAGTTTGTCGAACGACAACGGCTTTAAACAGCGATACAACATCAATGCCGCTTCTTTTTCGTTGTTTTCAAAGACATAGTGTTTGCTGACTTTTGCCAGTCGTTGACAAAGAACTGCGCGTTCTTTCTCAAAATCATCGCAAACAGTCTCCCTAAACAGATAATTTAAAAAAACGTCTTTACCGCAAAGATTAAAATCATACACACCTGCAAATCTTCCGTTTTCGTCTAATAGGATGTTTGTTTTATTCAAATCAGCTTGAAAAACCGAGGTAGGTAATGTACGATACAGCGGTTCGAGGGCTGCTCGATTTATCTCCCACAAACGCCAGATGCGCATAATCTGCTCCTGAAACTCATCCGGAAGAGTTTTCGCATACTCAACCCAACTATTAGCATTTTCCAACACCTCATCCGTAGGATCGCTCTCACAAAAAACATCATAAAGACAATAACCGGACGGATATTCGGTATAATTCAGTCTCGCCTGTGCCATTACTGCGGTCATTTGCCACGCCGCATCTGAATAAGCTCTAACTTCATCATAAGACAAGGAGAACGTGTCTGCAGACCGAAAAGGAGCAAATTCTTCAGCATAAGCAACACAACAACGTCCCTTATATTCTATTATCGGGAATGTTCCCCGTATGTCACTGAATATAGCCGGACAATAGTAACCACGCTGGCGATATTCCTCCACTGTTTTCTGCCATATTTGTATTTTTTCAGGGAAAGTAAAATCATTGTCAGCCAACTTGACCACCAAACGCTTGCCATCATCAAACATTACGAGATGAGTCTCTCGAAAGTCGACATCACCATGACTGGTGTTAATAGTTTGCACATTGACAGCCCGCTTTGTCGAAAACAAAGCAACAACTTCCAACACTTTGTCATCAAGAATTGCAGGTACATCCAAAAAACTCACCTCTTTTAGTTCTAATATAGCACAGACGGTATTTGAATGCAAGCACCTACCTACCAATTCTTTGTACCCTCTCAAGAATATGGCGCAGCCATATTTCAGGACGCCGAACGAAGCTACGATAAACACATACTTCAACGGCGTCCGCCTATCGTTCCGGGCCGCTTCCAGCCAAGTATTGTCGGCACGAGTGAGCTTAACTGCCGTGTTCGGGATGAGCAACGCCTGCGAGCGCCGCCGGTGGCGGATACAGCGAGCAGGGGTTGGCGCAGCGGTCGAAATGCGGCGAGCGTTGAGCGAGGTAACCGCATTTCGGGCACCGCAAGAGTAGGGTGTAACCCGGTCCCATCCACACAAAAAGAAAAGAGACCATCCAAAAGGATAATCTCTTCTTTGTGTTGGCACCTACCTATCGTTCCAGGCCGCTCGCTGCGGCTTCAAGACGGTACAGACCGCTATCTTTACTGCCGCAGCTGGAGAATGGCGGCAACGCCGCCATTCTCCCACACTTTAGCTCCGTAATTAAGTTGGCCAGAAGCGTGCCCGGGAACGATGGATAACACACGAAGACAAACAAAACACCCTAGACCATAGTCTAGGGTGTTTTGTTTGTGTTGGCACCTACCTATCGTTCCGGGCCGCTTCCAGCCAAGTATTGTCGGCACGAGTGAGCTTAACTGCCGTGTTCGGGATGGGAACGGGTGTACCCTCACCGTCATCAGCACCAACTATTCGGATCTTGCTCTACACAAGGCCCTGAGAACTGAATAAAGAGAACAAAGAGAGAAGTGAGAAGGAACCATCGTGTGGGTGCGGGCATCACACCGCATTCCACCAAAAAACATTCGATTTCATCGTCGAACTTTGTAGGTCAAGCCCTCGATCTATTAGTACTGCCAAGCTAAAGACATCACTGCCCTTACACACGCAGCCTATCAACCATGTAGT
>JAFQKB010000024.1 GCA_017397125.1 Clostridia bacterium | reverse complement strand
GGCATCGGCCGCGGTCAGGCCACCGCCCTCATTGACGTCTGCCGCGCGCGGGACGCCTACTTCGAGGAGACCGGCGTGTATATCCCCATTTGTTCGGACGGCGGCATCGTCCACGACTACCACATCACCCTGGCCCTGGCCATGGGTGCCGACTTCGTGATGCTGGGCCGCTATTTTGCCCGGTTTGACGAGTCTCCCACCAACAAGGTGAACATCGGCGGCACCTATTACAAGGAGTATTGGGGTGAGGGCTCCAGCCGCGCCCGCAACTGGATGCGCTACGACCTGGGCGGCGATAAAAAGCTGTCCTTTGAGGAGGGCGTGGACTCCTACGTGCCCTACGCCGGCTCTCTGAAGGACAACGTGGCCCTCTCTCTGAGCAAGGTGCGCTCCACCATGTGCAACTGCGGCGCCCTGACCATCCTCGAGCTGCAGCAGAAGGCGACCCTCACCCTGGTGTCCGCTACCAGCATCGTAGAGGGCGGCGCTCATGATGTTATACAGAAAGAGAAAAGTGTTTCCATCAAATAATTGGTCAATACATAGAAATGTAGAATAGAGGCGTCTGTGCCTTGACACTATACCGCACGATATGGTATAATTTGATGGTCAAAAGAATGGATTTTCCGCGACTGACGGAGTAATTTGTGGAGCACCACAGAGGACCGGAAGATCTCTGCTTTACGCCGACCGTCTGGGCACAGTTAACTCACCTGAGTTTGCTGTGCCCTTTTCTGTTTTTTCGCAGGCAAGACATAGGAAAGGCCCCCTTGCCTAAAGGGGGCTGTCTGCGAAGCAGACTGGGGGATACAAAACCGCTTTGCGGTTTTGCGCGCTTTGCGCGTATCCCTCCGTCTTTTCGCCTGCGGCGAAAATCCGCCTCTCGTTAGGCAAGGGGGCATGCCGCTGACGCGGCTTCTCCTCAAGGAGAAGCTTTGGCAGTTATGCATGAGCCAATCAACCTTCCCCTCGAGGGGAAGGTGGCCGCGCGTTGGCGAGGTCGGATGAGGTGGTGCGGGCCGGAGAACGGACAGGCGAGGACACCTGTCCCTACGATAAGGATGGCGTGCCCGTCCCGGTCCCAACGGAATCCGTAGGGGAGGACCTCTGCGCCCTCCCATTACAAGGAGGTAACATCTATGAAAAAAGTAGGCATCATCATGGGCAGCGACAGCGACCTGCCCATCATCAAAAAGGCCACCGACACGCTGCGGGCGCTGGATATCCCCTATGAGGTGCATATCTACTCCGCCCACCGCACCCCGGAGCAGGCCAAGGATTTTGCCGCCAACGCCCGCAAAAACGGCTTTGGCGTGCTGATCGCCGCCGCCGGTATGGCGGCCCATCTGGCCGGTGCCATCGCCGCCAATACCACCCTGCCGGTCATCGGCATCCCCTGCAAATCCTCGGTGCTGGACGGCATGGATGCCCTCTTGTCTACCGTGATGATGCCCACCGGCATCCCGGTGGCCACTGTGGCCATTAATGGCGGCGGCAACGCCGCTCTGCTGGCGGCCCAGATCCTGGCGGTGGAGGATGCGGCTTTGGCCGACCGGCTGGACCGGAAGCGTGCCGCCGACGCGGCCGCCGTGCTGGAAAAGGATGCTCGCGTGATGGAGCAGCTGTAATTCGTCTGTGAATCAATTTGTCATATTAAAAAAAGGAGAGAATGATTATGGAAAAGAAACTCGTGTACACCGGTAAGACCAAGGACGTATTTGCACTGGACAATGGCAACTATCTGCTGAAGTTTAAGGACGACTGCACCGGCAAGGACGGCGTGTTCGATCCCGGCGAGAACAGCGTTGGCCTGACCATCGAGGGCGTGGGCGACGTCAATCTGCGTATGTCCATCTACTTCTTTGAGAAGATCAACGCCGCCGGCATCCTGACCCACTACGTCAGCGCCAACCTGGAGGACACCACCATGGAGGTGCTGCCCGCCAAGGTGTTCGGCAAGGGCCTGGAGGTCATCTGCCGTTATAAGGCGGTGGGCTCCTTCTATCGCCGCTATTCCGATTATTGCACCGAGGGCCAGGACCTGCCCGCCTACGTAGAGACCACCTTTAAGAATGACGAAAAGGGCGACCCGCTGGTCACTAAGGACGGCCTGGTGGATCTGGGCGTGATGACCGCCCAGCAGTACGACGATCTGAAGGATATGACCCAGAAGATCACCAAGATCGTGGCCGACGACCTGAAGGAAAAGGGCCTGGATATGTACGACATCAAGTTCGAGTTCGGTTATGACCCCGAGGGCCGCGTGATGCTCATCGACGAGATCGCCTCCGGCAATATGCGTGTGTATAAGAACGGCGAGTACGTGGATCCCATGACCCTCAACGGCCTGTTCTTTGCTTGATTTAGACAGTTGATTACCCCAATCTGAGAGGAGACCACTATGGGCGGATATTTTGGCATTGTGTCCCGTCAGGACTGTATGGAGGACGTGTTCTTCGGCACCGACTACCACTCCCATTTGGGGACCCGCCGCGCCGGCATGGCCGCGTACGACCCCGCGATCGGTCTGCAGCGGCAGATCCACAGCATCCAGACCACCCCCTTCCGCGCCCGTTTCAAGGACATCTTTGAGGAGATGCAGGGCACCGCGGCCATCGGCTGCATCAGCGATTACTATCCGCAGCCGCTGCTCATTCGCTCCCGTCTGGGCACCTACGCCATCTGCGTGACCGGCGCCATCAACAATGCCGAGCAGCTGATGGAGACCTATCTGGAGGAGGGCGGCCACTTTGACGCCATGACCGGCGGCGCAGTCAACGCCACCGAGCTGGTGGCGGCGCTCATCAATCTGAAGAGCGATTTTGCCGCCGGCATCCGCTTCGTGCAGCAGCAGGTGGACGGCACCGCCTCCATCCTCATCCTCACCGACGACGGCTCCATCATCGCCGCCCGGGATCGGTTGGGCCGCCTGCCCATCTGGATCGGCCGCCGGGAGGACGGCTACAGCGTCTCCTTTGAGTCCTTTGCCCATCAGAAGCTGGATTTTGAGGACGAGCGGGAGCTGGGACCCGGCGAGGTGGTGCGGATCACCGCAGACGGGGTCACCACCCTGCTGCCTCCCGGTGACGAGATGCGGATGTGCGCCTTTTTGTGGAGCTATTACGGCTATTCCACCTCCTCCTACGAGGGGGTCAACGTGGAGCTGATGCGGTATCGCAACGGCGAGCTGATGGCCCGGCAGGACAACGAAAAGGGGACCGTAGCAGACGTGGACTACGTGTGCGGTATGCCGGACAGCGGCACCCCCCATGCCATCGGCTACGCCAATGAAAGCCATCTGCCCTTTGCCCGGGCGTACATAAAGTACACCCCCACCTGGTCCCGCAGCTTCACCCCCTCCAAGCAGTCGGACCGCAACCGCATCGCTAAGATGAAGCAGATTCCGGTGCCGGCGCTCATTGAGGATAAGAGCCTGCTGCTGGTGGACGATTCCATCGTCCGCGGCACCCAGCTCAAGGAGACGGTGGATTTTCTCTACGACAGCGGCGCCAAGCGGGTGCATATGCGCTCCGCCTGCCCGCCCATTATGTTTAATTGCAAATACCTGAATTTCTCCCGCAGCAACAACGAGTTGGATCTCATTGCCCGCCGCACCATTCTGGAGCTGGAGGGGGAGACCGGCTTTGATCATATCGAGGAGTATTGCGACGGGGACACCCAGCGGGGTCAGAATCTGCGCAACGCCCTGGCGGAGAAGCTCCATCTGGGGTCTTTGGATTTTCAGTCCCTGGAGGGTGTTATTGAGGCCATCGGCATCGACCCCTGTAAGCTGTGCACCTATTGTTGGAACGGAAAGGAATAAAAGGTGACACGAGTAATCCGAATCTGCCTCAAATGTTCGATAATCTGTCGAAACAGAGAGAATGGAGCATAAGCGACATTCGCAAAGGGGCGGCAAAGATAACCACTGGCATACACTTGTTAAGAGCCGCCCCGGATTTTGGTGCTTTTCACCCGATTTGTTCTCGCAAGGCGTCAGCCTTGCTTCGCCCAAATTGAGCAAAAACCCCTCGAAATCTCCTCGATTTGAGGTCGGAGATTTTTAAAAGAGCGGATGTTTGTTCATCCAAGGCACAAAACGCAGGAAACACGGTATGTGTTTCCGAGTATTTTAACGAAGGAGGAGCGAACATCCGCCTTTTAAAAACAGGTTCGGATTATTCGCGTTACCTTATTATGGATCATAAGAATTCTCAGTCTGCCAGCTACGCCGCTGCCGGCGTGGACATCACCGCCGGCTACAAGGCGGTGGAGCTGATGAAGGCCCACATCAACCGCACCAGGAACGAGGGCTGCCTGGATGACGTGGGCGGCTTCGGCGGCTGCTTCGGCCTGAATCTGGCCGGCATCGAGGAGCCGGTGCTGGTGTCCGGCACCGACGGCTGCGGCACCAAGGTCAAGCTGGCCATCCTGATGGACAAGCACGACACCATCGGCATCGACGCGGTGGCCATGTGCGTCAACGACATCATCTGCTGCGGCGCCCGGCCCCTGTTCTTCCTGGACTACATCGCCTGCGGCAAGAACTATCCCGAAAAGATCGCCGAGATCGTCAGCGGCGTGGCGGAGGGCTGTGTCCAGTCCGGCGCCGCCCTCATCGGCGGCGAGACCGCCGAGCACCCCGGCCTGATGCCCCTGGAGGATTACGACCTGGCCGGCTTTGCGGTGGGCATCGTGGATAAGAAGAAGATTCTGGACAATACCCGGATGGCGGTGGGCGATGTGGTGATTGCTCTGCCCTCTACCGGCATCCACTCCAACGGCTTCTCTCTGTGCCGCAAGGCCTTTGATATCGACAACAACAATCCCGAGCTGTACCTGCCCCGGGAGGAGCTGGATGGCAGGACCATCGCCGAGGCGCTGCTGGTGCCCACCCGCATCTATGTCAAGTCCATTCTGGCCCTGCTGGAGCAGGTGGATGTCAAGGGCATCTCCCACATCACCGGCGGCGGCTTCTACGAGAATATCCCGCGCTCCATCCCGGACGGCCTGTGCGCCAGGATCGACAAGTCTGCGGTCCGGGTGCTGCCCATCTTCGATCTGATCGCCCGGTGGGGCAACGTGCCCGAGCGGGATATGTTCAACACCTACAATATGGGCGTGGGCATGAGCGTGGTGGTGCCCGCCGACCAGGTGGATACCGCCCTGGCCATCCTGCGTGCCCACGGCGACGACGCCTACGTCATCGGCGAGATCGTGGCCGGCGAAGAAAAGGTGATTTTGTAATGGCTAAGACCAAGATTGCTGTCCTAGTTAGTGGCGGCGGCACCAATCTGCAGGCCCTCATCGACGCCCAGAGCAGAGGGGAGATCCCCAGCGGCGAGATCGTGCTGGTCATCTCCAACAAGGCGGATGCCTATGCCCTGGAGCGGGCCGCGCAGGCCGGCATCCCCGGCGTGGTCATCACCAAAAAGGGCTGCGGCGGCGACCAGGAGGCCTTTGAGGACGCCATTATGGCCCAGCTGGCGGCCTGCGACATCGACCTGATCGTGCTGGCGGGATTTATGGCCATCCTCAGCCAGCGCTTTACCGACACCTATCCAAAGCGCATCCTGAACGTGCACCCCTCTCTGATCCCCTCCTTCTGCGGCGAGGGATTCTACGGTCTGCGGGTGCATCAGGCCGCCCTGGATAAGGGGGTCCAGGTGACCGGCGCCACGGTGCACTTTGTCAACGAGATCCCCGACGGCGGCGAGATCATCCTGCAAAAGGCGGTGGAGATCGAGGATGGGGACACCCCGGAGATCCTCCAGCGCCGGGTGATGGAGCAGGCGGAGTGGATCCTCCTGCCCCGCGCCGTGGAAATCGTCAGCGAGAAACTGATGAATACTTGATTTGAGATGGTAGGGGCGAACTGTGTTCGCCCGCGGGCGTTCAAAGAACGCCCCTACAGAGTAGGAGAGGGCCTCTGTGCCCTCCCGCTAATTAATTACATAAAAGCGAGGGAATAACAATGGCACTATTTGATTTAGAAAAATTGCTGTCCGAAAACACCTACCCCGGTCGCGGTATCGTCATCGGTACTTCTGCCGACGGCAAAAAGGCGATGATCGCCTATTTTATTATGGGCCGCAGCGAAAACAGCCGTAACCGTATCTTTGAACGGTTTGAAGGCGGTATGCGCACCAAGGCTTTTGATGAGAGCAAGCTGTCCGATCCCAGCCTGATCATCTACAACCCCTACCTGTCGGCTCAGGGCGGCAATATCGATATCGTTACCAACGGCGATCAGACCAACACGATCTTTGATCATTTAACGGGTGATGGTCACGGCTTTGAGAACGCCTTGAACCTGCGCGAGTTCGAGCCGGATTTTCCCAACTACACCCCTCGCATTTCGGGCATTTTGTACTATTGCTTCCCTCGCAACACCTTTGCTTATAAACTGTCGATTCTCAAATCTGCTAACGGTCGTCCCGTATGCAACAGATATTACTACTCTTACGTCCCTGAGGCCGGTATTGGCCACTTCATCCACACCTACAAGTGTGACGGCAATCCCATTCCCTCCTTCTACGGCGAACCGGAGGAGGTGGCGATGCCTAATACCGCTCAGGAACTGGCGGATTTGGTGTGGAACAACCTGAACGAAGATAACAAGGTGTCTCTCTTTGTGCGCTGTGTGCCGCTGGACGGCTCTGCTCCTGAGGAGATCATCGTCAACAAGAATGTGTGAGGTGCTGACCATGAAAGAGTTTGAACTGAAATACGGCTGCAATCCCAATCAAAAGCCGTCCCGTATCTTTATGAAGAACGACGCTGACCTGCCCATTACCGTTCTCAACGGCCGTCCCGGCTACATCAACTTCCTGGACGCCTTTAACGCCTGGCAGCTGGTCAAGGAGCTCAAAGAGGCGCTGGGTCTGCCCGCCGCCACCTCCTTTAAGCACGTCAGCCCCACCTCCGCCGCCGTGGGCCTGCCCCTGAGCGGCGCGCTGAAAAAGGCCTGCTTTGTGGAGGATATCGAGGGTCTGGACGACTCGCCGCTGGCCTGTGCCTACGTCCGCGCCCGGGGCACCGACCGTCTGTGCTCCTTTGGCGACTGGGTGGCTCTGTCCGACGTGTGCGACGTGACCACCGCCAAGTTGATCGCCCGGGAGGTGTCCGACGGCATCATCGCCCCCGGCTACGAGCCCGAGGCGCTGGAGATCCTCAAGGGTAAGCGCAAGGGCAATTACAACATCGTGGAGATCGACCCCGCCTACGTGCCCGCTCCCATCGAGCAGAAGGACGTGTTTGGCATCACCTTCGAGCAGGGCCGCAACGAGTTTAAGATCGGCGAGCATCTGCTGGAGAACGTGGTCACCGAGAATAAAGAGCTGCCCGCCTCCGCCAAGCGGGATCTGATCGTGGCGCTCATCACCCTGAAGTACACCCAGTCCAACTCCGTCTGCTATGCGGTGGACGGCCAGGCCATCGGCGTGGGCGCCGGCCAGCAGAGCCGCATCCATTGCACCCGTCTGGCGGGCACCAAGGCGGACACCTGGCTGATGCGCCAGCACCCCAAGACCCTGGCCCTGCCCTTCCTGCCCACCATGGGCCGCCCGGAGCGGGACAACGTCATTGACGGCTACATCAACGGCAACGAGGAGGACGTGTGCGCCGACGGCATCTGGCAGAATTACTTTACCCAGCAGCCGGCCCCCATCACCGCCGAGGAGCGGGCCGCGTGGCTGGCCGGCTTTAAGGGCCTGGCCCTGGCCAGCGACGCCTTCTTCCCCTTTGCGGATAACATCAAGCGTGCCTACGCCAGCGGCGTGACCTACATCGCCGAGCCCGGCGGCTCCATCCGTGACGACCTGGTCATTGAGGAGTGCAATAAGAACGGCATCGCCATGGCCTTTACCGGCATGCGCCTGTTCCACCACTAATTTAGTTGGGAATTAGGAGTGAGGAGTTAGGAGTTGTGAGGATGGATAACGGAATCAAGGAAAAGAGCTTAGCTTTTGCTAAGCGAGTGGTTTCGGCGTACAAATATCTTTGCGAAGAGAAGCACGAGTATGTTCTGTCCAAACAATTTTTGCGGAGCGGCACCAGCATCGGGGCAAATGTGGCAGAAGCCCAGTATGCTGTTAGCCGCAAGGATTTCCTCAACAAGCACTATATCGCACTAAAAGAGTGTGCGGAAACTTTGTATTGGCTTGAGTTGTTGCTGGCTTCTAATTATTTGAGCGAGGGAGAACACCGTGCGCTGCACAATGATTGTGAAGAGTTGAGAAAGTTACTCTCGTCCATCACAAAGACTGTTAAAGAAGATATTTAAACTTTTTGGGGAACGGGGAAGCGAGTTGGGAGCGTCATTAACTCCTAACTCCTAACTCCTAATTCCTCATTTTCCGGAGGACAAAACATGAAACTTCTTGTTGTCGGCGGTGGCGGCCGCGAGCACGCCATCATCAAAAAACTGAAAGAGAATCCTCAGGTGGAGCAGATCTTTGCCCTGCCGGGCAATGGCGGTATGGCTGCCGACGCCACCTGCGTGGACATCGGCGCCAAGGACATCCCCGCCATCGTGGACTTTGCGGTGGCCAACGCCATCGACTATGCGGTGGTGGCGCCGGACGATCCGCTGGTGCTGGGCTGTGTGGACGCCCTGGAGGAAAAGGGCATCCCCTGCTTCGGCCCCCGGGCCAATGCCGCCATCATCGAGGGCAGCAAGGTGTTCTCCAAGAACCTGATGAAAAAACACGGCATCCCCACCGCCGCCTACGAGGTGTTTGACGATATGGCCGCCGCCCTGACCTATCTGGACACGGCACCCATCCCCACCGTCATCAAGGCGGACGGCCTGGCCCTGGGCAAGGGCGTCATCATCGCCCAGACCCGGCAGGAGGCCAAGGCCGCCGTGGTGTCTATGATGCAGGATAAGGCCTTCGGTGCCAGTGGCGACCACATCGTCATCGAGGAGTTCCTCACCGGCCCCGAGGTGTCGGTGTTGGCCTTCACCGACGGCGAGACGGTCAAGCCCATGATCTCCAGTATGGACCATAAGCGGGCCGGGGACGGCGACACCGGCCTCAACACCGGCGGTATGGGCACCATCGCCCCCAACCCCTATTACACGGCGGACCTGGCGGCGGAATGTATGGACACCATCTTCCTGCCCACCATCCGTGCCATGAAGGCGGAGGGCAGACCCTTTAAGGGATGCCTGTACTTCGGCCTGATGCTCACCCCCAACGGCCCCAAGGTGATCGAGTACAACTGCCGTTTCGGCGACCCGGAGACCCAGGTGGTGCTGCCCCTGCTGGACAGCGACCTGCTCACCGTGATGCAGGCCACCACCAATGGCACTCTAGCGGACACCGAGGTCAAGTTCAGCGATAAGCACGCCTGCTGTGTCATTATGGCCTCGGCGGGCTATCCCCAGGCCTATGATAAGGGGCTGCCCCTCACCATCCCGGCGGCGATCGCGGACAGCGTGTACGTGGCCGGCGCCGCCATCAAGGACGGCGTACTGGTGACCAACGGCGGCCGGGTGCTGGGCGCCACCGCTGTGGCGGACAGCCTGCCCCAGGCCATCGAGGAGGCTTACGCGCTGGTGGAGCAGATCCACTTTGATAACGCATTTTACCGTCACGATATCGGCGCCCGCGCTCTGCAGGCGTGACCGACGCAGGAGGATAAGTATATGGTATTTCGAGTATACGTAGAGAAAAAACCGGGACTGGACAACGAGGCCCGTGCTCTGCTGGGCGACGCCCGCTCTCTTCTGGGCATCGAGAGCCTGGAGCAGGTGCGTCTGTACAACCGCTACGACGTGGAGGGTCTGTCCGCAGACCTGTTTGAGTATGCCAAAAACACCGTTTTCGCCGAGCCCCAGCTGGACAATATCTCCGACGGGGTGACGGCCAAGGGTGCCACCGTGTTTGCGGTGGAGTATCTGCCCGGCCAGTTTGACCAGCGGGCGGATTCGGCTGCCCAGTGCATCCAGATCATCTCCCAGCAGGAGCGCCCCACCATCCGCACCGCCCGTGTGTACGCCCTGTACGGAGACCTGACGGCGGCGCAGCTGGAGCAGATCAAAAAATACGTCATCAACCCGGTGGAGAGCCGGGAGGCCTCTCTGGAGCTGCCCGCCACCCTGGCGGTGGACCACGCCCAACCTGCGTCGGTGGCCACCGTCACCGGCTTTATCGGCATGGACGAGGCGGCGTTGTCCGCCCTGCTGGACCAGTTGGGCCTGGCCATGGACCTGGACGACCTGATATTTTTGCAGAACTATTTCCGGGATGAGGAGGGCCGGGACCCCACCATCACCGAGATCCGTGTGGTGGACACCTACTGGTCCGACCACTGCCGCCACACCACCTTCTCTACCCATCTGGACGACGTGTGCATCCACGACCCGGCGGTGCAGGAGGCCTATGACCGCTATCTGGCCGCCCGTGTGGAGGTCTACGGCGAGGAAAAGGCGGCGGCCCGTCCCCGGACCCTGATGGACATCGCCACCATCGCCACCAAGGTGCTGAAAAAGCGGGGCCTCACCCCCGAGCTGGACGAGTCCGAGGAGATCAACGCCTGCTCCATCCATGTGACCGCCACGGTCAACGGCGAGGAGCAGGACTGGCTTTTGATGTTTAAGAACGAGACCCACAACCATCCCACCGAGATCGAGCCCTTCGGCGGCGCCGCCACCTGTATCGGCGGCTGCATCCGGGACCCCCTGTCCGGCCGTGCCTACGTCCACCAGGCCATGCGGGTCACCGGCGCCGGCGACCCCCGCAAGACCTTTGCCGAGACCATGCCCGGCAAGCTGCCCCAGCGCACCATCTGCCAGACGGCGGCGGCGGGCTATTCCTCCTACGGCAACCAGATCGGCCTGGCCACCGGCCACGTGGCGGAGATGTACCACGAGGGCTACGTTGCCAAGCGGCTGGAGTGCGGCGCCGTGGTGGCGGCGGCTCCGGCCTATAACGTGCGCCGGGAGCGTCCCGCCGCCGGCGACGTGGTGGTGCTGCTGGGCGGCCGCACCGGCCGTGACGGCATCGGCGGTGCCACCGGCTCCTCCAAGAGCCACAATATGAAATCCCTCACCACCATGGCCTCCGAGGTGCAAAAGGGCAACGCTCCCGAGGAGCGCAAGATCCAGCGTCTGTTCCGCAATCCGGAGGTGACCCGCCTCATCAAGCGGTGCAACGACTTCGGCGCCGGCGGCGTGTCTGTGGCCATCGGCGAGCTGGCCCCCGGCCTGCGCATCGACCTGGACGCCGTGCGCAAAAAGTACGACGGCCTGGACGGCACCGAGATCGCCATCTCCGAATCCCAGGAGCGTATGGCGGTGGTGGTGGCCGCCGAGGACGCGGACAAGTTCATCGCCTATGCCGAGACCGAAAACCTGGAGGCCTATCGTGTGGCTGTGGTCACTGAAGAGGAGCGCATGGTGATGCACTGGAAGGGCCAGACCATCGCCGATCTGTCCCGGGCATTCCTGGACACCAACGGCGCTGTCAAGCACGCCGTGGTGGAGGTGACCGAAAAAGATCTGTCGGTGCTGAGCCGGCCTCTGTACACCTCTCTGCGCGAGATGGCCGCCGACCTGAAGACCGCAGACAAGCGCGGTCTCATCGAGCGGTTCGACTCCACCATCGGTGCCGGCAGCGTGGTGATGCCCTTTGGCGGTGCCCGCCAGCTGACCCCCACCCAGTCCATGGCTGCTGTGCTGCCCACCCTGCCCGGTCAGACCACCGATACCGCCAGCGTGTTCGCCTGGGGCTGTGACCCGGATCGCCTGTCGGTGGATCCCTATACCGGCGCCCACGCCGCCATCTTCTCCTCGGTCGCCAAGCTGGTGGCCGCCGGCTGCGACTATAAGCAGGCGTATCTCACCCTGCAGGAGTTCTTTGAAAAGCTGAAGAATGAGCCTGCCCGCTGGGGCAAGCCCTTTGCCGCCCTGCTGGGCGCTCTGGATGCCCAGCTGGAGCTGGGCGCCGCCGCCATCGGCGGTAAGGACTCTATGTCCGGCACCTTCCTGGACAAGGACGTGCCGCCCACCCTCATCTCCTTCGCCATCGCCCCCATCAATAAGAACGACGTGATCAGCCCCGAGTTTAAGGCGGCGGGTCACCCGGTCTATGTCTTCGGTCCCACCGAGGAGGACGCCGACAGCGTCAAGGCGGCCTGGGAGCGGTTCCACGACCTGTGCCGGGAGGGCAAGGTGCTGTCTGCCTGGGCGGTGGAGAACGGCCTGGCGGAGGGTATCATGAAGATGTCCTTCGGCAACCATATTGGCTTTAGGTCCGAGGCAGAGCTGGGCGAAAACTGGCATCTGTCCTTCCCCGACTTTATCATTGCCGAGATGGCGGAAGAGGTGTGTGTGCCCGGTGCTCTGCGGCTGGGCGTCACCACCGACGACGGTGTCATCGACCTGGATGGGGACACCGCCACCATCGACGAGCTGTACGCTCTCAACACCGCCACCCTGGAGGATGTGTATCCCACCAAGGCCAAGGAGGACAAATCGGTCCAGCCCACCTTCTCCTATGAGGGGAAGAGCAGCCTGGCCCCCGCCATCAAGGTAGCCAAGCCCCGGATCCTCATCCCCGTATTCCCCGGCACCAACTGCGAGTACGACTCTGCCCGGGCGGTGGAGCGGGCGGGTGCCCAGCCGGAGATCTTTGTGATCCGCAACCTGACCGCCGACGCGGTGGCGGACAGCGTGGCCGCCTTCTCCCGCAAGGTGCAGGAGAGCCAGGCGATCTTTATCCCCGGCGGCTTCTCCGGCGGCGACGAGCCGGACGGCTCTGCCAAGTTCATCACCGCCTTTTTCCGCAATGGCGCGGTCAAGGAGGCGGTCACCGACCTGCTGGACAACCGGGACGGTCTGATGTGCGGTATCTGCAATGGCTTCCAGGCCCTGGTCAAGCTGGGCCTGGTACCCTATGGCAAGATCATCGACACCGACGAGACCTGCCCCACCCTGACCTTTAACAACATCAACCGGCACCAGAGCCGCATCGTCCACACCCGCATCGCCTCGGTGAAGTCTCCCTGGCTGAGCCTGATGAAGGTGGGCGACGTGGTCAACGTGCCCATCTCCCACGGCGAGGGCAAGTTCCTGGCCGACCCCGACCTGGCACTCAAGCTGGCGGAGAACGGACAGGTGGCCACCCAGTACGTGGATCTGACCGGCAACGCCACCGCCAACATCGACTTTAACCCCAACGGCTCTCTGTTCGCCATCGAGGGCATCACCTCGCCGGACGGCCGGGTGCTGGGCAAGATGGGCCACAGCGAGCGCATCGACGACGGCCTGTACAAGAACGTGCCCGGCAACTACGACATCCGCATGTTCGAGGCCGCGGTGAAGTATTACAAGTAAGGTAACAAAGGCCCCCTTGCCTAAAGGGGGCTCCCGCCGTCAGGCGGGTGGGGGATACAAAACCGCCTTGCGGTTTTGCGCGCTTTGCGCGCATCCCTCCGTCTTTCGCCTGCAGCAACGCCACCTGCGACAGAATCCGTAGGGGCGGTCTGTGACCGCCTGCGGGCGAACGCAGTTCGCCCCTACCATTTCCCATTCAACCCCGATCGGACCCGTAGGGCGGCAATCTGCCGCCCGCGGGACGGGAAACCCGTCCCCTACCATCCTAACCTCAATAGACCCCGTAGGGGAGGGGGCTCGCTGCGGCTCGGTCCACCCGCGGCTCTGACAGTCCACTGGGCTGTCATTCACTACCGCGGGATGTCGCTTCGCTACTCTGCGCCCTCCCGCCCCAAAAATTCACGACAAATAAGGAGTGACACCTATGTCCTACAAAACCGATATTGAGATCGCCCAGGAATGTCAGATGAAGCACATCCGTGAGATCGCCGCGGCGGCTCACGTGGACGAGAAATACGTGGAGCAGTACGGCAACTATAAGGCCAAGATCGACCTTAATCTGCTGGAGGAGTCCGACCGCCCCGACGGCAAGC
>JAFQKB010000023.1 GCA_017397125.1 Clostridia bacterium | reverse complement strand
GGTGTCGCCCACGTTCATAACCTCAGAGGGAAGCTTGATGCGGCTCCAGGACATCTCGGAGATGTGGACCATACCATCCACGCCACCCAGATCCACAAAGGCGCCGTAGCTGGTCAGAGACTTGACCGCGCCGGTGTACTCCTGGCCGACCTCGGCCTGAGCCCAGAAGGCCTCCTCCTGCTCCTTGCGGGCGGCCTGAGCCACCAGACGGATGGAGCCGACAGCGTGACGGCGGTTGTTGTTGACCTCGATGATCTTCAGCTGGACGTCCTGACCCTTCAGGGGGCTCAGGTCCTCCATGCGGCCCACAGAGGCGTGGGAGGCGGGCACGAATACGCGCACGCCGTTGGTGACCACCAGGACGCCGCCCTTGATGATCTCGGTGACGGTACCATCCAGGATGGTACCCTCAGCCTCGGCGTCCACCACGATCTGCCAGCCCTTGAGAGCGTCTACGCGCTTCTTGGACAGCATGATGGTGCCCTCCTGGTCGTTGGTGCGCATGATGAGCAGCAGCAGCTCGTCGCCCACCTTGACCAGATCGTGGGGATCGGCAGAGGGATCGTTGGACAGCTCGTCGACAGGAATGTAGCCGGTCTGCTTGCGGCCGATGACTTCGACCTGTACCTCGTTGGGCGCAATGCTGACGACCAGACCGCGGACTTTATCATCAGTCGGATTCTGCAGAGTCGCGTCGACTGCGGCGGCGAACTCTTCAGAGCTCATCTCCTCATAGCTTTTGGTTTCCAGGGTTTCGGTGTTGTTGACGATTTCGGACATAGTTGTGTGTACCTCCTTTATAATATCGGCTGGAGTGGATGCTCCGGCGGTCAGACCGACCGTCATACCGGGGGCAAACCGGTCACGGGGTAGCTCGTCCGCGGTCTCGACCCAGAGGGTCGGACAGTAGGGCGCGCACACGTCACGCAGCTTGGCGGTATTGGAACTCTCTCGTCCGCCGACAATAACCATTTGATCGCACCGCTGGGCAAGGGAGATGGCCTCCTCCTGCCTTTTAGCAGTAGCACTGCATATTGTATCAAATATTTTTAGATTTGTACAGAGTTTTTTTACCTTTTTCTCACACTTTTTCCATACATTTTTATTAAAAGTGGTCTGCGCCACCAAAATACAGGGCTTTTCGGCCAATTCCGGGTGCTCGGTCAGGCAGTTTTCCATCTCTTCCTCGGTGTGAAAGCAGTACACCGGCCCGGTGCAGTGTCCCCGGATACCCAGCACCTCCGGGTGGTCGGGGTTGCCGGCGATGAGCACGGTGGCGCCCTCGGCGGAGTGGGTGGCGACGATGCGGTGGATCTTGGCCACGAAGGGGCAGGTGGCGTCGCAGCAGCGGATGCTCTGCTCCCGGATGGCTGCATAGACGCTCTCCGGCACGCCGTGGGAGCGGATGACCAGTACGCTGTCCGCCGGTGTGTCGGCGGGGTCGGTGATGGTGCGCACCCCCCGGGCCGCCAGCTCGTCCACCACCTGGGGGTTGTGGATGATGGGTCCCAGGGTGCAGACCTGCTCGCCGGCGTCCAGCAGTTCCCGGACCCGGTTGACCGCATTATTGACGCCGAAACAGAATCCGGCGCTCCTGGCAAGATAGACGGGCATAGTCCATTAACTCCTTTTGTTCATCAGCCCTCTGCCAGGCGGCTGTACACGATCTCCTTCATACGGACCACCGACTGCTCCAGGGTCTCGCCGCTGGTGTCCACGGGGATGGCGTCCTCTGCCTGCTTGAGGGGAGAGATCTCACGATGGGTGTCGTCGTAGTCCCGCTTGATCATATCCGCCAGCACCTCATCGTAGGTGGCGGGGTCACCCTTTTCCTGCAACTCGTCAAACCGGCGCTTGGCCCGGGACTCGGGCGAGGCGGTGAGGAAGATCTTGATCCTGGCATCCGGCAGGATGGTGGTGCCGATGTCGCGGCCGTCCATCACCACCGAGTTGGCGGCAGCGATGTCCCGCTGGGTGTCCAGCAGAAAGGCCCGCACCGCCGGGATGGCGGACACGGCAGAGGCCGCCATAGAGATGGCGGGGGTGCGGATATAATCGCTGACGTCCTCGCCGTTGACGAACACCCGCTGGACACCCTCCACGTACCGCAGCTCCACCTTGAGGCCCTCCAGAGAGGCCACCACGGCGGCGGTGTCGGCGGTGTCGATGCCCTGCTGGGTCACAAAGTAGCCGATGGACCGGTACAGGGCGCCGGTGTCCACGTAGATGAGCTCCAGCTCCTTGGCCAGGATCTTGGCGATGGTGCTCTTACCCGCGCCGGCGGGACCGTCGATAGCAATGGCGTAATTCATAGTATACACACTCCTTTAGTCGATTAGTCAGCGTTTCCGGCCGCCATACCGGTGGAAAACGCGATCTGCAGATTGAAGCCGCCGGTGTAGGCATCCACGTCCAGCACCTCGCCGGCAAAATACAGGCCGGGCACCAGCTTGGATTCCATAGTCTTGGCGTTGATCTCTTTGACCGATACGCCGCCGGCGGTGACGATGGCCTCCGCCAGGGGCCGGAAGCCGCTGATCTGTACCGGCATGTCCTTGATGCCGGCCACCAGCCGCTGCCGCTCCTCCCGGGTGACGGCGTTGCATTTTTTCACCGGCTTTATCTGCACCTGCTCCAGCATCACCGGGATGAGCAGGCGGGGCAGCAGTTTGCCCAGGGCGTTGGCCAGGTCCATGTTGCACCGCTCCGCAAAGTCCCGCAGGATGCGGGCGTCCAGCTGCTCCGGGGTCAGCCCCGGCTTCCAGTCGATCCACAGGGTGTACCGGCCGGGTGCCATCTGCCGCATATGGGCGCTGGCGGACAGCACCATGGGGCCGCTGACACCGAAATGGGTGAACAGCATCTCCCCCAGATCGGAATAGATCACTTTATTCTTTTCATTGTCCTTTACCTGCAGACCGCAGTTTTTGAGACTGAGACCCTGCATATCCGGGCAGAAGAGATCCGGGGACTCCAGCGCCACCAGACTGGGGCGGGGGTCCACCACCGTGTGCCCGGCCTGCCGGGCCAGGGCATAGCCGTCGCCGGTGGAGCCGGTGCCGGGATAAGAGCAGCCGCCGGTGGCCACGATCACCCGGTCGGCGGCTAAAGAGGTGCCGTCCTCCAGTTTTACGCCGGTGCACACGCCGTCGGATATGACCAGCTCGGTGACCCGCCCCTCGATAAAGCGGGCGCCGCCGCCCTTGGCGTATTTCACCAGGCCGTCCACGATGTCCACCGCCTTGTCGGACACCGGGAATACCCGGTTGCCCCGTTCGGTCTTGAGGGGCACACCCATCTCCTCCAGGAGAGCCATGGTGTCCTGGGGGGTAAAGGCGTTGATGGCGCTGTACAGAAAGCGGCCGTTGTCCGGCACGTTCTTAATAAAGGTGTCGATGTCGCAGTTGTTGGTCACGTTGCAGCGGCCCTTGCCGGTGATCATCACCTTACGGGCCGGGCGGGGGTTGCGCTCGATGACGGTGACGGTGTGGCCCTGCCGCCCCGCGGCACCCGCCGCCATGCATCCGGCGGCACCGCCGCCGACGATCAGGACGTTCATAGGTCGTTGTTCTCCGTTTCTTCCACCGATTGATATATACCGTAGCTGCGCCACAGCCGCTCCAGCTCCTCCAGCTTGGGGCGGGTGCTGTCCATGGTGCGCAGAGAGATGGCCACAATGAGGGCGTTGATGACGCTCAGGGGTGCCACCAGCGAGTCCACCACCGACGCCATATCGCTGTGGGCGGTGAGTAGCGCCGCCGCATAGGGGGCGATGGGGGACAGGGCGCTGTCGGTGAGGGCGATCACAGCCGCCCCTTTGGTATGGGCATAGTGCATGGTCTGCACGGATTTTTTAGAGTAGCGGGGGAAGCTGATGCCGATGACCACGTCCTGGGGGGACAGGTCCAGCATCTCCTCCAATATCTCGCCCTGGCTGGCCACGGCGATGCGGCGGGCGCGGCCGCCCAGCAGCATCTGCAGATAGTGGGTCAGAAAGCCGGCCAGGTGCTTGCAGCTGCCGGCGCCAAACACGTACACCTGCCGGGCGTTGACGATGCGGTCCACTGCATCGTAGAACACCGCGTTGTCCAGGTCGTCCAGAGTGCGGCGGATGTTGTTGACGTCGCTGACCGCCACGTGGTGCAGTACCTCGTCGTCGGTCATCCGGGCCCGGGTCACGTCCAGCCGCTGCACCACGGTCAGCTTGCTGCGGATGAGCTCCTGCAGGGCCTTTTGCAGCTGGGGATAGCCATCAAACCCCAGCTCGGTGGCAAAGCGCACCACAGTGGATTCGCTGACCCCCACCTCCTCGCCCAGCCGGGCGGCGGTCATAAAGGCGGCCTCGTCGTAGTGGCCGGTGATGAAATCGGCGATGCGCCGCTGTCCTTTGGAAAATTGGGGGGCGTGGGCCTCGATCAGCCCGGTGAGGGTGGTTTTCATAGCTGCATACTCTCCTTGCGGGTCAACTTGCATACTTTGAGGACTATTGTACCTTAAAACAATAAAAAATGCAAGATGCAGAAGCGCATCTTGCAAATTTTTCATCTAAAATCGGAACAGCCGCCGCAACTGGGTCTGTACACGGCCGGCGTACAGACCGGCCAGACCGGTCAGGCCCCAATCGTATACGACGAAGAGGGCGCACAGACCCACCGCCGCCACCGGCAGCATCCACAGGGCAAGCCACTCCGGCAGGGCGGGCCGGGCGATAAACCAGATCGCCGCACCGCCGCCACCCAATGCCGTCACGAATACGGCCACTTTGATGATCCATTCTGTCAAGCGCGGTAGATTTTTCTGTTCCAGCCACGCCTTGAGCACCGTGTAATAGCCGAAAAAGGCGATGTACATAGTCTTGCCCTCGATGGCAGGCACGATTAGCAGTGCCAGCAGACTCACCGCTGCATAGTGGACCAGCCCGGCCTTACGGCCCAGCTCCACCACCACGGGGATACCGCATACCGCGGCCAGTGCCGCCGTACCCACCGTAGCCACCGGCGTAGCGGTCAGCAGCAGCAACACCAGGGCCAGGGCGGTCATTACGCCGGTCAGGGCCAGGCGGCCGCTGTTTTTCACAGCCATAGTATTCCTCCCGTCAGCAGCAGCGGATGCAGTCGCCGCCCATACACTCGCAGCAGCAGTCCGCGCAGTAGAGGGTGGTGCACACGTCGCAGGTGTTGCACCCTTGCCCGTTCACGTCGGCGGTGCGGTAGCCGCCGGTCTGACGGCTCTGGGCCACCCGGTTATAGGCCTGGCGGTATTCCATATTGCCGGGGTCCATCCGGCAGGCGGTGGCAAAGTGGGTGTAGGCCTCCTCCAGCCATCCCTTTTTGTACAGCACGCTGCCCTTGAGGAAAAACCACTCTGCATCCCGGGCGTAGGACTGGATGCCGTCCAGCAGCATCTCGGCGTCCGCGATCCGGTTTTGGGTGATCATCTGGCGGATATCCCCATAGCGGGAGGCACCGCCGGGGGCGCGGTAGCCTCCGTTGGCCGAGGAGCCGGCGGAGCCGCTGCCCTTGCGCAGGCGCACGATGGTGTCGTAGGCCTCGTTGATCTCCTGCATCTTCTCCTGGGCCAGGTCGGACAGAGGATTGTCCGTGTAGTTGTCGGGGTGGTATTTCCGCGCCATGTTGCGATAGGCGGTCTTGACTTCGTCGTCGGTGGCGGTGGGCTGGACGCCCAGCACCTCATAAGGATCTCTCATTGGCCTTTTCCTCTCCGGAGATGACCCGCTTTTGGGCGTGGGGCATCCCCTGTTCCAGTATATTGCGTAACATGCCGTCAAAGCGGCGGGGTTCCAACAGATTGTAGGCGGCGGTACACTCCGCCAGGCAGGCGTTGAGGGTAAGACCGGCGTATTGCCGGGCCTCCTGGATGGCCGCCTTGTCCCCGGGCTGCAGCTGACGGGCCACGGCGTAGGGGTTATAACGCCCCTTTTCCAGGTCCTGGGCCAGGTCGTCCACCGCATCCATCAGGTACACCCAGCGCCCCAGGCAATAGCCAAAGCGCTCCAGTATCCGTGCCTGCTTTGGGTCGGCGGCGGTGCCGGCGGCCAGGTCCTGCAGCATCAGGGCAAAGGGCTCTGCCGCCCGGTCGATGGAGCCGGTGTTGTCCGCCTCCAGGGCGGCCTGGCGGGCCATCATCTGAGCCACCAGAGCGTCGGTTTCCGGCCGGCGCTTACGGGCTTTGCGGCGGGCCGCCGCCGCAAAGGGCAGGGCGCACACAGCCCCTAGCCGCTTGCCAAAGCCCTCGTCCGCCAGGGTGTCCTTGAGCTTGTAATAGGTGAGGATGGTGCCGATATCCGCCGCCCGGTCGATGGAGGCGGTGTGGGTGGCTTTCAGGCACCGCTTGGTGGGGTTAAAGCTGCACCGGGAGGGGGCGAAGGCCGGGTCCTCCAGTGCTAGCGCCATCTCCAGCAGCGCCAGAAAGGTCATATCGTAGCTGAGGGTGAAGCGGGACAGCATCCCGTACCGCTTGCCCAGCCGTTTGCAGAGGGTGCAGTAGACGCCCTGGTACTGCTCGTATTCGCCCATGGTGATGGTGGACTTGAAAAGCCGCACGTATCCGAACATCTGCACCCCTCCTTGTTAGTATCATACCGTATTTTGCTTTACACAGTGTGAAGTAATTGTAAATTGTGATCGGGTGGCAGAGACGGAACAGTTGTCCCTGTCCTCTTATTCCAGCACCCGCTTCAAATACATACCCGTATAACTTTCCTCACAGGCGGCGATCTCCTCGGGGGTGCCGCAGGCCACCAGTGTGCCGCCCTTGTCGCCGCCCTCGGGACCCAGGTCGATGATGTGGTCGGCGGTTTTGATTACGTCCAGGTTGTGCTCGATGACGACCACTGTATTGCCGCCGTCCACCAGCCGCTGGAGCACCTCCAGCAGGCGGCTCACATCTGCGGCGTGCAGGCCGGTGGTGGGCTCATCCAGGATATACACAGTGCGCCCGGTGGCCCGCTTGGACAGCTCGGTGGCCAGCTTGACCCGCTGGGCCTCGCCGCCGGACAGGGTGGTGGCGGGCTGGCCGATCTTTACGTACCCCAGCCCCACGTCCAGTAGGGTCTGCAGCTTTCTGGCGATCTTGGGGATGGCGGAGAAAAACTCCACACCCTCCTCTACGGTCATATCCAGCACGTCTGCGATGGATTTGCCCTTGTACCGGACCTCCAGGGTCTCCCGGTTATACCGCTTGCCGCCGCACACCTCGCAGGGAACGAATACGTCCGGCAGAAAGTTCATTTCGATCTTGATGATACCGTCGCCCTGGCAGGCCTCGCACCGGCCGCCCTTGACGTTGAAGGAGAAGCGCCCGGCGCTGTAGCCCCGGGCCTTGGCGTCCGCCGTGGCGGCGTACAGGCTGCGGATATCATCGAACACGCCGGTATAGGTGGCGGGGTTGGAGCGGGGGGTCCGCCCGATGGGGGACTGGTCGATGTCGATGACCTTGTCCAAATGCTCCAGCCCCTTGATGCCGTCGTGACGGCCGGGGCGGGTGTGGGCGCGGTTGAGATCCCGGGCCAGCCGCTTATACAGAATGGCGTTGACCAGACTGGATTTGCCGCTGCCGGACACGCCGGTGACGCAGTTAAAGGCGCCCAGCCTGAAGTTGACGTCGATGTGCTTGAGGTTATTTTCTGCCGCCCCGCGGACGGTCAGCAGATTGCCGTTGCCGGCCCGCCGGGTGGCGGGGACAGGGATGCACCGCTGGCCGGACAGATACTGGCCGGTCAGGGATTCCGGACAGTCCAGCACGCCCTGTGCCGGGCCGGAATAGATGATCTCACCGCCGTGGATGCCGGCGCCGGGACCCACGTCCACGATCCAGTCCGCCGCCCGCATGGTGTCCTCGTCGTGCTCCACCACAATGAGGGTGTTGCCGATATCCCGCAGGTGCTTGAGGGTGGCCAGCAGCCGGTCGTTATCCCGCTGATGCAGGCCGATGCTGGGCTCGTCCAGCACGTACAGCACCCCCATCAGGCAGGAGCCGATCTGGGTGGCCAGGCGGATGCGCTGGCTCTCGCCGCCGGACAGGCTGGCGGCGCCGCGGCCCAGGGTGAGATACCCCAGGCCCACGCTGTTGAGAAAGCCCAGGCGCTCTTTGATCTCTTTGAGGATGCGGTGGCCGATGAACTGCTCCCGCTCGGTCAGCTGCAGCTGCTCGATAAAGGTCAGCAGCTCCTCCACCGTCTTGTCGCACAGCTCCATGATGTTCAGGCCGCCCACCGTCACCGCCAGGCTCTCGGGGCGCAGGCGTCGGCCGTGGCAGTCGGGGCAGTTGACCTGGCTCATGTACTGCTCCAGATCCTCCCGTGCCCAGTCGCTGCCGGTCTCGTTATAGCGGCGCTGCATGTTGTTCAGCACGCCCTCGAAGGCGGTGTAGTGGGTGCCTGAGCCGTATTCCCGGGTGTAGGCCATCTTGATCTTCTCGCCCCCCGTGCCGTACAGCAGCACGTCCTGCGCAGACTTGGGCAGATCCTTAAAGGGCGTGTCCAGCGAAAAGCCGTAGTGGTCGGCCAGACCGTCAAAATACATCTTGGCGATGGTGCCGCCGTCCTTATAGTTCCAGCCGCTGCCGGGAAAGGCGCCCTGCCGCACAGACAGGGTAGGGTCGGGCACCACCCGATCCGGGTCCATGGCCATAAAGATGCCCAGGCCGGTGCACTTGGGGCAGGCACCGAAGGGATTGTTGAAGGAGAACATCCGGGGGGAGAGCTCCTCCACGCTGATCCCGTGGTCGGGGCAGGCGTAATTGCGGGAGAAGGTCAACTCCTCGCCGCCCACCACGTCCACCGTCAGCAGACCCTCCGCCAGCCCGGTGGCGGTCTCCACCGAGTCGGCCAGGCGGCTGCGGATATCCTCCTTGACCACCAGGCGGTCCACAATGATCTCGATGGTGTGCTTTTTATTTTTATCCAGCTCGATCTTTTCCATCAGATCGTAGAGAATGCCGTCCACCCGGGCCCGGGCATAGCCGGATTTGCGGGCGGCCTCCAGCTCCTTGGCATACTGGCCCTTGCGTCCCCGGACGATGGGCGCCAACAGCTGGATGCGGGTGCCCTCCGGCAGCGCCAGCAGGCGGTCCACAATCTCGTCCACCGTCTGCTGGCGGATCTCCCGGCCGCAGATGGGGCAGTGGGGGATGCCGATGCGGGCGTACAGCAGCCGGAGATAGTCGAATATCTCGGTGACGGTGCCCACGGTGGAACGGGGGTTTTTGGAGGTGGTTTTTTGGTCGATGGAGATGGCGGGGGACAGACCGTCGATCAGGTCCACGTCCGGCTTGTCCATCTGCCCCAGAAACTGCCGGGCGTAGCTGGACAGGCTCTCCACGTAGCGGCGCTGTCCCTCGGCGTAGATGGTGTCAAAGGCCAAAGAGGACTTGCCGCTGCCCGACAGGCCGGTGAATACGATGAGCTTGTCCCGGGGCAGCTCCACGTTGATGTTTTTGAGGTTATGGGCGCGGGCGCCCTTGATGATGAGTTTGTCGTTAGCCATAGAGTGTTCCTTTCTGCACGAGGCAGGATAGCGTTAAGACTCCCTCTCCGAGGGAGGCGACGCTCATTTCATATTCTGCAGCTCCTTAATCCGATCACGTAAGATAGCTGCGTGCTCGAATTCCAACAGACGGGAGGCGTTTTTCATTTCTTTGGTCAGCTGGCGGATCAGCTCCTCCCGCTCGGCACGGGTCAGGCGGATGCCCTTGGCGTTTTTCGCCTTTTTGCCGGGCGAGGAGATCTCCAGCACGTCCCGCACGTCCTTGCGGATGGTCTTGGGCACAATGCCGTGGGCCTGGTTGTACGCCATCTGGATCTGCCGGCGGCGATCGGTCTCCCGCAGGGCCGCCTCCATAGAGGGGGTGACGCTGTCGGCGTACATAATGACCTGTCCCTCGGCGTTGCGGGCGGCGCGGCCGATGGTCTGGATGAGGGAGGTCTCGCTGCGCAAGAATCCCTCCTTGTCCGCATCCAGGATGGCCACCAGGGATACCTCCGGGATATCCAGACCCTCCCGCAGCAGGTTGATGCCCACCAGCACGTCGAATTCGCCCAGACG
>JAFQKB010000022.1 GCA_017397125.1 Clostridia bacterium | reverse complement strand
GACATCCTGAAGAACGGCGACTTCGAGACCGGTGATACCAGCAGCTGGGTTCCTATGTGGGATGCCACCACCGTCATGGTGGCGGGCCACGACAGCCAGTATGCGGCTGAGGTCACCGCTACCCTGTGGAACTCTCTGGCTCAAGAGATCCGGGTTGAGAAGAACAAGGAGTACACCATCTCCTTCTGGGCCAAGAAGGGCTCCGGTGCCCCCAACGTCTCCGTGCTGGTGAAGGATGTGGCCGGCAACCAGAATATCAACCAGGCCCATATGAACAACGTCACCGAGGAGTGGGAGCAGTTCTCCTTCACCTTCAACGCCGGTGAGTGCACCAACCCCACCGTGCTCATCATGGCTAACGCCGATACCGGCACCATCGTGGTGGACGACATCGTTATCACCAAAAACGAAGCTGAAGAGCCGGAAGATCCTGAGACTCCGGACGGTAGCCGTGTGATCATCGACGAAGGCTTTGAGTCCGGCGTTCTGAACGATCAGTGGCCCCTGGGCACCGCCGGCACCTCCGGCATCTCCGAGTCTGCTGCCAAGGACGGCAAGTACGGCTTCCTGATCTCCGGTGTTGCTTGGGATGAGATTCTGTTCTCTAAGCCGTGGGCCATAGAGGGCGGCGTTACCTACACGATCACCTTCGACGTGAAGGGCTCTAAAGACGGTGCCAGAATGAACTTCCAGATCAAGAATTGTCCTATGGATATTCCCGGCAACGGCAATAGCATCGTGAACAATTACCTTACACTGACTGCCGATTGGCAGACCCTCACCTACACCTTTGCCAAGGACAGCTCCATTTACAACCCCGGCGCTTCTCTGCTGTTTGTGGGTCAGGGCGACGATTTCTACATTGATAACATCAGCGTTACCGCCGCCAGCCCCTCTGGCATGCTGACCAACGGCGGCTTTGAGACCGGTGACGGCTCCAGCTGGATCCTGGGCGCCAATTCCACCGTGGTTGCCGGCGAGCAGACTCATGATGGTGTTGCGGCCCTGAAGACCAACGAGAATGGCTCCAGCATTCTGATGGCTTCTCAATCGGTGCAGCTGACCCCCAATACCGACTATGTGGTGACCGGCTGGTTCTACTTCTATGGCAACGTCGACACCAACCCCGCTTACTTCTTCAACGTGGAAGGCGCTACCCCGGATTATGCCTGGGAGTACGGCACCTTTAAGGATCGCAACGACAATCGTCAGTATGTCAACGGTGCTGCCAACGCATGGGTGATGACCCGCCTGAAATTCAACAGCGGTGACACCGGTGTGGTAAACGTCAGCCTGGTCAACTACCGCACCGACGGCGGCCAGTACTACTTTGACGACTTTAAGCTGGTTGAGTACGACGAGAGCGACTACGACGGCTCCGGCTACGTCGGCAACAGCAATCAGGAAAAGGCCGAGGGCGCCGACATCCGCGTGATGTCCTACAACGTGCTGATGGATAACGCCGAGTACGGCGGCATCAACTGGGGCCAGCCGATGGATAAACCCTTCAGCGGCACCGGCACCCGCGACGGCAATGCGGCCATTATGATTGGCCACTATGCTCCCGATGTCATCGGCTTCCAGGAGTTCAGCTACAACTGGTATCAGGGCATCCGCACCGCATTGCCCCAGTACGAGTTTGTCAACGACGTGGATCCTGAAAGCGGAAACGAAGACTTTATGTGTACCGCTCTGGCCTATAACACCGAGACGGTGGAACTGGTGGAGAGCCGGTTGTTCAAAAACACCAAGACCCGTTGGGGCGTTCTGCGTTTCCGTTATGTGAACGCCGGTATCTTCCGTCTGAAAGCCACCGGTCAGATGTTCATCGTCACCAGTCTGCACCCCGATGCGGGCGAGGTTAATGGCGATGGTCTGCACCGTCCCCATCAGTTGAAAGAGGATGCCGAGTTTATTAAGGCTCTGGAGGAAGAGTTCCGTGTGCCTGTCATCTCTACCGGTGACTACAACAGCGGCTCCTCTGCGGATGAGTTCCAGACCTTTATGGAGATCACCGGCATGCGTGATTCCAACACCAAGAATGGCGGTTCCGTTATCGATCACGTGATGATCAACAGCTACGTGCAGTCCCTGTATGCTACCACCGTCACCGACGCCATCGCGGCCGGCGCTTCCGACCACCTGGCGGTCTTCTCCGACCTGAAGCTGCTGGATGGCGCCAGTTATTCCATCGATGCCATCCTGAACAACATTAAGACTCAGGGCCGTACCGAGATGGTGGACGGCACCCTGATGCTGGATTGGTCTATTTCCGGCATTGAGTTTAAGGCCAACTGCTCCGGCACCGTAAAAGCCACCTTCAACGCCAAGAAGATCGGTGACACCACTGCTCAGGGCGGCGTGTACTTCACCATCGTGGTGGACGGCGTGGCTAAGGATCGCGCCTATTGCCACATCACCAAGGCCGGCGAGACCGAGATCGTGCTGGCTGAGGGCCTGGCCGCCGGCGAGCACACCTTCGCCATCTATCGTCAGACCGAGCATCTGTACGGCGAGGTGGGCATCTCCTCCATTTCTCTGGACGGAACCCTGGCGGCGAAGCCTGCGGACAGCGATCTGTACATCGAGTTCATCGGTGACTCCATCACTGCCGCTTACGGCTGTCTGAGCAACGATGTCAACCAGAAGGATCCCGGCAAGCCTCTGTATTCCGATGCGACTCAGGGCTATGCCTATCTGACCGCTAAGGCTCTGGGCGCCGACTGGTCCAGCGTGGCTTGGTCCGGTCTGGGCTGCAAGTACGGCTATAGCAGCACCACTATGCAGCAGGTCTATCCCATGCAGCGCTACAACTATGACAAGAATACCGCTTACGACTTCTCTGCCCGTGTCCCGGATATCATTGTCTTCGCTCTGGGCACCAACGACGACGCCATCCAGAAGGATGCTGCCCTGCGTAAGGCGGGTATGGTCGAGATGCTCAATCTGGTCCGTGAGAAGAACCCCGGCGTGAAGATCGTCTGGATCTACAACATGATGACCAGTGGTATCAACAAGCAAATCGAGGAGATCATCAACGAGATGGGCGGCGAAGAGGCCGGTCTGTACAGCCTCAAGCTGACCATGAACACCTCCGGCGGCGGCTGGCATCCCAACCTGGCCGGCCAGAAGAAGTTCGCTGACGATCTGACCGCATTCATTCAGACCACCTTTATGAAGCCTCCCAAGCAGGTCACCGGTATGTCCATCGTCACCGAGCCCACCAAGACCCAGTATCAGATCGGCGATAAGCTGGATACCACCGGCCTGGTGCTGGAGCTGACCTACGACGACGGCTCTACCGAGCAGGTCACCGAGGGCTTCACCACCCGTGGCTTCCAGTCGGTCACCGCCGGCAAGCGTAAGGTCACCGTCGTCTACGGCGACTTCTCCGACTCGTATCAGTATGAAGTGGTGGACAACGAGACTCCCGTGGATCCGCCCGTGGATCCGCCCATCGATCCGCCCGTGGATCCTGCCAAGAACGGCTGGGTCGAGGAAGACGGCAAGTGGGCCTACTATGTGGACGACGTGAAGGTCGTAAACAAGTGGATGCTGGATAGCGTCGGCTGGTGCTACCTGGGCGCTGACGGCTATTGCGTCACCAACAAGTGGGTTGCTGACAGCAAGGGCTGGTGCTACCTGGATGACAACGGCCGCATGGTCACCAACAAGTGGGTCATGGATTCCGTTGGCTGGTGCTATGTGGGCGCCGACGGCTATTGCGTCACCAACAAGTGGGTTGCTGACAGCAAGGGCTGGTGCTACCTGGATGACCAGGGCCGTATGGCTACCAACCGCTGGATCATGGATAGCGTTGGCTGGTGCTATGTGGGCGCCGACGGCTATTGCGTCACCAACAAGTGGGTTGCTGACAGCAAGGGCTGGTGCTATCTGGACGATCAGGGCCGTATGGTCACCAACAAGTGGGTCAAGGATTCCGTTGGCTGGTGCTATATTGGCGAGGCCGGCTACTGCCTGACCAACGCCTGGGTCAAGGATTCTGTTGGCTGGTGCTATCTGGATGCCAACGGCCGCATGGTCTACAATACGACCGTGGACGGCTATTACGTCAACGCCGACGGCTATCGGGTAGGCTAAGATACCGGTCAACAACGGCAAAACACACTTTCGGCGGCAGGGGATTTCCCCTGCCGCCTTTCTTTTTGCCGGCAAACGATTGACATATTTGCCGTAAACTGGTAAACTGAATGCGAGCAACCCTACTTTTGGAACCGAAAGGAAGGATCGTATGATTAAGAAATGCAAACAACTTGTATTGCCGGTGCTGTGCACCCTGGCCCTGCTGATGAGCATGGCGTCCCCGGTGCTGGCCGCCATCGGCAATTCCGTCACCTGGGTGGAGGAGGACTCTCTGGTCAACCAGATCCTGGAACGGGACGGCATGATCGACGGTATCTGGTATCCTTGGTTTATGGATGAAAATTTGGGTCACTCCCTGACCTCCAACGAGATTATGCACCAGTATCACGGTCTGCAGCGTGACTATTCCACTGTGGGTATGGACACCTACGGTGCGGATAAGATCTATCGCGAAATTTACAACATGAAGGCCCTGGGCTACAATATGCTGGCCTATGGCGGCTCCATCTACGGCGAGGGCGTCATCTACGACGAAAACGGCGATGTGCTGGGCATCAAGCAGCAGTATCTGGACAATGTGCGCCGTCTGCTGGATATGTGCCGTGCCGCCGGTATGCCGGTGATGTGGACCATCACCTTCCACTCCTCTTCGCTACCCTCCTATTGGAGCAACCAGGCGTGGAACCTGATCACCCAGATGTATTGCAACCCCACCGTGTCTCAGCACTATGCGGACCGGTTCGTGGCTCCTCTGTGTGAGGTGCTGGCGGAGTATCGGGACGTGGTGGCGCTGATAGCCCTCACCGACGAGGAGAATAATGACACCAACGACTCCGAGCTGGGCAACCACTTTTCCGGCCGTGAGCACTGGGGTGTTACACAGCACGATATGCTGCACTTTATGAAGACCATCAACCAGGCGGTCAAGGAGAATGCCCCCGGCATCCCCCGCACCGTGGCCTCCAGCTCGGAGAACTCCGCTATGTTTGCGGAGCTGGATCTGGACCTGATCGGCTGCAACCGCTATGCCAATAATGGCGGCGCCCCCACCACCGAGAGCTATCACACCTCCGTGCCCATGCTGCTCACCGAGTACAACGTCGGCGGCGAGTTCAATTCGGGCGAGGAGCCGCTGTTCAATCAGCACAAGGCTTTCCGCGAGGCGATGATGAAATATGGCTATGCCGGCGGCTTCCAGTGGTGCTGGATGCCCAACACCTACGGCGGCGGTCAGGATATGCTGAAGTATAAGTTCCAGACCACCAATTTCCGCGCTATGCAGTATTTGCTGTACCATTATATAGAAGAGTACCGGGCCGCCTACCGTGGTGAGGAGCTGGTGCTGGATACCCCCAGCCTGTTCTGCAACGACGGCAGCGGCAAGGTGGAGTGGATCGCCCCCCGCCAGGCCACCAAGATGGATCTGCTGCGTTCCACCGACGACGGCAAGACCTGGAAGAAGCTGCTGGACAACGTGGATCCGTCCAAGTATGTGGATGCGGACGGCAAGGGCAGCTATACCGATACCACCGCCCCCAAGTCCGGCTATATGTACAAGATCGTGGCCCGGGATGACAAGGGCAACGAGGTAGAGTCGGCTCCCAGCAACAAGCCGGAGGTTGCCTATCAGTTCCCGGCTGTAGAGGCGGACAACCCGGTGGTTACCCCCGGCAGCCCCCCCAAGTCCATTCAGAACAAAAGCCAGACCAAGTTGATCTCCTTTGGTATGGAGACCAACCGGCCGGAGAAGGAAGAGTACAACCTGATTCTTAACTCCAGCTTTGAGAATGAGTCCGGCGGCCAGTGGAACAATCGCTCCTTCCTGTGCCCCGAGATCCAGGTGGTAAAGGATCCCACCGCCCCCACCGGCGATAAGGTGCTGTACTTTAACACCTCTAAGAAAGAGGCTGGCTGGTACACCTTTACGGTGGATGTAGAGCCCAACACCGAGTACATTCTCTCCGCCTGGCTCAAGGGCGCCTTTATCAGCGCCGACAACCGGTTCAACGCCAGCTTTGGCGTGCTGGATCCGGATCAAAAAGAGACCGGCTTTATGCTCTACTACGATTGGCATCACGGTATTGGCGGCTGCATGCGGGCCTCTCAGCCCACCCAGCAGCTGTTCCCCACCGCCTGGGATGAGGAGTGGCATCTGCGTTCGGTGATGTTCAATTCCGGCTCCCTCACCCAGGTGACCCTGGCTCTGTACGGCGCCGGCTCCCAGCTGTGGCTGGACGACATTGCGCTGTTTAAGAATGGTCAGGGCATCAAATACGCGGGCGAGAACCTGCGCGGCTCTCTCTTCAGCTATATGTCGGACGTGCGGAGCTGTCCGCCTGAGTATAGCAACACCCAGAATGTTACTCTGGACGACGCCACCTCCGATTATTGGCAGACCGGTTCCGGCTGGAAGAACGGCTTTATGAGCGTGGTAGATACCGGCAGCATCTATGGTTCCGCCCTCAAGTACACTGCCTCTGAGAATCCGGTGGGTGTGTATTACACCAAGTGGGTGGATGTAAAGCCCCACACCGAGTATGTGTTCGCAGCGGATATTAAGATTCTCAACAGCGGCGATGGCAAGTACGGTAAGCTGGTGATAACGGACGACAAGATCAGCGGGCCGGTCAATCTGCTGGAGATCGACTTTGACATCGACAGCTATGGCGAGGAGTGGTTCCCCTTCTGCATCGCCATTAACAGCGACGCCTTTACGCGCATCGGCATCGCGGTGTGCGATCTGGGCGGCGAGGCTCTGATCGACAACATCCGCCTGTTTGAGTCCCAGTATGGCGACGAGTACGAGGACGTGCTGGACGGCTGGGTCGAGGACGAGTACGAAGAGGCCTGGATGTACTACAAGGACCATTACAAGGTGATCTCCAAGTGGGTCTACGACGGTGGCTGGTACTATATAGACGAGGACGGCTATATGGTGTCCGGTCAGTGGAGAAAGGATTCCAAGGGCTGGTGCTATCTGGGTGACAACGGTAAGATGGCCACCAACAAGTGGATCATGGACTCGGTCGGCTGGTGCTACGTAGGCGGCGATGGCTACTGCGTCACCAATAAATGGGTAGCGGACAGCAAGGGCTGGTGCTACCTCGATAGCAACGGCCGGATGGTCACCAACAAGTGGATCATGGACTCTGTCGGCTGGTGCTACGTGGGTGGCGACGGCTACTGTGTCACCAACAAATGGGTGGCGGATAGCAAGGGCTGGTGCTACCTCGACAGCAATGGCCGGATGGCCACCAACAAGTGGATCGCTGACTCCAAGGGCTGGTGCTACGTGGACGGCAGCGGCTACTGCAAGGTCAACGCCTGGCAGAAGGACAGCAAGGGCTGGTGCTATCTGGACCAGAACGGCCGGATGGTGTACAGTGCCTGGGTCGAGGACGGCGGCCAGCGGTATTACATCAACGGCAGTGGTTATATGGTCACCGGCCGGCAGACCATCGGCGGCAAGACCTATACCTTTGCTTCCAACGGCGCCCTACTGAAATAAGAAAAAATCAATAAAAGCGGTGGAAAGTCTAACACTTTCCACCGTTTTTCTTATCCGGCTCTTGACGGGGAGAAGGCTGTTCCTGTATACTTATGCTGGAAGAGGAGCGTGAAGTTTCTATGAAAAAAACAATGAAATCGGTTCTCGGCGCCCTGTGTGCGCTGGCTCTGCTGGCCGGTCTGACCGGCGTGCTGCCGGCCGTGGCGGAAAAAGCGGACCTGGCCCAGGAGCCCACTCTGCTGGAGCAGATCCTGGAGCGGGACGGCCTGCTGGACGGTATTTGGTTCCCCTGGTTTGAGGGTGGCTCCATCGGCCACGGCTTCACCGGCAACGATGTGATGGCCACATATTACGGCGCCGCCTGGTCCAAGGTCAGTATGGACGCCTACGGCGCCCACAAGATCTATCGGGAGATCTACAACCTGAAGGCCATGGGCTATAATATGCTGGGCTTCGGCGGCTCGGTGTACGATGAGGGCGTGGTGTTTGATCCCCACGGCGACGTGCTGGGAGTCAAGCAGGATTATCTGGATAACGCCCGTCGTTTTCTGGATATGTGCCGGGAGATCGGTATGCCGGTGATGTGGACCATCTGTTTCCACTCCTCCTCGGCGCCGGACTATTACGGTATGGATGCCTACAATATCTTTGCGCAGAAATACGCCAGCTCCACCGTGGCGGATCACTATGCCGAGCGGTTTGTGCGGCCGGTGTGCCGGATGCTGGCAGAGTATCCGGACGTGGTGGCCCTGGTGGCCATTGCCGACGAGCCGGAGAACGAGATCAACGACTCTGAGCTGGGCAATCATTTCTCCGGCGACCGTGCCATGTACGGCGTTAACCAGGAGAATATGGTGTGTTTCATGAGCCGCATCAACGACGTGGTCCGGGAGGTGCTGCCGAACGTGGAGCGCACCGTGGCCTCCAACAATATGAACAAGTCCATTTACGGCGGCTTTGACCTGGATCTGATGGGCCACAACCGCTACGACAACAACGCCAACCTCCCCACGGTGGAGGAGTACGTCACCGACGCCCCGGTCATTATGACCGAATACAACATCGGCGGCGAGAGCAATATCACCGACGAGATGTTTACCGAAAAGCTCATCCGCTTCCGGGAGCAGATGGTGGAAAAGGGCTATAAGGGCGGCGTCCAGTGGTGCTGGCTGTCCCACGGCCTGCGCTCCCGCACGGCCTATTATCTGCTGGACAGCACCCCCACCGGCAACCGGCCCAACACCTACTTCTGCTCTACGGTGGGCGACCTGCGCCACTATATGGACGATTACCGCGCCGCCCATCGGGGCGAGACGGTGGTGCTGGACAAGCCGGTGATGTATTGCAACGAGGGCGGCGGCTACGTGGAGTGGATCCCCTCCCGCCAGGCCACCTCCATGGACATCCTGCGCTCCACCGACGGGGGCGAGACCTGGGTGGCCATCCTGGAGAACGTAAATCCCGTCTATTATACAGCCAAGAACAAGGGCATCTATCAGGACGAGGTGGTTGCCAACTCCATGTATAAGGTCGTGGTGCGGGACGACCAGGGCAACGTGGCCGAGAGCGACCCCACCAACGTGGCGGGCGTGGAGAATAAGTACAAAAAGACGGCTACCCAGATCACCCCCGACGGACCTCTGGGCATCGGCAATTATTACGGGTCTAAGGGGTCCTATTCCCTGACCACCTTCGGCGAGGTCAATAACCGCCCCATCACCCCCGACGTGAACCTGCTGAAGGACGGCAGCTTTGAGGCCGGCACCGGCGCCTGGACCGCCATGGTGGACGGCGACCTGCAGGTGGTGGAGGATGCCACCGCCCCCGAGGGCAGCAAGAGCCTGTATTTCGACTCCTCTGCTACCGCCACGGCCCAGTGGTATAAATTCACGGTGGATATTAAGCCCAACACCGAATACGTCTTCTCCGCCTGGGTCAAGGGCTCCTTCCTGTCGCCGCTCAACAGCGGCCACGCCAGCATCGGTGTCATCGACCCCACCACCGACCGGTTTATGACCTGTCCGGATTATCGCAACCGGGCCTCCCGGGACATCCGGCAGATCTATCCGCCTGCCTGGGACGGCCAGTGGCATCTGCGCAGCGTCCGGTTCAACTCCGGCAGTCTGACGCAGATCACCATCGCCCTGCACGGCGAGGGCAGTCAGATGTGGGTGGACGATATGGCCCTGTACGAGAACGGCCAGGGCGTCAAGTACGTGGGCGAGAACATGGGTGGCTCGGTCTCCTATTACGTGTCCGACGTGGAGTATTGTGAGGACGAGGACAGCCTGACCGGAAACGTCCGTATGGACGATGCCGCCTCTGACTATTGGCAGACCGGTCACGGCTGGAACAACGGCTTTATGAGCTTTGCCCCCAACAGCTACGAATACGGCACCTCCCTGAAGTACACCGGCAGCGAGCAGTCCTCTGGCGTGTACTACATCAAATGGGTGGAGGTAAAGCCCTACACCAATTACGTGTTCTCCGCCGACATCCGGGTGCTGGAGAGCGGCGCCGGCAAGCTGGTGCTGCTGGACGGCAAGCTGGGCACGCCGATCTCCTTCCTGCAGGTGGACTTTGATACGGACAGCTACGGCGACGGCTGGTTCCCCTTCAACATCGGGCTGAACACCTCCGCCTACACCCGCCTCGGCATCGCCGTGTGCGATCTGGGCGGCTCGGCCCTGATTGACAACCTCCGTCTGTTTGATCCGGCGGATGCCGCAGACGGCCAGGACGCCTACAACGGCTGGGTGGTGGACGAGTTTGGCGACGCCATGTACCTGGTGGACGGCGTGCCCCAGACCAACCAGTGGATCCAGCACGAGGGCACCTGGTATTATATGGGTGCGGACGGCTATATGGTCACCGACAAGTGGGTGATGGACAGCGTGGGCTGGTGTTATCTGGGTGAGGACGGCCGCTGTGTCACCAACCAGTGGGTGGCCGATTCCGTCGGCTGGTGCTATCTGGATGAGAATGGTCGGATGGCCACCAACAAGTGGATCAAAGACAGTATGGGCTGGTGCTACGTGGGCGCCGACGGCTATTGTGTCACCAATAAGTGGGTGGCGGATAGCAAGGGCTGGTGCTATCTGGACGGCAGCGGCCGGATGGCCACCAGCAAGTGGATCATGGACAGCGTGGGCTGGTGCTACGTGGGCACCGACGGCTACTGCGTCACCAATAAGTGGGTTGCCGACTCCAAGGGCTGGTGCTATTTGGATGCAAATGGCCGTATGGTCACCAGCAAGTGGGTGGCAGACAGCAAGGGCTGGTGCTACGTGGGCGCTGACGGCTACTGCGTCACCAATAAGTGGGTGCAGGATTCCAAGGGCTGGTGCTATCTGGATGCAAACGGCCGCATGGTCTACAACACCACCGTGGATGGCTATTACATCAACGCCAACGGCTACTGGGTACCCGACAAATAACAATAACAGCAAACCACTTTCGGCGGCAGAGGATTTCCCCTGCCGCCGTTTTTTGGCTCCTTTAGGCCGCGGGAATAAACCCCCAGCTGTACTGAGGGAAGAAAAAAGAGCGGAGCCATATCTTGCCTCTCCCTCTGGGAGAGGTGGCACGGCGTAGCCGTGACGGAGAGGGCGCCTCTCTTGCCTAAAGGGGGCCTTTAGGGGCGGCTTGCTAACCTTTCATATGCACGTGTTGGTAATTTGAGAGCACCTGTGCGCCGCTAGTATCATAGCGCTTTGCCTGCATAGAAAATCCGGCTATGTCAGGGGATTATAATAATTGTATTGACAGAAAATCATTAATTTTGTATACTAACCTTAAAGAAAGGGGTGTCTGTATGACTAAGACTATCCGGAAAATCCTATCCGTTGTGTGCGCCATCGTGCTGGCGGTGGGGGCGATCGCTCCGGCCTGGTCCGTCTCGGCCCAGCGGATGCTGCCCTGGCTGGAGGAGGACAACCTCCTGGAGCAGATCCTGCAGCGGGATGGTTATCTGGAGGGCGTTTGGTTCCCCTGGTTCACCCACGACAACCTGGGTCACGGCCTGACCGGCAACGACACCATGATGAAATGGGCACACAACCGGTGGTACGACTTTTCCTCGGTGGGCCTGGATGCCTACGGTGCCGCCAAGGTGTATCAGGAGATCTATAATCTGAAGGCTATGGGCTTCAATATCATGGCCTATGCAGGCTCTGCCTATGGCGAGGGCGTTATCTACGACGATAACGGCGACGTGCTGGGCATCAAAAAAGATTATCTGCAGAATGTTCGGCGCTTTTTGGATATGTGCCGGCAGGTTGGCATGCCGCTGCTGTGGAACATCTGCTTCCACTCCTCTTCTGTGCCGGACTATTACGGCATGGAGTCCTGGTGGATCATCAACGCCATGTATGGCGACCCCACCATTGCGGATCATTATGCCGAGCGTTTTGTTCGCCCCCTGTGCAAGGTGCTGGCGGAGTATCCGGACGTGATCGCCATCGTGGCCCTGACCGATGAGATCGAGAACGAGACCAACGACAGCGAGATCGGCAATCTTTTCTCCGGCGGCCGTGCCATGTACGGCACCACCCTGGCCGATATCCAATATTTCGTTTCCGCCATGAACGACGTGGTGAAGGAAGAGATGCCGGATGTGGCCCGCACCATCGCTGCCAACAATGTGGACAAGGCTCGTTATGGCGATCTGGATCTGGATCTCAATGGTCACAACACCTACAGCAGCGAAGGCGACTGCGGTTGGCCGGAGGATATGGTGGCCAATGCGCCGGTATTTTTGTCCGAGTACAACGTGAGCAGCAGTTCCAACTATTCGGAAGCCGAAATGACCCGTCGGCACACGATCTATCGGGATAATATGAAGGCCAGAGGCCTCATAGGCGGCTTTATGTGGGCCTGGCAGCCCACCTCCCGCGGTGGCCCCCACGATCTGTTGGCGGCGGGCACCACCACGGTGACCGACTTCCGCGAGTTTGTATACGCGATCCGGCATTACGCCATCGACAGTCGCAACCAGCACCGGGGCATCACCGGGGCATTGGATGCGCCGTCTTTCTTCTTTAATCTGGGCAACGGCATTGTGGAGTGGATCCCCTCCCGTCAGGCCACCAGGATGGACCTGCTCAGCTCCACCAACGGCGGCAAGACCTGGACTACTCTGCTGGACAATGTGCCTCAGAGCGATTACCTCCAAGGCTTCAAGTGCGTCTATAAGGACCGCCGCGCCAATACGGACACCATCTACAAGATCGTGGCGCGGGACGATGCCGGCAACACGGTGGAATCTGTCCCCAGCAACGATCCCGAGGAGGCTCTGGGGTTTGTGCAGAATCCCTACACCTCTGTTTCCAGCTTACAGCCCAGACTGGAGGCCCAGCCGGCTGAGTTTGCGGTAAAGGGCGAGCGTTTGGGACTGACCCTTTTTGCTGATGCGGTCAACCGCCCTCGGACGCCGGAAATCAACCTGATTCAGAACGGCAGTTTTGAGGCTGCTTCCGGTGGCCAGTGGATGGGGGACACCTTCCTGGGCGCTGCTGTGTCGGTGGTGGAGGACTCCACCGCTCCGGACGGTGGCAAGAGCCTGTATTTCAATTCTTCCGCCACCAAGGATCCCGCCTGGTATACCTTTACAGTGGATGTGGAAAAGAATACGGATTACGTATTCTCCGCCTGGGTCAAGGGTGCCTACCTTGCGGACGACAGCCGCTTTACCGCCAGCATCGGTGTGCTCAACCCGGGCACCCGCACCTTTATGGTCTACGATAGCTACAAAGGCCGCACCTCTATGGAGAGCATGCAGATCTATCCCACCGCGTGGGACGAAGAGTGGCATCTGCGCAGCGTGTCGTTCAACTCCGGCAACCAGACCCAGATCAGCATCGGCCTCTATGGATGCGCCTCCCGGATGTGGGTGGACGACATCGCTCTGTTCAAAAAGACCCAGGGCATAACGTATAAGAGCGCCAACCTTATGGGTTCCATCCTCTCTGTGCTTACAGACGCTGACTATTGCGCCGATGAGGATTCTCTCACCGAGAACGTGCACGTGGATGACGACAGCTCCGATTATTGGCAGACCGGCTCCGGCTGGAAAAACGGCTTTATGTCCATCCAGCCGGGCAAGGTGGGCTATGGCACCTCTCTCAAGTACGAGGCCATCAACCCCACCGGCGTATATTACATTAAGTGGGTGGACGTACAGCCCAACACCGACTACGTATTCTCTACGGATGTCAAGGTGCTGGAGTCCGGCTCCGGCGAACTGCGCCTGATGACCGACGTAAAGAAAAAGCCTACGGTCTTTTTCGAGAGCCCCTTTAGCCAGGAGATCTTTGGAGAGGAATGGAACTCCGTCAGGACCACTTTCAACTCCGGTCCCTTCACCCGCATCGGTATCGCTGTCATTGACAAGGGCGGTGCGGCGCTGCTGGATAATATCCGTCTGTTTGAAACTCAGGACGCTGCCGAGGGAGACGATGCATTTATCGAGCGTGAGCCTCTCAACGGTTGGGT